>JAEWKH010000098.1 GCA_023386155.1 Pseudomonadota bacterium
CACGAAGAGGGGCGGCGCAAGGCGGGCGAAGACATTGGGGTTCATGGCCGGGGCAGAGGGCTCGACGCGGGAATGGATCAGCGGCTTGTAGGCCCGAACCTCGGCCTTTGTCGATCCGCGTTCCCTCTTCTAGAGCATCGGACCCAAAAGTGGAAACCACTTTTGGGATCCAATCCGATGCTCCCCTCTATAAAGAGCGCATCGCTGGGTGCGAAAAACCGGGGCCACTTTTCGCACGATGCGCTAGAGCATTTTTCGGCGAAGTGGACCCGGTTCGCCGTCAAAAAATGCGGCACAACAAAGAAGAGAGCTGATTCCACGCCAGTGGAAACAGCTCTAGAGCATCGGACCCAAAAGTGGAATCCACTTTTGGGATTGAATCCGATGCTCCACTCTTTGAAGAGCGTATCGTTGAGTGCGAAAAACCGGATCCACTTTTTCGCACGATACGCTAGTAGTCGACTGGTAGGAGCGGAAGAACTTTGCGCATGCGGTCCCACACCCCCGATTCCCTTGCCGGTCGCGCCGGCGCCGGTTCCTTGCCCTTGGCTTGCGCCGCACCATCTCCAGCAGCCTGGAGACTCGTCTTTTGAACCGCCTTCGCCTCTGGCTCGAACTCTTCGCCATCGCCTCCACCCGCTTCGTTCTGCACGATGCCTGGGCGATTGCCAGTCACATCGCCCTCTCGGTCCTCACCTCGCTGTTCCCGTTCCTGATCCTGGTCACCGCCATGGCGAGCCTGTTCGGGACGGGCTCGCTCGCGGACGAGGTGGCGGACATCATCCTCGAGGCCTGGCCGCAGGAAGTCGCCGGGCCGATCGCTCACGAGGTCCACACCATTCTCACCGGACGGCGCAGCGACGTGCTCACCCTGGGTCTCGTGCTGGCGCTGTATTTCGCATCGAGCGGGGTGGAGAGCCTCCGGGTCGGCCTCAACCGCGCCTATGGGGTGCGCGAGACCCGCGCCTGGTGGCTGACGCGGCTCGAATCCATCGCCTTCGTGATCGCCGGCGCCATGATGCTGCTCGCCCTGGCGCTGCTCGTCGTGCTCGGCCCCTTCATCTGGCGTGGCGCGCTTTCCTGGGTTCCGGCCCTGAAGCCCTTCGACGGGCTGATCGCCTTCCTGCGGATCGGGGTGGCCACCATCGTGATCGTGGCGGGCCTCCTGCTCGCCCACAAGCTCGTGCCTGCGGGGCGGCGGCGTTTTCGATCCGTGCTGCCGGGGGTGGGCGTAACGCTGGCCCTGTGGCTTTTCGGCGGCTTCGCCTTCAGCTGGTATCTCGAATTCTATCCCGGCGCCTATGCCTCGACCTACGGGGGACTGGCGACCGCCATGGTGGCCCTGATCTTCCTTTACACGCTCAGCGCCATCTTCCTCTTCGGCGGCGAGCTCAACGGGACCGTCATCCTGGCCAAGCGCCGGCGCCTCGGCAAGGAGCCGAAGCCGGAGACCGTGAGCGACCTGATCCCCTTGCCGTGAAGGATCTCAACAGAGGCCATATCCGCACGATGCTCCAGAGCATAGGACCCAAAAGTGGACTTGCACTTTTGGGATCGAATCCGATGCTCCACTTCTTAGACAGCGCATCGTTGGTGCGGACCCGGAGGGCCGCGTCAGCGAAAACCGGGTCCACTTCGCCGAAAAATGCTCTAGCCGAGACTCTTCGCAGCCCTTTCCGCCATGGGCGGGAAAGATCCGACGAGCTGAGCATTGTGCCACAGCTCCACCCTGCACGACTGGGCCAGGCAGCGGGCCCATTCAAAGGCGAATTCAGGATCGTCGCTGTTCAGGTGGTGCGTCGCGAAATCGCCTGTCGATCGATTGACGACAAGAGCCTGATAGCCGTGTGACGAATATAATCGTGTCTTCATGGTTCACCTCGAAATCATGTGCGCTTCGAGGGCAGGATTGCGCCTGAAAGGACACCAGCCGATCCAATGAGGCTGATGCTCCCGACCTAGAGCAACAATGCGGCTTTTGAGAGATCGCTGCCCGGACCTGGAACGGAGATTGGCGCGCGCCTATCCCAGGATGCCGTATCCGATCAGGCCGAACAGGCCCAGGCCTGCCAGAAACACATGGAACCAGCCGGGACAGTGGAGGGAGCAATCCTCCGCGTCCAGGCGCTCATCGACGCTGTCGTTGCTGAAGCGGTTCATCATGCGGCGTGAATAGCGCCGGATCGTCTCGGTTCTGTGACGCTGCAAGACGAAAAAGCGGGTCATGATGTCTCGCGCGGCTTCAGACCATCGGACGTGAAAAGTGGGTCCGCCTTTTCGCAGGATGCGCTAGAGATTCGGCGAGACCCTCAGCTCCAGCGTCGCGGAGGCGACGGGCCTGGTATTGGGCGCGACGCCGTAGCCCAGCCTGACATTGAGATCCGACCGGAAGCGATCCGTCGGAGCGGTCAGCCGGGTCTGGCCGACGATCTCGGAGCGAAGGCCGGTGCTGATGTCACCGCTCAGGCTATCCAGGTTCATACTGGGCGACAGGCGCAGTTCCGTGCTCCATGTCTGAAGAGACAGGTCGAGCGGAATTCCCATGGTGCCGCTGATGGATTGCGAATAGCCGTTCTGGACGCTGTCGAGGAAACCCGCGGTCGACAGGCCTAACGTCACGCCGAGAGGCTCCCACTTGCGCTTCAGAAAGGCCTCCCAGCTCGACCTCGCCGACAGGAAGGCCGATTCGCCGCCCCCATGGATCAGTTCCGTTCCGAGCAGGAAATTGTAGTCCTGAAACGGCTGCAGCTTCGCGCCGACCGCACGGTCGAGATTCGTCGGCAGGAAGGCATGCCTGTCGAAGCGCCCGATGCCGTTCGTCCAGACCTGCGTGCGATTCAGGACAGGTGAGTAGTATGGACGGCTTGCGCGCCTGGCCGCCACATGATTGTCGAGCCACGTGGAGGTGATTTTCGAAGTGATTTTCCCGCTCCAGATCTCATCCTCGTTGGCGACGGCGACCGTCGACATCGCGATCGATGCGAGCAGAATCGAGGACAATCGACGAAGAAGAACAATCATCAAAGAATCAGAATAAAATCGAGGATCAAATGGATGTGACGCCATCATTCCAAGAGGCGCTGGTTAATGCGAGGTTAAACTCTGCTCAATCGGCAGAGGCGACGATTCCTTCATCAGAAGATCCTCGCATCGCGCAGGAAATTCTTGCTTCACGATCAAGCACATGAGGCAAGACAACATCTCCTTTCATCGCCTATAGCCAAATTGACGCACCATCTGTCGCAGCGATGCATTACCTAACGTCATTCACATCCTCGAATCAAAACGGCCGGGCATCACCCCGGCCGCTTCGCATGTCGCCTGCGTGAACCCTCAGCTCACGATTTTGTACTTCACAAAGCCTTCCGGTGCGTCACCCATCTTCTCGACCTTGATGCCGGCCGGCTGGTAACTGGCGGCGTTCGGGCCGGTGGTGAAGGTCATGGTGACGCCGGCCGGGGCGACGAGCGACCAGGAGCCGTCCGCCTTCGGGGACACTTCCTTCTTCTCGACGATGTAGCGCATGATCGCGTCGCGGGTCAGGTCCGGCGCCTCGAACACGATGGTGGTGCCGTCGGCGCCGGGGAAATTGCCGCCGCCGCCGGCGCGGTAGTTGTTCGTCACCACGATGAACGGCTGATCGTCCGTCACGGGCTTGCCGTTGTAGGTCAGGTCCTTGATGCGGTGCGCATCGGGATTCACGACCTTGCCGTTGTCGTCGTAGCGCGAGGCTTGAGTGGGATCGATCCTGTACTGCACGCCGGCGATGACGTCGAAATTGTAGGCCGGGAACTTGGGATTGATGAGTTCCTGCTCGCCGCCTTTCGCCACGTCGATCTGGTTGTAGATGCCGGCCGAGCGCTCTAGCCATTCGCGCACCTGCGCGCCGGTGATCTTCACCACGCGGATCGTGTTCGGATAGATGTAGATATCCGCCATGTCCTTGATGGCGAGCGGACCCGGCTTGATCTCGGTGAAGTAGTTCGGGCCGCCGCGCCCGCCGGCCTTGAAGGGCGCGGCCGCCGAGAGGATCGGCAGGTCCTTGAAGGGCGAGGCCTTCAGCTGATCCGCCACATACCAGGCCTGCGCCTCGGCCACGAGCTTCACCGAGGCGTCGTCGGACACGAGCGAGTAGTAGGAGTGGATCGGCACGGCCGTCGTACCGACGGGCTCGCGCACGTATTTCAGCGTCGCGTCGTGTCCCGCCTGCGCGGCCGCCATCACGGCCGCGTCGGAATCCACCTTCGCGACGACCTTGCGGTCGACGCGATCGTAGATCGGGCGCGCCTCGGTGCGGAAATTCGCGACCTTCCAGGCATTGCCGTCCTTCGTCAGCTCCAGGTCGATGAGGCCGAGATGGCTGCCCCAGAAGCCCGCCATGACGGCGGGCTTGCCATGCAGCGTGCCGGCCTTCACGTCGACGCCGGGGATGTTGTTGAACTCCTTGCCGCCCGGGAACGTGAAATGCTGGTGGCCCGTGAGGATCACGTCGATGCCGTCGACCTTCGCCAGATGCAGCGCCGCGTTCTCCTCGCCGCCCTTGCGCTCGCCGCCCGCGATGCCCGAATGGCAGAGCGCCACGACGATGTCGGCGCCCGCCTTCCTGAGATCCGGCACGTGCTTGCTGGCGGCATCGACGATGTCGATGGTGGTCGCCTTGCCGTCGAGATGCGACTTGTCCCACTGCACGATCTGCGGCGGCACGAAGCCGATCACGCCGACCTTGAGCTTCTGCTTGGCGCCGGCTTCATCGACGAACTCGCGGTCGAGCACGAGCCAGGGCTTGAGCAGGGTCTCGCCGTTCGCCTTGATGACATTGGCGCAGACCAGCGGGAATTTCGCCGCGCCGAGCGCGTTCTGAAGGAACTCGAGGCCGTAGTTGAACTCGTGATTGCCGAGTGTGCCGCAATCGTAGTTGAGCTCGTTCATGGCGGCCACCATGGGATGCACGTCGCCCGCCTTCATGCCGCGACGATAGGCGACGAAGTCGCCAAGCGGCGAGCCCTGGATCAGGTCGCCGTTGTCGAAGAGCAGGCTGTTCCTGGCCTCGGCCCGGGCGCCCTTCACGAGGGTCGCGGTGCGCGCAAGCCCCACCGTGTCGTCGGCCGCGTCGCGGTAATAGTCGTAAGGGAAGATGTTCACGTGGAGGTCGGTGGTCTCCAGGATGCGGAGCTTCACAACCGGGCCGGCCGCCTGGGCGAACCGGGGCAAGCCAGCGACAGCGGCGGCGGCCACGCCGGTCTGCAGGGCGTGGCGGCGGGTGATGGAGTGGGTCATGGTCTTCCCTCGGCGTGTTTTTGCGAAATGCGTTCGCCTATAGCCGAGAGAAGCACAGGTATTGTGACAGGATCAAGATAGCTGGCTAAGGGGCGCAGCACTTCTCCCTCTCCCGCCTGGGAGAGGGGAAAGAGGGTCAGCCCCGCAGAGCCTCGTCGAGATCCCGGTAAAGGTCCTCCACGTCCTCGATGCCGGTGGAGAGGCGCAGGAGGTCCGGCGGGCATGGGGTGCCGGGCCCCTCGATGGAGGCGCGGTGCTCGATCAGGCTCTCGACGCCGCCCAGCGAGGTCGCCCGCTTCCACAGGCCGACCCGCGCGGCGGCGCGGATCGCGGCCGCCGCGCCGTCCGAGACCTGGATCGAGAGCATGTAGCCGAAGCCGCTCTCCATCTGCCGGGCGGCGATGTCGTGGCCGGGATGCTGCGGCAGGCCGGGATAGAGCACGCGGGCGACCTTCGGGTGATCGGAGAAGCGCTGCGCGAGATCGAGCGCGCTCCTGGCCTGCGCGGCCGCCCGCACATGGAGCGTGCGCATGCCGCGCATGAGGAGATAGGCCTCGAAGGGCCCGAGGATCGCACCCTGCATCTTGCGGATGGAGGCGATCCGCGTCCAGAATTCATCGACCCTGGCGCCGGCGAGCGCGCCCGCCACCACGTCGGAATGGCCGTTGAGCACCTTGGTGGCCGCATGCATGACGATGTCGGCGCCGAGCGTCAGGGGCCGTGTGTGGAACGGCGAGGCGGTGGTGGAATCCACCGCGAGCCGCGCGCCCGCCGCATGGGCGATCCCGGCGGCGGCCGCGATGTCGGTAACGGTCCAGAGCGGGTTCGAGGGCGTCTCGATCCAGACCAGCTTGGTCTCGCCGGGCCTTACGGTGGCCTTTAAGGAATCGAGGTTGTCGGTCTCGACGAAATCGACCTTGAGGCCCCAGCGCACCGCCTCCGTCGTCAACCAGCTGCGCAGGGCCCAGTACATGACCTTGGAGGCCACGATGTGGTCGCCCGGATCGAGGGCCTGGAACACGGCGGTCGCCGCCGCCATGCCGGACGAGAACAGGAGGGCGCCGGCCTCGGCCTCCTCCAGCATGGCGAGAACCTCTTCGGCCTCGCGGATGGTCGCGTTGTCCGGCCGGCCATAGACGAAGCCGGACGAATAAGCATTGTCCTCGTCGCGGATATAGGTGGTCGTCACATGGATCGGCGGCACGATCGCTTTCGTGATCGGATCCACATGGCCCATGGCCTGAGCGGTCAGGCTGCGCTTCGACCATGGGGAACGCGATGACGACATGGGGGAACCTCCGCAAGCGTGACAGGTTTCGTCACTGGAAAATCGACGCGCATCTCATAAAGGGATTTCGAGCATGCATACAGACCAAACTGTGCCGGGCAGCCATGCAATGCCGCGGCTGCCGCGATTCCTGGTCGCCGTTCTGCCGGTGCTCGCGGTGGCCGTGTCGGCGAGCCTCGTCACGCAGCCGAACATCCCGGACTGGTACGCGGGTCTTCAGAAGCCCGCCTTCACCCCGCCGAACTGGGCCTTCCCGGTCGTCTGGACCCTGCTCTACGCCATGATGGCCTATGCGCTCTGGCGCATCCTCAGCATCCCGGAGAGCCGGCCCGGCCGGTCGATGGCGATCGTCGCCTTCTTCGGGCAGCTGGTCCTGAACGGGCTCTGGTCCTTCGCCTTCTTCGGCGGGAAGAGCCCGCTCGCGGGGCTCGTCGTCATCGCCGCCCTGATCGTGGCGATCCTGGCCACGATCCGCGCCTTCTGGAGGCTCGACCGCGCCGCGGCCCTCCTGCTCGTGCCCTATCTCGCCTGGGTCGCCTACGCGACCGCGCTCAACGGGACGATCTGGCGGCTGAACGGGTGAGGCTCGCATCCCCCGAACAGCCTCACCCTGAGGAGCGAAGCGTCTCGAAGGGCGAGGCGGCTCAAGAGAGCACTGGACCCTCCTTCGAGACGCAGACTTTGTCTGCTCCTCAGGATGAGGGCCGTGTATCCGGAACCGTGCCTATTCCGGCTTGTCGAACAGGTCCGGGCTGTCGTCCAGGTGATCGACCACGCCGACGAAGGGCAGCTGGCGGTAGGAATGGGCCACGTCCATGCCGTAGCCGACGACGAAGACGTCCGGGCAGGTGAAGCCCACATAGTCCGGATGGATCTGCACGGCGCGCTTGCCGGGCTTCTCCAGCAGCACGGCGGTCTTCACGCTCTTGGCGCCGCGGGCCATCAGCAGGTCCTTGGCGAAGGTGACCGTACGGCCGGATTCCAGGATGTCGTCCACCAGGAGCACGTCGCGGCCGCGAACGTCGCTTTCCACGTCGCGCAGGATGGTGACGTTGCCGGTGGAGACCGTTCCGTCGAGATAGCTCGACAGGTGAACGAACTCGACCTGCGGCGTCAGCCCGGTGCGGTGAAGGGCGCGGATCAGGTCGGCGGCGAACATGAAGCTGCCCTTGAGCACGGCGACGACGAGCAGGTTCTCGGGCTTGTCGGCTGCGATCTCCCGGGCCAGCGCCTCGTTGCGCTTGGCGATCGTGTCTTCGTCGAAGAGAACCCGGATGCGGGGTGCAGTGCTCATCGTCATCAATCCAGCATAGAATACGAAAGCCTTTTGGGCTTGTCCCTTCACGACCATGCTTGGGCGAGGATGTCAAACGGACTTGCGGGTTTCGGGGGTAAGGAGGCGCTTGCCGTGGCGACCTGGCCCGCTCCACGGCCGGGCCTGTTCCGGCCGTTCCGACGATGACGTGAAGGGCGCCGCCTCATCTTCACTCCCCTCCTGCGGCAATGTCCCGCGAAACGCTCGCTTCCCGTCCCGGTCCCGCAAGTTTATGGCTTGCTAACCATACCGGGGCGATAAGAGAGCGAATCGCGGTCTTCATCCGCCTATAAGAACCGACAAACTCCAAGGATGGCTTGAGCACGCGTGAGAGCGCTTTACGACGAGGACGACGATGGAGGCGCGGCTCCGGCCGTGCACTTCGAGAACGTGGGCGTACGCTACGGCATGGGCCCCGAGGTCCTGCGCGACCTGACCTTCTCCATCGAGCCCAATTCCTTCCAGTTCCTCACCGGCCCCTCCGGCGCCGGCAAGACGACGCTCCTGCGGCTCATCCTGATGTCGGTCAAGCCGACCCGCGGCCTGATCTCGCTCTTCGGCGAGGACGTGTCGCGGATCTCCAAGGAGGAGCTGACGGGCCTTCGCCGCCGCATGGGCGTGGTCTTCCAGGATTTCCGCCTGCTCGACCACCTCACCACCTACGAGAACGTGGCCCTGCCGCTCCGGGTCCAGGGCAAGGATGAATCGAGCTACCGGGCCGAGGTCGTCGAGCTCCTGCGCTGGGTCGGCCTGGGCGACCGCATGCACATGCTGCCGCCCGTGCTCTCCGGCGGCGAGAAGCAGCGCGCCGCCATCGCCCGCGCGCTGATCGTGCGCCCGGACCTCCTGCTCGCGGACGAGCCCACGGGCAACGTGGACCCCTCCCTCGCCCGCCGCCTGCTGCGCCTCTTCATCGAGCTCAACCGGCTCGGGACCTCCGTGGTCATCGCGACCCACGACTTCAGCCTCATGGATCAGCTCGACGTGCGCCGCCTCGTGCTCGGCGACGGCCGGCTGCACATCGACGGGTGAGCCGGATGAGCGCCGCGTCCCGATCCCGCCCGAGGAAGGCTGCCTCCCCCGACGGGCAGAAGCGCCCCCTGCCCGCCTCCTTAAGCCGGAACGCCCCGCTCGTGCCGGTGGATTCGGCCGGCGGTCAGGCGCTCGCCGCCGTCATCGCCATCCTGACCTTCCTGGCCGCGCTCTGCGCAGGCGGGGCCGAGCTGGTCTCGGCCTCCTCCGCCCAATGGCGCTCGGAGATCGCCCGCGAGGTCACGATCCAGATCCGTCCCAACCCCCAGCGCTCCATCGATCAGGACGTGGAGCGGGCCGTGGCGCTCGCCCGGCAGGCGCCGGGCGTGGAGCAGGCCCAGGCCTTCTCCCGGGAGGAATCCGAGCGCCTGCTCGAGCCGTGGCTCGGGTCCGGGCTCGATTTCAAGGACCTGCCGGTTCCCCGCCTGATCGTGATCAAGATCATGGAAGGCGCGAAGCCCGATTTCGCTCCCCTGCGCCAGGCCCTGCAGCGCGACGTGCCCGGCGCGACCCTCGACGACCATGCTCTCTGGGTGTCCCGACTCTCGACCATGGCCAACACGATCATCGGCGTCGGCGTGTTCCTGGTCGCCCTGGTGCTCATCGCCGCCGCCCTGGCCGTCATCTTCGCCACGAGAGGCGCCATGGCCGGGAACCGGGAGGTGGTGGAGGTGCTCCATTTCGTCGGCGCGAACGACGATTTCATCGCCAAGGAGTTCCAGCGCCGCTTCTTCCGCCTGGGGTTGCGCGGCAGCGCCATCGGGGCGGCCTCCGCCATGGTCCTCACCCTGATCCTGGGCATGGTCACCCGCTCCTTGCGTGCCAGTCCCACGGGCGACCAGCTCGAGGCGCTTTTCGGGGCCTTCACCATCAGCTGGAGGGGTTACGCGGTGGTGGTTCTCATCGCGCTCCTCGTCGCGCTCATCGCCGGAATCGTCTCCCGCTTGACCGTGAGACGCTTTCTTAACGAAAATGGGTGATGTTGACAGTTGATCTGAACCCGAGGGATTGCCTCTCCATTGCCGCAATCTCCATTAATGTCGTCCAGGATGACTTCGCGAACGCAGAGTTGGAGTGCGCCGGGCGCCATGGAGTCCACCGAAGCCTTGGGCTGGGGCTGGTCCATGCCGCCATCGGCTAAGCAGCCGGTCCGGCGCTCCCTGGCGAGCCGACTGCTCACTGTCGGATTTCGGATCTGCATCGCGGTCGCGCTCATCGGCTTCCTGGGCTTCCTGGGCTTCGTCTATCACCTCGACCGGTTCGAGCAGCCGCCCGAAACCCGGGCCGACGGCATCGTGGCCATGACGGGCGGGGCGCAGCGCATCGGCGACGCCATCGACCTTCTCGCCAAGGGCTATGCCAAGCGGCTCCTGATCTCCGGCGTCAACGAGAACACCAGCCGGGACCAGATCGCCCGGCTCAATCCCGGCCAGCGGCGGCTCTTCGATTGCTGCGTCGATCTGGATTACCGGGCCCGCAACACCATCGGCAACGCCATCGAGACGAGGCGCTGGGCCGAGGCGAACGGGTTCGACACCATCATCGTGGTCACCTCGAACTACCACATGCCGCGCACCCTGGTGGAGCTCGACCACGTCCTGCCGAACCTCCAGAAGATCGCCTATCCGGTCGCGGCGACCATCGATCCGCACGAGTGGTGGCACAACCCGGCCGTGGCCAGGGTGATCTTCACCGAATACCTGAAGTTCCTGGCCGTCTGGGTCCGGACCCGCTTCGAGGCCGATCCGGAGAACTCCTCGGTGGCGAAGATCATCAGCGGCGGGGCGCCCATCAAGGCGCAGGTCGTCGCCGATCCGCTCTGGCGCTAGAGAACTCCCGGAAAACCGATTAAGGTGCCGCGCCCGCGGAGCACGATGCTCCGCTTTTCGTTTTCAAGAAGCCATGCTGATCGTCCGCTCCCTGCTGTTCAACGTCGCCTTCTACGCCAACCTGGTCCTGTGGCTGATCATCCTGATCCCGGGCGTCCTGGTGCCACGCCGCATGTTCATGGAACTGGTCAAGATGTGGGGCCGGACCTCGCTCTGGCTCCTGCGCGTGATCGCCGGAACCAGGGTCGTGATCACGGGTCGCGAGAAGATCCCGCCGGGCGGGGCCCTGGTGGCGGCCAAGCACCAGTCGTTCCTGGAAACCTTCGCCCTGGTGACGATCCTCGACGACCCCACCTACATCCTGAAGCGCGAGCTGATGTGGATCCCCTTCTTCGGCTGGTATCTGGCGAAGGCGCGCTGCGTGCCCGTCAACCGCAGGGCGGGATCGCTCGCGCTGCTCCAGATGACGGCGCGAGCCAAGGACGAGGCCCAGCATGGCCGCCAGATCATCATCTTTCCCGAAGGCACCCGCCGCCCGCCGGGCGCGGCCCCGGCCTACAAGTACGGCGTGGCCCATCTTTACCAGAATCTCGGCTTTCCCTGCATTCCGGTCGGCATGAATTCGGGCCTCTATTGGCCGCGCCGCCAGTTCATCCGCCGTCCCGGCACGGTGCGGATCGAAGTGCTGGACCCCATCGCGCCGGGCCTGCCGCGCGAGGAATTCTTCAAGCTGCTGCAGGACAGGGTGGAGGGCTCGTCCAACCGGTTGCTGGAGGAGGGCCGGAAGGAGCTGGGCCTCGGCCCCGCCTCCGCCTCCGAGACCTCCCTGTCGAAGGTCTGACAGGCCTCTCCCTGCATCAGGGCCGGCCCGCGAACCGGTTGCGCAATCGATGATGACAAGCCGGGCCAAAACCGTCAAAGAAGGGCGCCCGCCCCGAGGATCCCGCGCGATGTCCACCGAGAAGCCCGCTCCCTCCCTTGCCGAACTGCGCCAGGAGATCGACCGCATCGACGAGGCCATGCACCGGCTGCTCATGGAGCGCGGCACCATCATCGACCGGCTGATCGCGTCCAAGAAGGCCTCTCAGGCGGGCCTGAGCTCCGCCTTCCGTCCCGGGCGCGAGGCCTCGATGATGAAGGCCCTGGCCGAGCGCCACCAGGGATTGCTCCCGCTCGATACCGTGGAGAGCATCTGGCGGGTGATCATCGGCACCTTCACCTATGTCCAGTCGAACTACGCGGTCCATGCGGACGTGTCCGGCGGCGATGCGCCCATGCGCGACTCGGCCCGTTTCCATTTCGGCTTCACGGTGCCCTACATCACCCATCCGAGCGCCGCGGCGGTGATCGAGGCGGTGGCGGCGTCCCGCGGCGATCTCGGCATCTTCCGGCTCGACCAGGGCGCCACCAGTGGCGCCTGGTGGCGCACGCTCTCCGACAAGCGCCGCCCGAAGATCATCGCGCGCCTGCCCTTCATCGAGCGCCCCGACCATCCGGCCGGGACCCCGGTCTTCGTGATCTCGAAGCCCCTGACCGATGCGGCCGTGCGCGACGTGGTGCTCTATGCCGCCCAGTTCGAGCGCTGGCACAAGGGCGCCAACGAGGCGCTGGCCCAGCTCGGCGGCGAGGTGGTGGCGAGCGCGGCCGACACCAACGGCCTTTCCGAGCTCATCGCCGTGCCCGGCGCCGTCGAGCCGGCGCAGCTGCGCCAGGCCCTCACCAGGGCGGGCGCGAGCCTCGCCCAGCTCGCCGAGATCGGCAGCCATGCCGAACGTTTCCACGTGAAATGAACATGAAGCTGCGCTAGAGCCTGTCTCACCTGACCGATTGCTAGGAACTCAAGATGTCCGCTCGTCCCCAACCCCGTCCCGGCGTGATGCAGATCGACGCCTATGTGCCCGGCAAGAGCAAGGCCGCAGGGGTTGCCAAGGTCCATAAGCTCTCCTCGAACGAGACCCCGCTCGGCCCCTCGCCGAAGGCCCTCGAGGCGATCCGGACCTTCGATCATCTCGAGCTTTATCCGGACGGGGCCGCCACGAAGCTGCGCGAGGCCATCGCGGCGCGGTACGGTCTCGATCCCAACCGGATCATCTGCGGCGCGGGCTCGGACGAGCTCCTCGCGCTGATCACCCATGCCTATGTGGGACCCGGCGACGAGGGCATCTTCACCGAGCACGGCTTCCTGGTCTACCGCATCGCCATCCTGGCGGCCGGCGGCACGCCCGTCGTGGCGCCGGAGAAGGACCTGCGCACCGACGTGGACGCGATCCTCGCCAAGGTGACGGACAGGACGAAGATCGTCTTCCTGGCCAATCCCAACAACCCGACCGGCACCTACATCCCCTTCGACGAGGTGAAGCGCCTGCACGCGAGCCTGCCGCGCCATGTGGTGCTGGTGCTCGACGCGGCCTATGCGGAATATGTCCGCCGCAACGACTACGAATCGGGCCTCGAGCTCGTCGCCACTTCCGAGAACGTGGTGATGACCCGCACCTTCTCGAAGATCTACGGCCTCGCCAACCTGCGCCTCGGCTGGATGGTGGCGCCTTCCCACATCGCGGACGCCGTCAACCGCATCCGCGGCCCCTTCAACGTCAGCGGCCCGGCCATGGCGGCCGGCATCGCGGCGATCCAGGACGAGGCACATATCGCGAGGGCCGTGGAGCACAACGAGAAGTGGCTCGCCTGGCTCACCCGCGAGATCGAGGCCCTGGGCCTCAAGGTCACGCCGAGCGTCGGGAACTTCCTGCTCATCCACTTCCCCCAGGAAGAGGGACGGACGGCGAAGGACGCCGACGCCTTCCTCTCCGGCCGCGGCCTGATCCTGCGCCGGATCGATGCCTATGGCCTTCCCCATGCCCTGCGCCTGACGGTGGGCGACGAGGAGGCGAACGGTCTCGTGGTGGCGGCCTTGCGCGATTTCCTGGGCGGCCGGCATGCCTGAACGTCTCGGCCCCCCGCGTGAACAGCCGCTCTTCGAGCGCATCGCCCTCATCGGCCTCGGCCTGATCGGCTCGTCCATCGCCCGCGCGAGCCGGCATCTCAACCTCGCGCGCAGGATCGTCGCCGTCGATGCGAGCGAGCAGGTGGTCGAGCGCGTGCGGGAGCTCGGGATCGCCGACGAGGCGACCACGGACGTGGCGGCGGGCGTGCGGGACGCGGATCTCGTGATCCTGTGCGTGCCGGTCGGCGTCTGCGGCAAGGTGGCCGAGGCGATGAAGCCCGGCCTGAAGCCCGGCTGCATCGTGTCGGACGTGGGCTCGGTGAAGGCCTCGGTGATCGCGCAGGTGCAGCCGCACCTGCCGCAGGGCGTGTCTTTCGTGCCCGCCCATCCGGTGGCGGGCACCGAGCATTCGGGGCCGGATGCGGGCTTCGCGACCCTCTTCCACAATCGCTGGTGCATCCTCACGCCGCCGGACGGAACCGACGAGGCGGCGACCGATCGCGTGCGCGCCTTCTGGGAGGCCATGGGGTCCAACGTGGAGGTGATGAGCGCGCAGCACCACGACCTGGTGCTCGCCATCACCAGCCATGTGCCGCACCTGATCGCCTACAACATCGTCGGCACGGCGGCGGACCTCGAAACCGTCACGCAGGGCGAAGTCATCAAGTTCTCGGCCGGCGGCTTCCGCGACTTCACCCGCATCGCGGCCTCGGACCCGACCATGTGGCGCGACGTGTTCCTGCACAACCGGGAGGCCGTGCTGGAAATGCTGGGCCGCCTCAACGAGGACATCGCGCTGCTGGCCCGCGCCATCCGTTGGGGCGAGGGCGACAAGCTCTTCGACCTCTTCACCCGCACCCGGGCCATCCGGCGGGGCATCATCTCGTCGGGCCAGGAAACCCCGGAGCCGGATTTCGGCCGCCGGCGGGACGACAAGGGTTAAGTCCGCATTTTCCCCCCGCCATGGCCGGCACAAGGCCGGTGATGGCGTGAGGGAGATCAATAGAGCGGCCGCAGCCTCACGTTCGGGATGACGAAGGGGCCCATGGCCAGGAAGCCGTTCTCGAGCCGCAGCGGCGGCAGGGAGGCGAGCTGCGGCTTCCCGTTGGGCTGGGCCGGGTTGGCCCGCGGACCCTGCCCCAGCAGCATCCCGAGCAGATTGCCGCCGACGCGCCCGCCGGTCAGGTTGCCGAGAAGGCCGTCGAGGCCGGCCGCCGCGACGGTGAGCTCGCCTGCCGGCCGATGCTGATCGTCGAGGCGCAGCGCGCCCTTGGTCTCGATCTGGCGCGGGCCCTTGGCGGCCGAGAGCATCAGGATGTCGAGCTTGCCGCCGGCCTTGCGCCAGAGTTCCAGCTCCTCGGCGATGGTGCCGCCCTTGAAGCCGTCAGCCTGGGTTACGGTGAGGTCCGCGGTCAGGTTGGTCGGCTCCGCGCCGCCCACGAGGGCATCGAGAATCGGAATGCGGGCTTCCGTCACCGAGGCCGCCACGTCGCCGGCGAGTTCGGCCCGCCGCGAGGGATTGGGCCGCACATGAAGCTCCAGGTGCCTGCCCGCCCCTGTGATCTCGCCGCTGCCGAGGCCCGTGATCGTCACCTGGGGCGCATCGGCGGCGAGCGAGAGGCGCTGCAGCCCGCTCTGCGAGGCATTGATGCTGGCCTGGAGGAGACCCCAGCTGCCATTGACCGTCACGGTGCCGTCGGTCACCCGCAGGGGGCCGGCCACCTCCAGGATGACCCGGCGCGGCTGATAGACCTGGGCGACGGCCTCGGTGCGCCCGAAGGAGGCGGTGACGGCGCCCCGTTTCAGGTCGAGACCATTGCAGACGACCTCGATGCGGAACGGATAGCCGACGATGGTGCGGTCGCCGCAGGTCCATTGCCGCCCCGCCCTGGCCTCAGCCGCGACCCAGCCGTCGAGCGCCTCCACCGTGCGGCCGCGGATCGCGAACCAGGCGATGCTCCAGGCGACGGCGAGGAGAAGCAGCAGAACGAAGGGCGTGTAGAGCCAGAAACGACTGCGGCGAGCGGTCCCCTCCGGGGCTGCCTGATCCATGCGCGATCTCCTGTTGTGCTGGCGCTTCCTAACTGCTTAGCGCCTCGTGCGCAAAAGTGGACCGCACTTTTGCGCGAGAACGATGCGCTCATTACGAGACAAAGCATCGAATTCAGTCCCAAAAGTGGTTCCCACTTTTGGGTTCGATGCTATAGGCCCGATGCGGGCAAGGTTCGGGCGGGGTGACATGAGGGACCTCACGGAGGATTTATGGGTTTTCGGCTACGGCTCGCTCATGTGGCGGCCGGGCTTCCCCTTCGTCGAGCGGGCCCATGCCCATCTCCATGGCTATCACCGGTCCCTGTGCGTCTTCTCCCATGTCCATCGCGGCACGCCCGAGCATCCGGGCCTCGTCATGGGCCTCGACCGGGGCGGGCGCTGCCATGGGGTGGCCTTCCGGGTCGCACCCGAGGAAGCCGAGGCCACGATCCAGTACCTGCGCGAGCGGGAGCAAATCACGTCGGTCTATCTGGAAAAGCACCTGCCCGTGCGCCTCGCCGATGCGCGCCGGATCCGGGCGCTCGCCTATGTGGTGGACCGCAACCACCGGCAATATGCCGGCCGGCTGTCCTACGACGATGTCCTGAGGCTCGTTCGCCAGGGTCAGGGCATCTCCGGGCGCAACCCCGATTACGTGCGCAGCACCTATGAGCATCTCATCGGCATGCACGTGGTCGATCCCCTGCTGCACAGGATCGTCGAGGCGCTCGATCAGGAGGCCTGAGGCGCGTTCTCGCGCAGATCCTCGAAGATCGCGCGGCGGTCGTCTTCCGTTTCGGCAAGGCGGTGGATGTGGAGTTCGGTGGCGCCGAGGCCCTGGACCTTGGCGAGCCAGCGCATGCGGGTCTGCTCGCTCGGATCGGATGCCGCCATCGCGGCGTCGACCACGGTGCCGTGGCCGGACCGGTCGCGCTTCACGGCGAGAATCACCGCATTGGTGACGTCCAGAAGCTCCGTCTCGTTGAGCGGATGAACGCCGACGATGTAGCGGCGCCCCGAACGCCCGCGCCAGGAACTCAAGGTGGAAGAGGAGCGAAGCCCTGCGGTCGCCCGTAGCCTTTCCTCGCGCACACCAGACCTCCGCATTCGGTCGTTGCGGAGATCCCGCATGGCCGCATTCCAGGATATGGTTCGTTTGTTCGCCATATGTTCTTATATGTAAGAACAGCCGAGTGAGTCGTCAAGGTTGCTGAAAGCTTGGCAGTGCTTGGGTTTGCGGGTTTTTGAGCCCTGACGGGCGCACAATCCGGCCGTGGGCCGGCATCGCCGCCGGGGCGGCCAAGGCGGGGAAGCAGGCAATGGCAGCCGCCAGCGCATCATAGAGCGGAGCACCGGATCCGATGCTCTTGCCGGTGCCTCATGCGTAAAAGGCCCCGGGCATATGCCCGGGGCCTCTGGGTGCTTCGTCCGAACGGGCCGGAACGGCTGATCAGATCTTGCCGAGACGCTTCGTGGTCTGGGGATCGAAGAGGTGCACGTTGGCCGGGTCGACCGCGAGGGTCAGCTTGCGGCTGTCCGCCGGGATCTGGCCGGTGGAGGCCTGGACGACGAACTCGGAGCCGGCGACCTTGCCGTGGAAGAGCTGGGTGGCACCGAGCTCCTCGACGAAATCCACATCCATCGAGAGCGCGCTGGATCCTGCGCTGCCCGCCTGCACGTCCTCGGGGCGAAGGCCCACCTCGATGGCGGAACCGGGGGTGAGGCCGTCGCGCATGTCCGACACGACGATCGACTGTCCGCCGACCGAGACGCGGCCGGGGCCTTCGACCTTACCGGGCAGGATGTTCATGGGCGGCGAGCCGATGAAGGTGGCGACGAAGCGGGTCTCGGGACGGCGGTAGACGTCCGACGGGCTGCCGACCTGCTCGATCTGGCCGCCGGACATCACCACCAGCTTGTCGGAGAGCGTCATCGCCTCGACCTGGTCGTGGGTCACGTAGATCGACGTCACGCCGAGGGCCCGCTGCAGGCGCTTGATCTCGACGCGCATCTGGACGCGCAGCTTGGCGTCGAGGTTCGAGAGCGGCTCGTCGAAGAGGAAGACCTGGGGCTTGCGCACGATGGCGCGCCCCATGGCGACGCGCTGGCGCTGGCCGCCGGAGAGCTGGCGCGGCTTGCGGGTGAGGAAGGATTCGATGGCCAGGATGCGGGCCGCTTCCTTCACGCGCTTCTCGATCTCGTCCTTGGGCGTGCCGCGGTTCCGCAGGCCATAGGCCATGTTGTCGTAGACGGTCATGTGCGGATAGAGCGCGTAGTTCTGGAACACCATCGCGATGTCGCGGTCCGCCGGCTCGACCTGGTTCACGACGCGGTCGCCGATCCTCACCTCTCCGCCGGAAATCGTCTCGAGTCCCGCGATCATGCGAAGGAGCGTGGACTTGCCGCAGCCGGACGGGCCGACCAGCACGCAGAAGGAGCCGTCGTCGATGCCGAGCGACACGCCCTTCACGGCTTCCACATTGCCCGCGTAAATCTTCCTGACCGTATCGAGGGTTACCCCTGCCATCTTCCATTCCTTTTAGTCGCTGCCCACGCCGCATGGGGCATCGGGCGAAAATTCCAATAATCTGAGAAGGAGCCCTCCCGCCATGGAGCCGGGAGGGCCGTGCGCGATCCGCGTCACTTCTCCGTTTCGACGAGGCCCTTCACGAAGAGCCTCTGCATGAAGATCACCACCAGCACCGGCGGCACCATGGCGAGCACGGCCGTGGTCATCGCGATCTGCCATTCGGTGAGCGCGTCCGTCGTCGTAATCATCTTCTTGATGCCGATGACGATGGTCTGCATCGAGCTCTTGGTCGTGATCAGCAGCGGCCAGAGGTACTGGTTCCAGCCATAGATGAACTGGATCACGAAGAGCGCCGCGATGGTCGTGATGGAGAGCGGCAGGAGCGTGTCCTTGAAGAAGCGGAACGCGCCCGCGCCGTCGATCTTCGAGGCTTCGAGCAGCTCGTCCGGGACCGTCATGAAGAACTGCCGGAACAGCAGTGTGCCGGTCGCCGACGCGATCAGCGGCATGATGAGGCCCGTGTAGGTGTCGAGCAGGCCGAGATCGGCGACGATCTTGTAGGTCGGGTAGATGCGCACCTCGACCGGGAGCATGAGCGTGATGAAGATGACCCAGAACGCGGTCTTGCGGAACGGGAACTTGAAGTACACCACCGCATAGGCCGACAGGATCGAGATCAGGATCTTACCGAGGGCGATGCCCAGGGCCATGATCATGGAATTGACCATCATCATCCCGACGGGCTCGCGGGCGAGCTTTCCGCCGTAGAACAGCGCGCGGCTGTAGTTCTCGGCGGCCTGATCGCCAGGGAGCAACGGCATGTTGCCGTTGATGATGGTGGCCGTATCGAAGGTGGAGGCCAGTATGGCCAGGTAGACCGGGAAGGCCACGATGACGACGCCGATGGCGAGCGTCAGATAGGCCATGAATTGGGCAAAGGGACGATTCTCGACCATCAGTACTGCACCTTGCGTTCGACGTAGCGGAACTGGATGGCGGTGAGCGCGATCACGATGATCATGAGGATCACCGACTGGGCAGCCGAGCCGCCGAGATCGCCGCCGAGGCGGCCGTCCGCATAGACCTTGTAGACGAGAGTGGTGGTCTGCCCGGCGGGCCCGCCGCCCGTGACCGCATCGATGATGCCGAAGGTCTCGAAGAACACGTAAACGATGGTCACGACGAGAAGGAAGAACGTGGTGGGCGACAGCAGCGGGAAGACGATCGTCCAGAAGCGGCGGAACGGGCCCGCGCCGTCGATGGCGCCGGCTTCGATCACGCTCTTCGGAATCGCCTGCAGGCCGGCGAGGAAGAACAGGAAGTTGTAGCTGATATGCTTCCAGGTGGCGGACAGCACGAGGAGGGTCATCGCATCCTTGCCGTCGAGCATGGGGTTCCAGTTGTAACCCATGACGTTCAGCGGGCGTCCGAGCGTTCCGAGCGTCGGGTGGAACATGAACATCCACAAAACGCCCGCGATGGCGGGAGCCACCGCATAGGGCCAGATCAGCAGGGTCTTGAAGCCATGGGCCACGCGGATGTTCTTGTCGGCCTGGGACGCGAGAAGCAATGCGATGGCGAGCGAGAAGAAGGCGACCAGCGACGAGAAGATCGCGGTCGTGACCATCGCCCGGTAATATTCGGGCTGCTCGAACAGCGAGATGTAATTTTCGAAGCCGACGAATTCGGACGAGAGGCCGAAGGCGTCTTCCCGCAGGAAGGACTGCCAGATGGCCTGGGAGGCCGGCCAGTAGAAGAAGATGAGGGTGATGGCCATCTGCGGAAGAATCAGCAGAAGCGGCAGTGTCCAACCTGAAAAATGAGCTCGTTTTTCCATCGCGTTTACGGCTGTCCGGATGATGGGTGGCAGATGACGGCGGCAACCGGTCTGCGAAGGGGATCTATAAGATCATCCCGGGCAGCGGGGCCGCCCGGGATGAAAAGTCGTGCTGTCAGGTCGTCTTAGCGGCTGACGGTACGCTCGAACTGACGCAGGATCTGGTTGGAGCGGTTGACGGCCGCATCGAGGGCGTCCTTGGCAGGCTTCTGGCCGGCGAGGGCCGCCTCGATCTCCTCGGAGATCACGTCGCGGATCTGGACCATGTTGCCGAAGCGCAGACCGCGGGAGTTCTCGGTCGGCTCCTTGTTGGTCAGCTCCTTCAGAGGCGTCTCGAGGACCGGGTTCTTCTCATAGAAGCCCGAAGCCTTGGTCTTCTCGTAGGCTGCCTTGGTGATCGGGAGATAGCCCGATTCCTGGTGCAGCTTGGCCTGGCGGTCGGTGTCCGACAGGAAGGCGAAGAACTTGGCCACGCCCTTGTACTCGTTGGCCGACTTGCCGCCCATGACCCACAGGGACGCGCCGCCGATGATCGAGTTCTGCGGAGCGCCCTGAACGTCCGGGTAATACGGCATCGGCACCGAAGTGTAGTCGAACTTCGCGTTGGCCTTCACGTTGCCGTAGAAGCCCGACGAGGTCAGGAAGATCGCGCATTCGCCGGAGGTGAAGCGGCCTTCGCTCTTCGAGTCGCGGCCCGAATAATCGTAGGTCTTGTCCTTCTGCAGGTCGACGAGGTTCTGCAGGTGGCGGATGTGAGCCGGCGAGTTGAACTTCATCTCCGTGTCGAAGCCGTCGAGGCCGTTGGCCTTGGTCGCCATGGGGATGTTGTGCCAGGCGGAGAACTGCTCGACATTGGCCCAGGAGGCCCAGGCGTTCGAGAAGCCGCAGGTGTCGTGGCCGGCTGCCTTGAGCTTCTTGCCGGCTTCGAAAACCTCAGGCCAGGTCTTCGGAATCTCGTTCACGCCGGCCTTCTTCAGCTCGTCCTTGTTGATCCACATGACCATCGAGGAGGAGTTGAACGGGAAGGAGAGCATCTCTCCCTTGGCCGTAGAGTAGTAGCCGGTGATCGCCGGGAGGTAGGCCTTGGGATCGAACTTCTCGCCGGCCTCGGCCATCAACTGGTAGACGGGCTTCACGGCGCCGCGGGCGCCCATCATGGTCGCCGTGCCGACTTCGAAGACCTGCAGGATGTGGGGGGCGTTGCCCGCGCGGAACGCGGCGATGCCGGCGTTCAGGGTGTCGGCATACTGGCCCTTGTAGCTGACGACGACCTTGTATTCGTTCTGGGATTTGTTGAACTCGTCCGCCAGCCTGTTCACGACCTCGTTATTGGCGCCCGTCATGGCGTGCCACCACTGGATCTCGGTCTGGGCGAAGGCGGAGGTGCTCGTCGCAAGGCCGAAGGCCAGCGCGCCGAGGAGTGACTTCTTCATCATAGTAATCTCTCCCATGTCATCCCGTCGGGATGTTCTTGTCGTTCATCACCCCTGCATTAAGGCCGGATGACGCTTCTATGACGAAAACATGACAATCATAGCCGGCTCCAAAATGGAAGCCCTTTCATCCAAAAGACTTAACGGCATGCCCCGGGAACAGGCCGGAGCGCCTCTTCGTTGAGGGAGTATCCAAAGGTAAGAGATCCATGCCCCAGATGATCGCAGCCCTGTTCAGGGATCCCGCCCAGGCCCGTCAGGCCCTTCAATCCCTGCTGGAGATGGGCATCGCCCAGAACCGAATCGTCGCGGTCGGCAACGCGGAAGCCCGTGAGATCTCTTCTATTTCAGGCTTCCGCAGCCTCTCGGCCCGGGATGACTCGATGGAAGCCCTCCACGTCCTGAACCTGCCGGAATCCGACCGGCGCATATTCGAGCAGGGTCTCCGCCGGCATCACACCCTGATCGCCGCTCAGGTCGACCGGGACTATGTCGAGGAAGCCGTGCGCGTGCTGGAGATGTTCGATCCGGTCGATCTCGATGGCGGCAGCCGCGAATGGCTGAACGAGAGCGGAACCGGCCGGGCCGGAGCCGATGCGGGCGCTCCCTTGGGGGCTGGGCTCACGGGCGGCGCGGCCGGCGGCGTGACCAATGCCAGCGCCCTGCCCGGCGCCGGCCTGATGGCCGAAGGCTCCGACGACCTCGGCACTGCGGACTTGCGGACGTATGAAGCGACCCGGTCGAACCAGGGGGCGGCCACAAGCACCGGCACCGGCGCCCGCCGCAGCGACGAGCGGGCCGACCGGGAGGGCGTCAACGAACTGGCCGTCGACACCCGCCCCGATCCGAACCGGCCCGGCCTGATGCAGCGCCACATGAATCGGGGCGGCCGGGTCTGGGCCTATCGCTCATCCGACGAAGGCAAGGTCTAGATCACGTTCCGCTCAAGAAGCGGACGGTTCGCCAGCACGCGCTCGTAGCCGAGCTCGGAGAGATCGAGGGTGCGGTAGCCGCCATGGACGATCAGCTCGGCCAGCCCCCGGCCCACCGCCGGGGCCTGCTGCAGGCCGTGGCCCGAGAAGCCGTTGCAGAGGTAGAAATTCGAATATCCTCCGGCCCGGCCGATGATTGCATTGTGGTCGAGCAGGCTCATGTCGTAGGGCCCCGACCAGGCGCGGCCCGGCTTGATCGCCTCGAAGGCCGGGACGCGGTGCGCCAGGTTCGGCCAGATGAACTCCTCGAAGAAGGAATGATCGATCTCCTGGGACGCGGGATCCGCATCCGACCAGTCGGGATCCATGTCGGCTTCCGGCGAGGCGCCGCAGATGAAATGCCCCTCGCCTTCCGGCCGCACATAGGCACCCGAGGTGTCGATGAGCAGCGGGCAGTTCTCGACCTTCTCCTTGCATGAGAAGGTGAAGACGTAGCGGCGCTTGGCCTGGACCGGGATGTCGAGGCCGGCCATGGCCGCCACGGCGCGCCCGCCCGAGCCGGCGCAGTTGATGAGCGTTCCGCAGGCGATCCGGGTGCCGTCCTTCAGGCGCACGGCCACGATGGTGCCACCGTCCCGCTCGATCTCCGCCACCTCGCCCTTCACGTATTCGGCCCCGAGGGAGCGGGCCTTCTTGCGGAAGGCCTGAAGCAGGCCCCAGCCGTCGAACCAGCCCTCCCCCGAGCGGCCCCAGGTGCCGGCGGCCAGATCCTCCACATTGAGCCAGGGGAAGCGCTCCTTCAGCGCAGCCGGCTCCATATAGAGAATGTCGGCGCCCTCGGCCGCCTGCAGGGCCTGGTTCTCGCGCAGGATCTGCTCGCCCGCCTCCGTCGCGCAATAGAGATAGCCCCCCTCCTTCAGCCCGAGCTCCGGCCGGTCCCCGTCGACGGTGAGCTGCTCCCCGATATTGCGCAGGAACTGGATTCCATAAAGCGAGATCCGGATGTTCACCGCGCTCGAATATTGCTGGCGGATCGAGGCCGCCGAGAGGGCCGAGGCGGAGAGCTGGTAGGTCGGGTCCTTCTCGATGACGACGACGCGCCCCTTGAAGCCGGAATCGGCGAGCAGGTGATAGGCCGTGGAGGAGCCCATGACGGCGCCGCCGACGATCACGACATCGGCTGAAGGAGAGGCTGAAGAGGTCATCGTTCGAATTTCGTTGAGAGGATGATGGAGGATTGCGTGCGCTCCACGCCTTCGAGCGCGCCGATCTTGTCGATGGCGGCATCGAGGGAGGGAACGTCCTCAGCCTCTACCACCGCCAGAAGATCGAAGACACCCGCGACCGAATGAAGCGCGCGCAATTCTGGCATGCGCTGGAGAGCGGAGACGACCCCGCCCGAGGCCTTGGGCGCCACCACGATGGTCACGTGCGCGCGCACCATTCGGCTTGCGACCTCCTCGGCGAGGCGCAGGGTATAGCCGGCGATCACGCCCCGCCGCTCCAGGCTCTCGACCCGGGCCTGCACAGTGGTGCGGGAGAGCTTCAGGCGCCGCGCGGCCTCCGCATGGCCGATCCGGGCGTTCTCCCGCAGGAGCGCGATCAGGGCGCGATCCGTGGCATCGAGCATCATTATGACCAGTCAGATTGGCGATATGCCGAAATCTACTCGGCTTTCCGTCAGGATGTCTATGGCGCTTTGCATGGCTTTGCCGTTTTCTGGGTAGACCACAGGGAGATTTTCATGCATTCGATCCTCGTCATCGGCGCCGGCAAGATCGGTTCCACCATCGTCGACATGCTTCACGAGACGGGCGACTACGCCGTCACGGTGGCGGATTCCTCCGCCGAGGCCCTCGCGGCGGTGGCCAAGGACGGCGTCAAGACGGTCGAGCTCGACTTCAGTGACGCGGTCGCCCTGCAGAATGCGCTCAAGGGCCATTACGCGGTGCTGAGCGCCGCGCCCTATCACCTGACCGGCCATGTGGCCCAGGCGGCGCGCCTCGCGGACGTGAACTACTTCGACCTGACCGAGGACGTGGCCACCACCCGCATGGTGAAGGAACTGTCCGAGGGCGCCACCACGGCCTTCATCCCGCAATGCGGCCTCGCCCCCGGCTTCATCTCCATCGTGGCGCATGACATCGCGAGCCGCTTCGACAAGCTCGACACGGTGCGCCTGCGCGTCGGCGCCCTGCCGCAATATCCGTCGAACGCCCTGTCCTACAACCTCACCTGGAGCACGGACGGCGTCATCAACGAGTATATCGAGCGCTGCGAGGCGGTGGTCGACGGCGTCCTGCGCGAGGTTCCGGCCATGGAAGAGCTGGAGGAGTTCTCCCTCGACGGCACCCGTTACGAGGCCTTCAACACCTCCGGCGGCCTCGGGACCCTGTGCGAGACCCTCGAGGGCAAGGTGCGCAACCTGAACTACAAGACCATCCGCTATCCCGGCCATTGCGCCCTGATGCGGGTGCTCCTCAACGATCTCCAGCTGCGCAACCGTCGCGAGGTGCTGAAGGACATCCTGGAGAACGCCGTGCCGGCCACCATGCAGGACATGGTCATCGTCTTCGTGACCGTGACCGGCGAGCGCGGCGGCCGCTACGTGCAGGAGACCTATGCCCGCAGCGTCTATGGCCAGAAGGTCGCCGGCATCCAGCGCACCGCGATCCAGGTGACCACCGCGGCCGGCATCTGCGCCATGCTCGACCTGCTGGTGGCGGGCAAGCTGCCGAAACAGGGTTTCGTGCGCCAGGAGGAGATCGACCTCGACAGCTTCCTCGCCAACCGCTTCGGCCGCGTCTATGCGGGCGAGCGCCTGGACGAAGGCCACGAGCCGGCAGTGAAGAACATCCGCCTCGACTCGGCGGCGTGAGGACATGAGGGAGCACCCAGGTCGACCGGGTGCAAAGTGTCCCCTCCCCCTTGTGGGGAGGGGTGGCTGCGAAGCAGCCGGGGTGGGGGTGTGAGCGCTACGCTGGTCCAGTTCAGCGCCAACACCCACACCTCCAACTCCTCACCACAAGGGGGAGGAGAGCATGTCGAGCCGAGCCTTTCGGGTTCTTTACAATTTGGCATGACCCTATTCGGGAAAAGCAGTTCCCAGATTTCCCGGTCATGCATTAAGACGGTGGCATGAAAGCCGCCGTCGTTTCGTTTCAGCGACAAACGAGGGCGGCGGGCTTCCCAGGGGAGCCTCAAACCCGCATCCAGGGAGAATCGACATGACCGCGAGCCTGAAACCCGTATCCTCCGCGCCCGCTTCCGTTGCGGATGAGGCCCGCGCCATTCTCGCGCGCCTCGGCGTGCCGGACACCGCCTTCGCGTCCGGCGGACGTCCGGCCCGCTCGCCGATCACCGGAGAGGTGATCGCCCATGTGCGCGAGACCACGCCCGAGGAGGCCAAGGCCGCGATCGGCCGGGCCGATGCCGCCTTCAAGGCATGGCGCAAGGTCCCGGCGCCCAAGCGCGGCGAGTTCATCCGCCTTCTCGGCGAGGAGCTGCGCGCCGCGAAGGACGACCTCGGCCGTCTCGTGACCCTGGAAGCCGGCAAGATCGTCTCCGAAGGCCTCGGCGAGGTGCAGGAGATGATCGACATCTGCGATTTCGCCGTCGGCCTCTCCCGCCAGCTCTACGGCCTCACCATCGCGACCGAGCGCGCCGATCACCGCATGATGGAGACATGGCATCCGCTGGGCGTCTGCGGCGTCATCTCGGCGTTCAACTTCCCCGTGGCCGTGTGGTCCTGGAACGCGGCCCTCGCCCTCGTCTGCGGCGACAGCGTGGTGTGGAAGCCCTCCGAGAAGACCCTGCTGACCGCCCTCGCCACGCATGCCATCGTGGAGCGCGCCGCCAAGCGTTATGGCGGCGTGCCGGAAGGCCTCTGCGAGGTGCTGCTCGGCGGCCGCGAGATCGGCGAGATCCTCGTCGAGGACACCCGCGTGCCGGTTCTCTCCGCCACCGGCTCCACGGCCATGGGCCGTCAGGTCGGCCCGAAGCTTGCCGAGCGCTTCGCTCGTGCGATCCTGGAGCTCGGCGGCAACAACGCCGCCATCGTGGCTCCCTCGGCCGATCTCGACCTCGCCCTGCGCGGCATCGCCTTCGCGGCCATGGGCACGGCGGGCCAGCGCTGCACGACCCTGCGCCGCCTCTTCGTGCACGAGAGCGTCTACGATCAGCTCGTGCCGCGCCTCGTGAAGGTCTATGGCAGCGTGAAGATCGGCGATCCGCGCGCCGAGGGCACGCTGGTCGGCCCGCTGATCGACAAGGCCGCTTTCGACGGCATGGAGCGCGCCCTCGACGAGGCCCGCACGGCGGGCGGCAAGGTGCATGGCGGCGGACGCTACACGGATGTGGCCAACGACGGCGTCTATGCGCGGCCCGCGCTCGTGGAGATGCCGAGCCAGACCGGCCCGGTGACGCGCGAGACCTTCGCGCCGATCCTCTACGTGATGCGCTATTCGGATTTCGACGAAGTGATCGAGCTGCACAACGCGGTCGGCGCCGGCCTCTCCTCGTCGATCTTCACGCTCAACCTGCGCGAGGCGGAAGCCTTCGTGTCGGCGGCCGGCTCCGATTGCGGCATCGCCAACGTCAATATCGGCCCCTCGGGCGCCGAGATCGGCGGGGCCTTCGGCGGCGAGAAGGAAACGGGCGGCGGCCGTGAATCGGGCTCGGATGCCTGGAAGGCCTATATGCGCCGCGCCACCAACACGATCAATTACGGCTCGACCCTTCCGCTCGCCCAGGGCGTGAAGTTCGACGTGGACGCCTGATCGTCGCAAGAACACAGCGGAGGGCAGCAATGCCCTCCGTTTTGCTATTCAGTCCTCTCAAACATACGAGCTTTCCATGACAGCGCCCTCCCGCACCGGCGGCCAGATTCTTGTCGATCAGCTTCTCGTCCATGGAGTCGATCACATCTTCTGCGTTCCGGGCGAGAGTTACCTCGCGGCGCTCGATGCGCTGCATGACGCGAACATCGACGTCACGGTCTGCCGCCAGGAAGGCGGCGCCGCCATGATGGCGGAAGCCTACGGCAAGCTCACGGGCCGCCCCGGCATCTGCTTCGTCACCCGCGGGCCCGGCGCGACCAACGC
The DNA here is from genome assembly GCA_023386155.1 of Pseudomonadota bacterium. GTDB lineage: Bacteria > Pseudomonadota > Alphaproteobacteria > Rhizobiales > Beijerinckiaceae > Microvirga. Next base: position 27,551 of record JAEWKH010000098.1, read on the forward strand.
GTCGCCCGGCATCCACATCGCCAAGCAGGATTCCACCCCGATGATCCTGTTCGTCGGCCAGATCGAGCGCGGCATGCGCGAGCGCGAGGCGTTCCAGGAGCTCGATTACCGCGCTGCCTTCGGGCCGCTCGCCAAATGGGCCACGGAGGTGGACGATCCGGCGCGCTTCCCCGAGATCGTTTCCCGCGCCTTCCACGTCGCAACCTCGGGCCGTCCCGGTCCCGTCGTGATCGCGCTGCCTGAGGACGTGCTGACCGACATGGCCCAGGTGGCGGATGCGCCGCGCTACCAGGTCATCGAGACGCATCCGGGCCTGACCCAGATGGCGGAGCTGCAGAAGCTTCTGCACGGCGCCAAGAACCCGATTGCGCTGCTCGGCGGCAGCCGCTGGTCGGAAACGGCGGTGCAGCGCTTCGTGCGCTTCGCCGAGCGCTTCGAGCTGCCGGTCGCCTGCACGTTCCGCCGCCAGATGCTGTTTCCCGCCGATCACGCCTCCTATAGCGGCGATCTCGGCCTCGGCGTGAACCCGAAGCTGCTCGCGCGCATCAAGGACGCCGATCTCGTCCTGCTCGTCGGCGGCCGTCTCTCGGAGGTTCCGAGCCAGGCCTATACGCTCCTCGACATTCCTGCGCCCCGGCAGACGCTGGTGCATGTGCATCCCGATCCGAGCGAGCTCGGCCGGGTCTATGCCCCGCACCTTGCCATCAACGCCTCGCCGGTCGCCTTCACGGCAGCGCTCGAAGCCGTGCATCCCCCGGCCTCGCTTCCCTGGAGCGAGGGCACGAAGACGGCCCATGCGGATTATCTGGCCTGGAGCGACCCGAGCGCCATCCGCACCGCCGGTGCCGTGCAGATGGGCGAGGTGATGGCGCACCTGCGCAAGGTGATGCCGACCGACACGATCTTCTGCAACGGCGCCGGCAACTTCGCCACCTGGGTGCACCGCTTCTGGCCCTTCCGCGAATACGGCACGCAGCTTGCCCCGACCTCGGGCTCCATGGGCTACGGCGTGCCGGCCGCCGTCGGCGCCAAGCGCATCCGGCCCGACAGCCCCGTGGTGGTCTTCGCCGGCGACGGCGACTTCCTCATGAACGGGCAGGAATTCGCCACCGCCGTGCAATACGACCTGCCGATCCTGGTGATCCTGCTCGACAACGGCATGTACGGCACGATCCGCATGCACCAGGAGCGCGAATATCCCGGCCGCGTCTCGGCCACCATGCTGAAGAACCCGGACTTCGCGGCCTATGCCAAGGCCTTCGGCGGCTACGGCGAGCGCGTGACAGCGACGGAAGAGTTCGGCCCCGCCCTGCAGCGGGCGCTCACCTCGAGCAAGCCGGCGATCCTCCACTGCATGATCGATCCGGAAGCCATCACGCCGAGCATGTCGCTCACGGCGATCCGCGAGAAGGCGCTGGCGGGGAAGAAGTAAGTACTGACACAAGCGTCTTCCCGGACGGTGCAAGCCGATCCGGGATCGTTGTCAGGATGTGGCGGTAAACTCCCTCTCCCTGAGGAGAGGTCAATGCGGTGCCATTCTCGGCCCGCGATCCCGGGCTCCGCTGCGCGGCCCCGGGATGACGTTTCTTCGATTTAAGCCGCCTTCGCCTCGTCCAGCCGCCGGGCGACCAGCGTACGCAGGCTGCGCAGGTCCTTGACGAAGGAGCGGATGCCCTCGGCGAGCTTCTCCGTCGCCATGGCGTCCTCGTTCAGCGCGAAGCGGAAGCTCTTCTCGTCGAGGCGCGGCAGGGGCTGGATCTTCTCCACGCTGTCGGGCGAAAGCTTGCGCGGCAGCTCGCCTTCCGCCTTCGCCAGCTCGTCGAGGAGCGCGGGCGAGATGGTGAGGCGGTCGCAGCCGGCAAGCGCCTCGATCTCGCCGATATTGCGGAAGGACGCGCCCATCACCACGGTCTTGATGCCCTGCGCCTTGTAGGAAGCGTAGATGTTGCGCACCGAGATCACGCCCGGATCGGTCTCGCCCGTGTAGGGGCCGCCGCCCGCCTTCACGTGCCAGTCGAGGATGCGGCCCACGAAGGGGGAGATCAGGAACACGCCCGCTTCCGCGCAGGCCTGGGCCTGCACCTGGGAGAACAGGAGCGTGAGGTTGCAGTCGATGCCTTCCTTCTGAAGGATCTCGGCGGCGCGGATGCCTTCCCAGGTGGAGGCGATCTTGATCAGGACCTTCTCGCGCCCGATGCCGCGCTCCTCGTAATCCTTGACGATGCTCCGCGCGGTCTTCACCGTCGCTTCCGTGTCGAAGGAGAGATCGGCGTCCACCTCCGTCGAGACGCGGCCGGGCACGATCTTCGCGAGCTCGGCCCCGAAGGCGACGGCGAGCCGGTCGGAAATCGCCGCCACCACGGCCTCGCGGGAGCCGCCCTGCTTGCGGCCCCAGGCGAGGGCCTCGTCGAGAAGATGCCCGTAGGCCGGAAGCTCGACCGCCTTCAAGAGCAGGGTCGGGTTGGTGGTGCAGTCCTGGGGCTTGAGGCGGCGCACCGCATCGAGATCGCCCGTATCGGCGACGACGACCGTCATGGCGCGCAATTGGTCGAGCTTGGAGGGCATCGGGATCTCCGTGGGTTGTCCTTTGACGTCTGACTTAGCTCCATAAGGAGCCTGCGTGAAGGGCAAAGCGGCAATTGCAGCCTTGCTGTCATTCCCGGCCGGAGCGTCAGCGGAGGGGAAGGGAAACCATCCGCCGACGAGCGCTCTGGATCCCCTTCCCGGCCTTAAGGCCGCCGGGGATGACATGGCGTTATCACACGAAAAGCCCCCGGTTGGCCCGGACCCGGCTCAGGATGAAGGAATAGACCTCCTCCACGCGGCGCAGGGACCGCACGTCGGCATGGGTGACGAGCCAGTAGGTGCGAAGATAGGACACCTCGGGCAGCACGACCCGAAGCTCCGGGAATTGCCGAACCGCGTAATCGTGCAGGATGCCGATGCCCACGCCGGCCCGCACCGCCTCCGCCTGCGCCACCACGCTGGCGCATTCGAAGCGTCGGACGGTGTATTTCTCCAGGGCCGAGAAATAGTCGAGCTCGGGGCTGAAGAGCAGGTCGGCCACATAGGTGACGAGGGTTTTGCCCGAAAGATCGGCCAGTTCCGTCACGGGACCGTGGCGGTCGAGATAATCCTGCGAGGCGTAGAGCCTCAGGCGGTAATCGGTGAGCTTGCGCGAGACGAGGCGCCCCTCGGTCGGCTGCTCCAGGGTCACGGCGATGTCGGCCTCGCGCTTGGACAGGGAAAAGATCCGCGGCAGCGCCACGAGCTGCAGGGTCAGCCCCGGATGCCGCTCGGCCAGCACCCCGAGCTCGGGGGCGAGGAAATAGGTGCCGATCCCGTCCGGCGCGCCGATGCGCACGGTGCCCGTGAGCGCGAGGTCGGCCCCGCCGAGTTCGCTCGCCACCGCGAGCGCCTGGGTTTCCATGGCCTCCGCGTGCTTCAGGAGCCGCTCGCCCTGTTCGGTCAGGGTGTAGCCCTGGGGGCTGCGCTCGAACAGCTTGGCCTTGAGCCCGCGCTCAAGGGCCGAGATGCGGCGGGAGACGGTGGTGTGGTCCGCCTCCAGCTGCCGCGCGGCCGCGGTGAGGCGCCCGACGCGGGCGACAGCCAGGAAAAAGCGAAGGTCGTCCCAATCGAATGCGCTCATGCCCTGCCCCGTTCATATTGGCATTTTCGCACAACGGTGCTTTGGTTTCACCCATAGTCGTGCGATTTCAACAATGGTAGAAGGGGACCACGAAAAACACCCCTCAGGAGGAGAGACGCCATGCGCGAGGTCGGACATTTCATCGGCGGCAAGCAGGTTCCCGGCAAATCGGGACGCACCACCGAATTCTTCCAGCCGATGACCGGCGAGGTTCTCGGCCGGGTCGCGCTGGCCTCGAAGGAGGAGCTGCGCCAGGCGGTGGAGAACGCCAAGGCCGCGCAACCCGCCTGGGCTGCCACCAACCCGCAGCGCCGCGCCCGCGTGATGATGAAGTTTCTCGAGCTCATCGCCAAGGAAACCGACAGCCTTGCCGACATGCTTGCCCGCGAGCACGGCAAGACCATTCCCGACGCGAAGGGCGACATCCAGCGCGGCGTCGAGGTCGCCGAGTTCTGCACCGGCATCCCGCACCTGCTGAAGGGCGAGTTCACGGAAGGCGCCGGCCCCGGCATCGACATGTACTCGATCCGCCAGCCGCTCGGCGTCGTCGCCGGCATCACGCCGTTCAACTTCCCGGCCATGATTCCGCTGTGGAAGCTCTCGCCCGCCATCGCCTGCGGCAACGCCTTCATCCTGAAGCCGTCCGAGCGCGATCCGGGCGTGCCGATGCGGCTTGCCGAGATCATGCTGGAGGCGGGCCTTCCGGCCGGCATCCTCAACGTGGTCAACGGCGACAAGGAAGTGGTGGACGCGATCCTCGACGATCCGGACATCAAGGCCGTGGGCTTCGTCGGCTCCTCGCCGATCGCGCAATACGTCTATTCCCGCGCCGCGGCGAACGGCAAGCGCGCGCAATGCTTCGGCGGCGCCAAGAACCACATGATCATCATGCCCGACGCCGACCTCGACCAGGCGGCGGACGCCCTCATCGGCGCCGGCTTCGGCTCGGCGGGCGAGCGCTGCATGGCGGTCTCGGTCGCGGTGCCGGTCGGCAAGGCGACTGCCGATGCGCTCATGGACAAGCTGATCCCCCGCGTCGAGAGCCTGAAGGTGGGCCCCTCCACCGATCCGTCCGCCGATTTCGGCCCGATGGTTACCAGGGCCCATATGGAAAAGGTGCGCTCCTATGTGGACCTCGGCGTCCAGGAAGGCGCCAAGCTCGTGGTCGACGGCCGTGACTTCAAGATGCAAGGCTACGAGAACGGCTTCTACATGGGCGGCTGCCTCTTCGACGAGGTGACCACCGACATGCGCATCTACAAGGAAGAGATCTTCGGCCCCGTCCTGTCCGTCGTGCGCGCCAAGAACTACGACGAGGCCCTGCGCCTGCCCTCCGATCACGAATACGGCAACGGCGTCGCGATCTACACCCGCGACGGCGACGCCGCCCGCGACTTCGCCTCGCGCGTGAACGTCGGCATGGTCGGCATCAACGTGCCGATCCCGGTGCCGCTCGCCTACTACACCTTCGGCGGCTGGAAGGCCTCGGGCTTCGGGGACCTCAACCAGCACGGTCCGGACGCGGTGCGCTTCTACACCAAGACCAAGACCGTCACCTCCCGCTGGCCGTCCGGCATCAAGGAAGGCGCGGAATTCTCCATTCCGACGATGAAGTAACTGAACGAACGTGGTGAGTTATCCAACCACGCGAGGCAAGCACCTTCCATTTAGGAGGGTGCTTGCGCTTTCCTCGAAAGCGCTGCTCTGGACCTTCATTGCGGTCTTCGCTGTACTCCTCGTTTCCTGTGTCGTGGAACTCAATCCTCGAGCGCGGCGCCTTGTCTATGGGCCGGATCACTTTGCGAGTATTTCACTAGAGCCCGAGAAGGTCAGAATTAGCATCGAACTGACCAACACCAGCCCGATTGGCAAAGCAGAATTCGACCGCCGTCTTCTCGTTACCGAGTCGGACAGTTCGACTGCCGTCACTGAGCTTTTCTCGGATCACGGCGGGTTTGCAGAAGCAAATCTGTACAGAACGACAGATGGAAAACTCGTCTTGGCTGGTGCCTTTGACGCGGAACTCATTACCTTGTCACCGCTAAGTATCTTTCCATATAGCACGAGTTATCTCGCGAACCGCGACAAGGGGCTGTACGGCAAGGTCGATTTGCGCGATCGGCCGTTTAGGAAAGAGCATCCCAAACAGCTAGGTGACCTGACAGAGTCTCATTACTTTGACGACCTGTTTTATTTGGGAACCTTCACTTTCAGAGAATCCCGCTCTGATAATGGATCTCGGATCAGGAATTGGACCTTTATACCGGCATCAGAGGGCGAAGAATTTATCAGGGATCCAGGCGGTTAGTCCTAAAACTGAGACGCTGAGAGGTGATACATGAATGTCTCCGCCCTAAGTCGAAAGTCATGGTTGCCCAAAACCCCTCTGGCATGACGATTTAAGACCATGACCCAATTCTCACTCACAGACGATCAAATCGCCATCCGCGACATGGCGCTGGCCTTCGCGGCGGACAACCTCGCTCCTCACGCCCTCGAATGGGACGAGAAGAAGCATTTTCCCGTGGACGTGATGCGCGAGGCGGCGGCCCTGGGCATGGCGGCGATCTACACCCGCGACGACGTGGGCGGATCGGGCATGACCCGGCTCGACGCGGCGCTCATCTTCGAGGCCCTCGCCACCGGCTGCCCGGCGATCTCGGCGTATCTTTCGATCCACAACATGGCGACCTGGATGATCGACCGCTACGGCTCTGATGAGCAGCGGAACCGCTACATCCCGCGCCTCGTCACCATGGAGCTGATCGCGAGCTATTGCCTGACCGAGCCGGGATCGGGCTCGGATGCGGCCGCGCTCAAGACCAAGGCCGTGCGCGACGGCGACCATTACATCGTCAACGGCGTCAAGCAGTTCATCTCGGGCGCCGGCACCTCGGATATCTACGTGACGATGGTCCGCACGGGCGAGGACGGCCCGTCCGGCATCTCGACGCTCGTGATCGAGAAGGACATGCCCGGCGTGTCCTTCGGCGCGCAGGAGAAGAAGATGGGCTGGAACGCGCAGCCCACCGCGGCCGTGATCTTCGAGGACGTGCGCGTGCCCGTCGCCAACCGGCTCTCGGACGAGGGCCAGGGCTTCAAGATCGCCATGTCGGGCCTCGACGGCGGGCGCCTGAACATCGGCGCCTGCTCGCTCGGCGGCGCCCAGGCGGCGCTCGACAAGGCACTCGCCTACGCGAACGACCGCAAGGCCTTCGGCAGGCGCATCGCGGATTTCCAGGCGCTCCAGTTCAAGCTCGCCGACATGGCGACCGAGCTCGAAGCAGCACGTACCTTCCTGTGGCGCGCGGCCGCCGCTCTCGACGCCAAGGCGCTCGATGCCACGAAGCTCTGTGCCATGGCCAAGCGCATGGCGACCGATGTGGGCTTCCAGGTGGCCAACGACGCCCTGCAGCTCCATGGCGGCTACGGTTACCTTGCCGATTACGGCATCGAGAAGATCGTGCGCGACCTGCGCGTGCATCAGATCCTGGAGGGCACCAACGAGATCATGCGGCTCATCGTGGCGCGCGACCTGGTGGGACGCGGCAATCGATGAAAGTGGAGGGCTGCCGTTCCCGTCTCCGCCTCTCCCACGCGGCCCTCATCCTGAGGGCTGCCGAAGGCGGCGTCTCGAAGGATCAGGACGTCTCCAGTGCTCCCTGGATCCTCCTTCGAGACGGTCGCTGCGCGACCTCCTCAGGATGAGGGTGTCGCTATGATTCTCACGTTCAGATCGCTCGGCTTCGGGCTCGGCCTGACTGCCGCCATCTTCGCGCTGTTCCATTTCGCCGGCACATGGTTCTTTCTTGAGGGACGCCGCCCGTTCCAGCTCAACTTTACGGCGGGCGCGGCGCTCGGCCTCGGATTGGGCCTGTCGATCGCTCGCATCCTGCGCGTGCCGACGAAAGCGGCGATCCATGCCATGGCGCTCGTCGCCGTTCCGGGCATGCTGCTCTTGGCGGCCGTGGGCTCGCACTTCGCCGTGTTCTTTCCGAACCTGAACCCCTCCCTCGACAAGGTGTTCGGTTCGCTCATGCTCTGGTTCTACGGCTTTGCGCTTGCGGGAGCGCTCTGGAAGGCGCGCCACGTGTGACGGCGGCCACCATCGAACCTTAAAACGACACCACGGGAGGATTATCATGACCAGCATCGCCTTCATCGGCCTCGGCAACATGGGCGGGCCGATGGCCGCCAACCTCGTGAAAGCCGGGCATTCCGTGACCGGCTTCGATCTCTCGCCGGCCTCCTGCGATCAGGCGCGGGGCGACGGCCTGAGCATCGCGGCTTCCACGGCCGATGCGGTCAAGGACGCGGAGATCGTCGTCACCATGCTGCCGGCCGGCAAGCACGTGCTCTCGGTCTGGGCCGACATCCTGCCTTCGGTGAAGGACGGCACGCTGCTCATCGACTGCTCCACCATCGACGTGGAAAGCGCCCGCAAGGCGCATGTCATGGCGCGCGAGCAGGGCCGCAATCTGGCGAGCCTCGACGCGCCGGTTTCCGGCGGCGTCGGCGGCGCCAAGGGCGCGACTCTGACCTTCATGGCGGGCGGCGCCAAAGAGGCGTTCGACCGGGCCGAGCCGGTCCTGTCGAAGATGGGCAAGAAGGTCGTGCATTGCGGCGAGGCCGGGGCCGGCCAGGCGGCGAAGATCTGCAACAACATGATCCTCGGCATCTCGATGATCGGCGTGGCGGAGGCCTTCGTCCTGGCCGAGAAGCTCGGCCTGTCGCATCAGGCGCTGTTCGACGTCGCCTCCACGTCCTCGGGCCAGTGCTGGTCGCTGACAACCTATTGCCCCGTGCCGGGCCCCGTGCCGGCCTCGCCCGCCAATAACGGCTACAAGCCGGGCTTCGCGGCAGCGCTCATGCTCAAGGACCTGAAGCTCGCCCAGGAGGCCGCCCTCGCCTCGGGCGCCGCGACGCCGCTGGGCGCGGAGGCGGCCCAGCTCTATGCCCTGTTCAGCAATGCCGGGCACGAGGGCGACGATTTCTCCGGCATCATCAACTTCATCCGGGGACAGAGGGGCTGATCCACCCACCGCCCGTCATGGCCGCCCCCGGCCATGACGGAGGGGCAGCATTCTCCCGGAAGGAGCGCAAACGAATGGGGTGTGTTGCATCGCACCTACAGCTTTCGCTGCGCCCGTCCATTACGCTCCTCGTCCCTGAGTGCTCAACCGCCGATTGCCTGCCCGCATGATCCGCCCCGCTTTCCAGACGGCCAATCCGTCAGCCGATGCCGCCGCCATGCTGCGGCGCCTCGGCTTCGCGATCCTGTTCTTCGCCGTGCCTCTGGCGGCTTTGTTCACCCGGCGCGCGCTCGTGATCATGGCCCCGCTGGCGGTCATTCTCCTCGTCCTGGCCTCGGTGCTCGATGGCAGCGCGAGGAACGCGTGGGGCAAGCTGGTCGCGCTCGCGGGCTCTCCGGGCGGCGTGGCCGGGCTGGTCCTCCTGCTCTGGGCCGGGCTTTCCCTGCTGTGGACGCCCTTCCTGCCCCAGGCATCGGAGCGGTTTCTCAACATCATCGGCATGGCCCTCATGGGCCTGGGCGGCTATCTCGCCATTCCCGAGCGCATGCGCTCGGCCAACCTCTATCTTCTTCCCGTGGGGGTCGGCCTCGCGGCCCTGATCGCCATCGCCCTGACGATCACCGGCGGCGGCTTCGATCCGGAGGGTCTGAGCCTCGAGCGCGGCATGCTCATGCTCGTCCTGCTGCTATGGCCCGCCATCGCCTGGCTCCATTCCCGCGGACGCAACCTGGAGGCCATCGGCCTTGCGCTCGCCGTGGCCGTCTGCTCCCTCCTCACGCGTGACGGCCTGCCTCTCTACGGCCTGGCAGCAGGCGCCGTCGTCTTCGTCGTCACGGCATGGAACCCCGCCTTCGGGTCGCGCCTGACCGGGATGGCCATGGCGGGCCTCCTGCTGTTCGCGCCGATCCTGCCCTTCATCCTGAGGCCCCTGGCGGCCGGCCTGTTCGGCGCGGGCTCGCGGATCTCCGTCGGCCTGGAGACGTGGCGCCGGATCATTCTCGACGAGCCGCTGCGGCTGTTGACCGGGCATGGCCTGGAGACCGCCCTGCGCGGCCGCTTCGTCGGGCTGATGCCGCCCTCTGCGCCATCCACCCTGCTGTTCGAGATCTGGTACGAGCTCGGAGTGGTCGGCGCGGTGGCCGGCAGCGTTCTCCTCTATCAGGTCGTCGTCGGGGCGAAGAGCCACCGCGCGACCGTGGCTCCGGGCATCATGGCCGCCTTCGCCTGCACCTTTGCCCTGGGCTGCCTGGGGATCGGCACCATCCAGGTCTGGTGGTTCACGGCGCTGCTGGTTCTGGTGCTGATCTTCGTCGCCATCGAGCGGGGTCAGTTCCGCACGAAGCGGCCCAAGGCGATCCTGCGCCGCGCCGCCTGACGGTGCATACTTCCTCGCCGGGAAGGATTGACGTAAGGGTACTGCCTCTGCTTGGCTGACGTTACCGGATTCTCTGCTCGAGGAATGACATGCCGATCATCAACCGCGTCGCCGATCTCGCCGATGAAATCACCACCTGGCGTCGCGACTTCCATGAAAACCCGGAGCTCCTGTTCGACGTGCACCGCACGGCCGGCATCGTGGCGGACAAGCTTAAGAGCTTCGGCTGCGACGAGGTCGTGACCGGCCTCGGACGGACCGGCGTCGTCGGCGTGATCAGGGGACGTTCGAACAACTCGGGCAAGGTCATCGGCCTTCGCGCCGACATGGACGCGCTGCCCATCGAGGAGGCGACGAACGCTCCCCACAAGTCCAAGGTGCCCGGCAAGATGCATGCCTGCGGCCATGACGGCCACACGGCGATGCTGCTCGGCGCGGCGAAGTACCTGGCCGAGACGCGCAACTTCGACGGCACTGCGGTGGTGATCTTCCAGCCGGCCGAGGAAGGCGGCGGCGGCGGCAACGAGATGGTCAAGGACGGCCTGATGGAGCGCTTCGGCGTGCAGGAGGTCTACGGCATGCACAACATGCCGGGCATTCCCGTGGGCCAGTTCGCCATCCGGCCCGGGGCGATGATGGCGGCGGCCGACCGCTTCACGATCACCATCGAGGGCAAGGGCGGCCATGCGGCGCGTCCGCATGACTGCATCGACCCGGTGGTCATCTCGGCCCATGTGATCACGGCGCTGCAGACAATCGCTTCGCGCAGCGTCGATCCGCTCGATTCCGTGGTGGTTTCCGTGTGCACCGTGAAGGCGGGCGAGGCGTTCAACGTCATTCCCCAGACGGCGATGCTGCTCGGCACCGTGCGCACCCTGTCCCCCGATGTTCGCGACCTCGCCGAGACGCGCATCCGCGCCATCGTGGAGAATGTCTGCGCCGCGTTCGGCGCCAAGGCGGAGGTCGAGTACGACCGCGGTTATCCGGTGACCATGAACGATCCCGACAAGACGGAGTTCATGGCGAACGTCGCCCGCGCGGTCGCGGGCGAGAATGCCGTCGACACGACGGTGCTCCCGCTCATGGGCGCGGAGGATTTCTCGTACATGCTGGAGCAGCGCCCCGGCGCCTACATCTTCCTCGGCAACGGCGACACGGCCGGCGTCCATCACCCGGCCTACGACTTCAACGACGAGGCGAGCCCCTACGGGGTCTCGCTCTGGGCGAAGATCGTCGAAACCGGCATGCCGGCCCGATAAGAGAGAAAGGTTGGCTTCGATCGAGGCCAACCTTCTTGTCTCATGGAACTGATCGGCAGGTCCGATCAATCCTCCACATGCGGCAAGGTGAAAGACAGCGTCGCGAAGTAGCTCACTTGATCGATCTCCGCGTTGTCAGGCACAGTCTTGGCATGAGAGACGCCGATCACGTTGAGGCCGTCGTTGCGAACGAAGAGCGTCACCTTTCCGTCCGCATCGGTCTTGTTGCTCTTCGCGTGCCCGTCGTTCACGTAATCGACGTAGAGCGCAACGCCTGCAAGCGGCTTGCCCTCCGAAAAGACCTGAACGGGCAGGTCGTCACCCATCTTCAGTGTCATCGGATCGACCAAGGCCACGATCTCAAGACCCTGTCCGGTCGGCTTGAGAGGGGCGCCCTTTTGAAGGATCGTTGTGTTGATCTTGATGGAGTGGCTAGCTGACTGCGCTCCAGTCACTTGGCTCTTCGGTCCGTTGACCGACTTTCCGTCAGCGCCCTTCGTCCAGACGCCGTTGTCGAAGATCACGGTCAGTGCCACCGCATCCGGTGCGGGCTCGACCAATGCATTCTTTGCCTGATGCAGGATCTTGCTGTCTCTCTTCTCTCCCGAGGCCAGATGCGAGACGGCGCTCCTCGCCTTGTCCGGCTTGTAGGCCTCGTCACCAGCCCCATGGCCATAGACGATGGCGAGGTCGCCATGGCGCTGAGCAGTCCAGATTCCATGTGCATGGGCGGCAGTCGTCAGAATCCCGGCAGCCACGATGGCAAGCGATATTCGGCGCAGCATACGGTGATGTCTCCTCACGTTCATGAGCTAGTATAGTATACTATACGTCATCCTTCGACACCGCAAGAGCGAGGGCACATTATGCTAAAAGGTCAATTATTTCAGTAAACTAGCCAATCGCGAGAAAAACGTGGTCGCGGTTTTTCGCGAAGAACGATGCGCCCTTTATGGAGCGGAGCATCGGATTGAATCCCAAAAGTGCAGGTCCACTTTTCAAGTCCGATACTCGAGCGGCGATTTCCGCGTGGGGCCCACAGGAACATTCGGATCCTGTGGGCGATCAGACGGCATGCCGGATGAACGGACGACTCAATCCTTGTTCGAGCAGGCGAGCATGCCTTCGAGATCGATGTAGTGCCCGGCCCGGTCGCGTTTCGCGGCGAGATAGCTGACGTTCTCCGCCGTGGGGCGGCCCAGCACCCGGTGATCGGAGATGACCTCCAGCCCTGCCTTGGCGAGCGCTGCGATCTTCTCGGGGTTGTTGGTCATGAGGCGTACGGACGCGACGCCAAGCTCCTTGAGCATGACGGCCGCGAAATCGAAGCGGCGCTGATCGGCCTCGAAGCCCAGGACTTCGTCGGCGTCGTAGGTGTCATACCCTTGCGACTGGAGCTTGTAGGCGCGGATCTTGTTGGCAATGCCGTTCCCGCGCCCCTCCTGATCGAGATAGAGCAGGATTCCGCCCTCGTTCTGGGCCATGAAGCGCACGGTCTCGCGCAGCTGGTCGCCGCAATCGCATTTGAGGCTGCCGAAGAGGTCGCCCGTGAGACAGGCTGAGTGCAGCCGCACGGTGACAGGCTTCGAGAAGTCCGGCCGGCCGACGACGATGGCCACCTGATCGCGCAGGCCCTCGCCGCCACGGAACACCACGAACTCGCTGGTGGGCGCCCCCTCCAGCGGCACCGGCGCCCGGCTGACGATCGTCAGCTCCGTCGCCTTCGCGCTGCGATAGCCGCGGATGGCCGCGCCCGACACGCGCACGAGCGACGGGTCGATCTCGATGCCCTTCGCCAGCGGCACGACGACCACGGCCGGCAGGACAAGGGACAGGCGGGCCAGTTCAAGCGCCTCGCCGTCCATCTCATCGACGGGACGAACCGGAGCGTCGATGCGGCCGTCGACCTTGAGCGCCAGGGCTTCCACGCGGTTGCGCTCCACCACCGGCAGGGCCACCCGGCCGGGAATCTCGCGCTCGAGGCCAAGACGGCGAAGCCGCGCCGCCGGCAGGACGAGATGGGCGCGGCCGCCCGCAATCGCCTCGATCTCGGCGCTCATGGTCTCGTCCAGGTTCTCGACGCCGACCACGAGCACGTTGCCCTCGGCCCCGTGGATCACCACGGGCCTGGCGCTGCGAAACTCCATGATGGCCCGCTCGACCGAGGTCGTAGCGGGATTGTCGGACAGGCTCAAGCTCAGGCGCATCATTGGAAACTCAAGAAAACGGCCTCGAATCTGGCGGGCAAGGGCGCACTTTGGAGCCGGACGGCTCCTGAAGCCACGCTTCAGGACGGTTTCACCCTATCACAGGCCACCCCGATCCCTAACCCCATAGATGCGATGGCTGCCATGCCGAATCAACAGGCTCTCCTGCAAAGGCCTCCTGGCTCGACGGCATAGTCGGAGCGCGCTATCTCTGCCCCCTCTCTCTGCTCCAGCTTCCATGAAGATCCTTGATGATGCGCATGTTCCTGCCCCGGCTTTTCGCCCTTGGCTTCCTCGGCTTCGCCTCCGCGGCGGGCGCCGCCACCCTGGACGGGCTGGCCGTGGATGTGACGAACGCCAGCGAGCCGGTTCTCTGCGCCGAGAAGGACAATGTGGCGGTCAACTTCGCCTCGCCCGCGGTGAGGCACTTCCAGATCGAGGCCGTGCACCCGGCCTATATGGGCTCCCTCCGCCAGGACCGCTGGGAGCCTGACTGGACCGCCTGCGAGGACATTTCGGAGGAGACGTCGGCCCAGCCGCATCCCACCATGAACACGCTCTACGAGGACGGCGATCTCCGCATCATGGGGCTGTCCTTCACCGAGTTCTGGCGCCCGAGCGACGTCACGGTGACCATCGGCGGCAAGGTCACGCACAAGGTCCATCTGCTCCAGCTCTTGAAGAAGCGGGATGGCAAGGCGGTGGAAGTGCTCGTCATCTATCCGGGCGACGGCTACTGGCGCATCAAGCCGCTTCCGCCCGAGCACCTCGACTGGACCTCCTACGGCTCCTCCTTCCTCGTCGGCCCGGTGGAGTTCGACCAGCGGCCGGTGGTGAACCTGAAGGATGTGGCCTTCGACCCGAAGACCATGACCTTCACGCTGACCCTGGCGAAGGGCGGCAAGGCCAGCGTTGCGGTCAAGGCCCTCAACGAGGAGCGCATGACATTGGACGTTTCCTTCGATCAGGGCATCTCCGGCCTGCCCTTCGCGGGGCTTCGCTCCATGTACGTGACCGAGTTCAACGCCGATGTGGCGCGCATCGCCGTCCGGGAAGCAGGCGCCCGCTCCTGGCGCGAGGAGCCGATCATGAACTTTCCGAGCGCCAGGGCGACCGATGCCTGGATGGGTCGTCTCGTTCCCTCGCGCCACAACACCAGCGCGCCCGACATGATGTTCAACCGTTTCCGCGCGGAGCCAGCCCCTTCGCGCTGAACCGGGCGTTCAGGGCGAGAAACACACGACCGTCGATCAGGATCAGCCCTGCGCCGATCAGGGCCATCCCGACGACATGCCGCATCGCCAATGTTTCGCCGAGGACAAGCACGCCGAGAAGAATCGCGCTCACCGGAATGAGGAAGGTCACGAGGCCGACATTCGTCGCGCCGGCCCGCGCGAGCAGGCGGAAGAAGATCAGGTAGGCGAAAGCCGTCGAGACGAGGCCGAGGGCCGCCAGGGACAGGACGGCGCCGGTGCTCGGCATCGCCAATGTCCAGGGCCGATCGACGATCAGCGCGGCCGGCAGGAGAAGGGCGCTCGAAACCGTGACCTGCCCGGCGGCGGTCGCGAGAGGTGGGATGCCCATGGTCTTGAAGCGCCGCCCGAACACGCCTGACAATCCGTAGGACAAGGCCGCACCGAGAACCGCCAGCTGGGCCAGGATGCTGGCATCCAGGGACGCGAAGGCCGCAGCCCCGATCATGACCGCGACGCCGACGAAGCCCACGACCACGCCGGCAAGCCGCTGGCCCGTCAGGCGTTCGTCGTCAGTCAGGTAATGCGCGACGATCACCGTGAAGAGCGGGGTCGTGGCGTTGAGAATGGACGCCAGGCCGCTGGCGATATGACTCTGCCCCCAGACGATCAGGGTGAAGGGAATGACGTTGTTGAGGATGGACATGCCGAGAAAGGCGGCCCAGGCCTGACGGCTGCGCGGCAGGCTGACATTCATGAACCTCAAGGCGAGAAGCAGGGCCAGGGCCGCCGTCATCACCCGCAGCGCCACGATGGTCACGGGCGGCAGCTCGCGCACCGCGACACCGTTGAACAGGAAGGAGCCGCCCCACACGATGGAGAGGACGGCCAGCAGCGCCCAATCGGACGCGGTCATGTTTTTCTGAACGGCAGCTTGGGTCATTGTCGGTTCCGGATCTCGCGAACCGCCATGACATAAAGGAGGCCTTCGTACGACCCGTTTTCTGCGGTCAGGAGAGGTCGTACCATTCGCCTCTGCTGCGGCATGCGAGCATCTCGCCCCTCCGCGTGGCGCCCCCGCTCCGCAACTCCCGCCGGACGAGGCGGCAGTCGAGCGCGCCGAACGCCCCCCTTTTCATGGGCTTCAGGCTCACCTTGCCCGACGCTCCGGTCGAGGGATTCTGCCAGGTGGCGCTGGCCCCGCCCGTGCCGTTCAGGATCGACAGGATGGCCTGGGCCTCCGCGGGACGGTCCGCATCGGGCACGATCTGCTGGGCGGCCCGCTGGGCTTCCGCCTGCGCGATGGCCGCGCTGGCCTGGCCTCTCGCGGCCGCCATCTGGCTTGTCGTCATGCCTGCCGCAGCGGCCTGCATGGCGAGCGAGGGAGCCGCAGCCGCCAGCCCGATGCCGCCCGTCATGGCTCCGCCGATGGCCGCCGAGGCGACCGTGCTGGCCATGCCGGCCGCGTGCCTGGCCATCATCAGGCTCGACTGGCGATCGAACTCGCCGAGATAATTCGGCCGCGCCGTGTTGCCGGCGGCCACGTCGGAGAGGCGCGATGCAAACTTGCTGAAATCGAGGTTCTGCGGGTCCGGCTCCTGCTCGGGCTGGGCGCTCTGGGCGAGGCTGACCGCCGTTCCGGACAACCCTGTCGGGTCCAGCGCCGTTGCAGCCCCCACGGCGACCGATCCGGCCCCGGTCTGGTTGCAGGCGGCCAGGGCGAGCCCCATCGCGAGAGCCCCCGCCCCCATCGCGATCGCGATCCTGATCATGATTCGCCTCTTCTTACGTTACGAGATAATGTATCTATAACGACATCGGGAGCGAAACAACAGCCCTGAATGAATTCCGGTCATCCACAGGGAAGATCGGAGGGCGATCAAGATTTGGTTTACGATGATGGAAGGCGTCTCGCCGCCTTTACCACTCGTTCACGGCTTTGGAGAGAACCTCGCTCCCGTTCCTGTCCCGTGTAGCGTCCCGCCATGACCCAGCAGCTCCCTCACGAACCGTCCTACAGCGACCGCCATCAGACGGTGCGTTCGAGCTTCTGCGTCCTGCCTCACGATCCCCGGCCGGGGCGGACTGCCAGCTTCATCTTCGGCCGCTCGGATTCGCGCTACCGCCCCCTGCTCAACCAGGAGGAGCGCGACCGGCTGCACCTCTGGGCCATGATCGTCGCCCTGTCGTCGTCGGTGGCCGGCACCACCCTGCTCCTGACGGCCATCCTTCGCTGATCGGCTTTACTGCAGCGGCCAGACCAGCATGATGAGCGGGACGCCGATCACCACTACCAGAATCGAGAGCGGCAGGCCGAGCCTCCAGTAATCCCCGAAGCGGTAGCCGCCCGGCCCCATCACCAGCGTGTTGCATTGGTGGCCGATGGGCGTGAGAAAATCGCAGGCCGCCCCGATGGCCACGGCCATGAGGAACGCGTCGGGCCTGAAACCGAGCTGGGTGGCGAAACTCGCCGCGATGGGGGCCATCACCAGCACGGTTGCGGCGTTGTTGAGGAACGGCGTCACCGCCATGGCGGCCACCATGATGAGCACGAGGGCTCCGGTGGGCGGCAGCATGTTGGCCGCCGACGAGAGCCAGCCGGCAATCAGGTCCGTGCCGCCGGTGGTGCGGATCGATTCGCTGACCGGGATCAGCGCGCCGAGCATGACGATGATCGGCCATTCGACGGTCTCGTAGGCCTCGCGCAAGGTGAGCGACCCGAACAGGACGAGAAGGACGCCCGCTCCGAAGAAGGCTATCGCCACCGGCAGGATGTTGAAGGCGACAAGTCCCATGGTGACAGCCAGGATGAGCGCGGGCAGCAGGCTCCGGCGCGCGCTCCCGAGCCGGATCTCACGCTCGGCCAGAGGAAGGCAGCCGAGATCGCGCAGGGTATCGGGCAGCTTCTTGAGATTGCCCTGGAGAACGATGACATCGCCTGGGCGCAGGATGATGGTGCGCAGCCTCTCCCTGAAGCGCTCGCCGCTGCGGCTGACCGCCAGGAGATTGACCCCGAAGCGCTCAAATAGACCAATGCGCTCCGCCGAGAGGCCGGTCAGGCCGGAATTGGGTCCCACGATGGCCTCGATGACGCCGATCTCGTCGGTCGCCTCCTCGGTCTCGGGCTGCCGGTGCTCCCGGCTGAGCTTCAGGCCGGCGCGGGCGACGGCGCTTTCGAGCGCGTCCGGCTCGCCTTCCAGCATGAGCACGTCGTTCTCGCGAAGGGTCGCATCCGGAAAGGGATGGGAGCTGTGGGTCTCGTTGCGGATGATAGCCGCGACCTTCACTTCGCCGTTGGCGAGCCTGTGCAGATCCGCCACCGTCTGCCCGACCACGTCGGAATCCGGCGTGACGCGCGCCTCGGTGACGTAATCCTTGATGTCGAGCGCCGCATCCAGCGATGCGGCTCCCTTGCGGCCCTGCGGCAGCAGGCGATAGCCGAAGGCCAGGAAGACGACGCCGGCCAGTGCGATGCCGAGACCGACCGGCGTGAAGTCGAACATGCCGAACGGCTCCCCCAGAAGCTCCTCCCTGACCCGCGAGACGATGATGTTGGGCGAGGTGCCGACAAGGGTCACGATGCCGCCGAGAAGCGACCCGAAGGCCATCGGCATGAGAAAGCTCGAAGGCGGCGTATTCGTGCGCCGGGCGATCTGGAACGCGACGGGAATCATCATCGCCAGCGCGCCGATATTCTTCACGAAGGCGGCAAGCACCGTCACGATGCCGACCAGCACGACGATTTGGATCTGCGTGGTGCGCAGATAAGGGCCGACCCGGTTGAGCCCGGCCTCGAGCACGCCCGACTTTGCCACGGCGGCGCTGACCAGGAGTGCGCTCGCCACGATGATGACGATGTCGTCGCTGAAGCCTTCGAAGGCCTTGTCGGGTGGGACGATGCCGACGAGCACGGCGACGAGAAGCGACAGGACCGCCACGAGATCGTAGCGGAGGCGTCCCCAGACGAAGAGCGCCATCATCCCGGCGACGATGGCGAAGGAGAGGATTTGCTGGTGGGTCATGCGGAGCGCGAAGGAGAGGGTCTTTGATCTAACGCTTCACGCTCCCATTGGTGCCTTCGCTACTGACCGAGGACGAGGGCCCAGTAACGGCCGTAACGGTTGTTCGCATCGGCGCGGGCGAGTCCGATCCTGCGCGCCTCCGGCATCAGGAGGTTGCTGTTGTGGCCGGGCGAGGCCTTCCAGCGCCCGATGGCGCCATCGACCGAATCCGAACCGGCCGAGAGGTTCTCGGCCGAATAGCCGATGATGCCGTATTCGTTCATGCGGCTGGCGAAGCTGCCGTGGCTGAGCCGGCCCGCCGCCGCCACCGCCCGCGCCTGATGCTCCGCGGCCTTGTTGAGCTGGGAATCCACCGTCACCGGGCTCAGGCCCTTCGACACCCGGTACGCCGAGATCAGCCGCGCGGCTTGGGCGGCGTCGCCGGTGGAACTCGCCAGGACGGCATCCTTGGGGGTGAGAGCCCAATCGCCCGCGCAGCCGGCCAGGCCCAGGGCAACGAGACCCGAGATGAGAAGAGCACGCATCGAAATTCCCCGTCGGGCGGCGTTCGGGCGCCGCTCCCCTTGCAAAATCAGCCTGTGGCGTTCATGTCCAGAAGCCATGAACCCGATGACGCTGCATGCCATGTCGAAGCGCGAGGGTCCAGATTCCAGGCCCTCCCGCGTCAGCTGACCGCATGCCCTCAAATCCCTCCCCTCCCGAGATCGCCGTCATCGGCGGCGGCCCCGCCGGCCTGATCGCCGCGGAGGCGCTGGGCCGGGCCGGCCTTAACGTCACGGTCTACGACCGGATGCCGTCCGTCGGCCGCAAGCTGCTCATGGCCGGCAGGGGCGGCCTGAACCTGACCCATTCCGAGGACTTCGCCCGCTTCGTCACCCGTTACGCCGAGGCCCAGCCGCGATTGCAGCCCCTGATCGAGGCCTTCCGCCCCGAGGACCTGCGCGCCTGGTGCGAGGGCCTGGGGCAGGAGACCTTCGTGGGCTCCAGCGGCCGCGTCTTCCCCAAGGCCTTCAAGGCCTCGCCGCTCCTGCGCGCCTGGCTGGCGCGGCTCGAGAGCCTCGGCGTCCGCTTCGCCCTGCGCCATCGCTGGCAGGGCTGGGACGAGGACGGCCGCCTGATCTTCGCCGACGCGGCCGGCCGGCCGCTGCGCGTCAAGCCCGATGCCGCCATCCTGGCGCTCGGCGGCGCGAGCTGGCCCCGGCTCGGCTCCGACGGGAGCTGGGCCGGGCTCCTATCCCGGCGCGGCGTCGTGGTGTCGCCCCTGCGCCCGGCCAATATGGGCTTCACCCTCGCCTGGTCCGACATCATGCGCAGCCGATTCGAGGGCGAGCCCCTGAAGCGAATCGCCCTGACCTTCGCGGGCCGGACGGTGAAGGGGGAAGCCGTCGTCACGGCGGACGGGATCGAGGGCGGCGCGGTCTATGCCCTCTCGGCCCCGCTGCGCGACGCCATCGAGCGGGCGGGCAGCGCCATGCTGCATCTGGACCTGCGGCCGGACCTGTCCCCCGAGGCCCTCGCCAAGCGCCTGGGCGCGCCGCGAAAGGGCCAGTCCGCCTCCACCTTCCTGCGCAAGAGCGCCGGCCTCAGCCCGGTCGGGATCGCGCTGCTCCGGGAGGCTTCGCCCTCCCTTCCGTCCGAGCCCGATGCGCTCGCCCGCCTGATCAAGGCGGTCCCCCTGACGCTGACGGGCACGAAGCCCATCGACCGGGCCATTTCCAGCGCCGGCGGCGTGCCGTTCAGCGAGGCGGACGGGCACCTGATGCTGCGCCGGGTGCCGGGCGTGTACGTTGCCGGCGAGATGCTGGACTGGGAAGCCCCCACGGGGGGCTACCTGCTCCAGGCGGCCTTCGCCACGGGCCTTGCCGCCGCGAGGGGGGTGCTGGCGGCCTTGCAGATTCCCGATGCCGCATTGACGGGAGGCCTCTCCTCGGCCACAGGGCAGACGTGATCGACCCCGCCAAGATTCTCCACGACGTTTTCGGCTTCCCCTCCTTCCGCGAAGGACAGGAGGAGATCGTGCGCGCGGTGCTGGCCGGCGACGACGTTCTCGCCGTCATGCCGACCGGCGCGGGCAAGTCCCTCTGCTTTCAGCTGCCGACGCTCGCCCGCGAGGGTCTGACCCTCGTGGTCTCGCCGCTGATCGCCCTCATGCGCGATCAGGTGGCGGCGCTCCGTCATTTCGGCATCGAGGCGGGCAGCCTCAACTCCGCCAACGATCCGGAGGAGAACCGCCGCGTGGTCGATGCGGTGCGCGAAAGGCGCATGCGCATCCTCTATGCCTCGCCGGAGCGGCTCGCCAATACCGGAACCACCGAATGGCTGGGGCGGGCCGGGGTGAACCTGCTCGCCATCGACGAGGCTCATTGCGTCTCGCAATGGGGACACGATTTCAGGCCCGAATACGCCATGCTCGGCGAGGTGCGCCAGCGCCTCGGCAACGTGCAGACCATCGCGCTCACCGCGACCGCCGACGTGGCGACGCGCGGCGACATCATGCACCGGCTGTTCGAGCAGGAGCCGCGCCTCTTCATCCACGGCTTCGACCGGCCGAACCTGCGCCTGGCCATGCAGTCGAAGGAGAATTCCAAGCGCCAGCTTTTCTCCTTCCTCGACAAGCACCGGCATGAGAGCGGCATCGTCTATTGCTCGTCCCGGAATGCCACCGAACGGCTGGCGGATTCGTTGAGCCAGGCCGGCTATCGCGCCCTGCCCTATCACGCGGGCATGGCGCAGCAGGATCGCGCCAAGAACCAGGACATCTTCCTGCAGGAGGACGGGGTGGTGATGGTGGCGACCGTCGCGTTCGGCATGGGCATCGACAAGCCCGACGTGCGCTTCGTCGCCCATGCGGCCCTGCCGAAATCCATCGAGGCCTATTATCAGGAGATCGGCCGCGCCGGCCGCGACGGCGCACCGGCCGACACGCTCACTCTCTACGGCCTCGACGACATGCGCCTGCGCCGCCTGCAGATCGAACAGAGCGACGCGGCCGATGAGCAGAAGCGCGTGGAGCGCCAAAGGCTCAACGCCCTCGTGGCCCTGTGCGAAGCGCCACGCTGCCGCCGCCAGACCCTGCTCGCCTATTTCGGCGAGAGCACCGAGCCCTGCGGGAACTGCGACCTGTGCATCGACGGCGTCATGTCGTTCGACGGCACCATCGAGGCGCAGAAGATCCTCTCCGCCATCGTGCGCACGGGCGAGCGCTTCGGCACCGAGCACCTAATCAGCATTCTCGTCGGCGAGGAGACGGAGTCCGTTCGCCGCTTCGGCCACGACAAGCTGAAGACCTTCGGGGTCGGCAACGACCGGTCGAAGACCGAATGGCGCTCGCTCCTGCGGCAGATCTATGCGGCGGGGCTGATCGGGCTGGAACTGGCGGAATACGGGCGCTGGACGCTGACGGACAAGGGCGTCGCCGTCCTCAAGGGCCAGGAGCGGATCGAGCTGCGCTCCGACGTGCTGATGAAGCCCGCCGAACGGGGGCGCCGGCGCTCCCGGATGGAAGCGGAATCCGTCGTGCCGTCCGACGATCCGCTTCTCCTCGACCTGAAGGGGCTGCGCACGCGCCTTGCCAAGGAAGAGGGCGTGCCCGCCTACGTGATCTTCTCCGACCGCAGCCTGATCGACATGGCGGCCAAGCGGCCGACCACCGTGCGCGCCTTCGGCGAGGTCCACGGCGTAGGACAGGCCAAGCTCGACCGCTACGCGGACGCCTTCCTGGAAATCCTCAAGGCGCACGCGGGATAGCGCATCGAGAGGCGCGCCTTCGTCTTGACCGTCCCAGAACGTGACGAGACGGCCACCCCGCTCGAACAGGCGCGCCGCCTCACCCTCTCCCGGGCGGGAGAGGGCCGGGGTGAGGGTGCTGACACCGACCAGCAGAAGACCGAGCCTGCCGTTTCACCTCTCCCGTGGGGAGAGGTCGACGCGCGCCAGCGCGGCGGGTGAGGGGTTACAGGTCTATCCGGAGAGGACGGTACACCCTCACCCGGACCTGACGGTCCGACCTCTCCCCATGGGAGAGGTGAGGCGGCGGCTCTGTCGCGCCTGATCTTGATAGGTTGTTGTCCACCCCTGCACCGTCATGGCCGTCCCCGGACTTGATCCGGGGATCAGTCCCGGCCATCCCGATCCGGTGAGGCGCAGGCGTCTTTCCCTCCCCACCCCTCTCAGGCCTGCCTGAGAGGGGCATCCTCTTGCGCAAGTCGGGAACACCCGACTTGCGATGGGGAGGGATTAAGGGTGGGGGTGTCGGCGCCTGACCTTGATAGGCTATCGCCGACACCCCCACCTCCAGCTCCTCCCCACAAGGGGGAGGAGAGCTTTTCGGCCCGTCTCGGGACAATGTTCTCACTTTGTTCTTGACAGGCAGGAGAAGCTCGGCTATATCATTGCCCATCCCCGCCCGACGAGGGACGCGCTTCGCGAGGCGTCACAAGTGTCGGGGCAGGGAGCGGGCCTGCCGGTC
>JAEWKH010000010.1 GCA_023386155.1 Pseudomonadota bacterium
GGTCTGAACTGGGCGAACGTGTCGAAGAGGATTTTGCCGCAGCTGATCTACAAGGGCTACGTGCTGCGGCGGGAGCGCCTGTGCGCGAAGGGCCTCTTCTTCGTATGCCCGTCGGCGGTCCTGCGGAAGGTCCGCGCGCGCCTGGGCGGGCGGCTGCTGGAATACCCGATCGCCGCCGGGACGATCACCTTCCGATCCTACGACCTCGGCCCCCCGGTCGAGGCCGGCAAGCGCCGCCTCATCCAGCACACCGACTCGTTCACCACGACGGTCGAGCAGGTGGCCTACGCCTTCGTGTCGCCGGTGAACCTGCCGGAGATGGGCGTCTACGAGACGGCGATCGGCGCCGCGCTGCGCCGCTGAGGTCCGCCATGGCAAAGAAAGCGGCGAAAGCGAAGAAAGTGAAGAAGGCTGCGGCGCTCGACAAGGCACGCTACGGGATCGGCGAGTGGTACGGCCGGCTGATGCCTAGCCTGACACCCGCCGAGCGCAAGGTCTACGGCGCGATCGGCATGACGAAGTCGAACGTGCCATGCCCTTTCCGGCAGGCTGCCGCACCGGGCAGCATCTGCAACAAGCTCGGTGGCGTATGCTCGCTGAGGCTTCACCGGACCGATGACTCGACTGTGACGCTAGAGGGCCAGCTCGTGACTGTCTGCCCTAGCCGCTTCTGGCATGGCAACAAGATCTTCGAGTGGATCGGGAAGGAAATGGTGGGGACCGACAAGCCAAAGCTCATCAAGGAGGTCGGCTTCCTTGAAGCCCTCCCAGGCGCTCCCGCCGCGGGAGCTGCCATCGGCCCTCCGGCGGAAGAGGAAACCGAGGAGACAGGACCGCCTGTCGGACGCATCGACTCCGTGCTGATGAACCCGTCGGACCCTTCGAAATGGTGCGCCCTCGAGATGCAGGCGGTTTACTTCTCGGGCAAGAAGATGGGGACGCATCTTACGCAGTACGGCGACGCGCCCGCGGTCCCGGTATTCCCGGACCGGAACCGGAGGCCGGACTGGCGGTCGTCGGGCCCGAAGCGCCTCATGCCCCAGCTCATGACCAAGATCCCGTCGCTTCGGCGCTGGGGAAAGAAGATGGCGGTCGTCATCGATGCGGGATTCCGCCGGTCGCTGGGGCCCATGACACCGGTGAAGCACCTGTCGAACGCGGACATCGCCTGGTTCATCGTCGACTACGATCTCACGACCGGAGACATCCTGCTCGAGAAAACGGTCTACACGACGCTGGAGAGCAGCGTCGAGGCGCTGACCGCAGGGATACCGTCGTCGCAGGAGGCTTTCGAGAAGCGCCTGTCGGATGCGCTAGCCGCAGGCAAGGCGATTAGCCTCTGAGGCTACTCGGCGGCGTCGAGCGCGAGCAGGTCGTCGCGGATGACCTGGATGCCCAGAATGGCCTCGGCGATCCGGCGCCCGAGGAGCGGAGGCACCGCGTTCCCGACCTGCACGTACTGCTCGGTCCGGGATCCCTTGAAGTCGAACCAGTCCGGGAACGACTGCAGGCGCGCGGCCTCGCGCACGGTGATCGCGCGGTCCTGCTCCGGATGGAAGTAGGCGCCCCAGTGCGGGTCGCACTTGGTCAGGATCGTCGACGCCAGCCCGTCCCAGCGCAGGCGCCCGTAGCGCTTGGTGTGGTCGGAGCGCTTGGCCCGCTTCATCCCGGCGGGCAGCAGCTCGAAGGGGATGTCGCGCCAGGAGCCGCCCTGCGGGATGTGCTTCATCCGCTGCTCGTTCAGCGCCGACAGGCGCGCGGCGGAATGGTTCGTGACCGAGTTCGAGCCGCCCCGCAGCATCGACTGGTATTCGGACGTGGCCTCGCGGGCGTACGGCAGCACGCCGCGGTCCTCGCCGTTGCCCAGGGCCGGCAGGTCGCCGATGGCGTCCTGGACGGTTACGAAGGGCAGCAGGCCCGGTCCGTGGGTCGGCTCCGGCCACAGGATCGGCGCGCCGATCCGGTTGCCGAGGAACACGATGCGGCGCCGCTCCTGCGGGACGCCGTACTCCTCGGCCCTCAGTATCTTCTTGTCGACGGTGTAGCCCAGGGCCTTGAGGCCGTCGAGGATCGCCTCCACGGCAGCGCCGCCGCCGGCGGAGGTCATGCCGGTGACGTTCTCCAGCACCACCCACTTCGGGCGCAGCCCCTTCACGACGCGCAGGTACTCCTTGTAGAGGGAGGAGCGCTCGTCATGCAGGCCGCGCTGGTGGTTGTAGACCGAGAAGCCCTGGCACGGGGGGCCACCGATCAGGACGTCGAGCTCGCCTGCCTTCAGGCCGGCGGCCTTGAGGAAGTCCTTCACGGTGTAGTTCTGGATCGGGCCCGGCAGGAACTTCGCCTCGCGGTGCGTGGCGGCGAATGTCCCCCCCGCCTTCTCGTCGAAGTCGTTGCCGGCGAGGACGTGGAAGCCCGCCTGCCGGAATCCCTCGCTCAGGCCGCCGGCTCCGCAGAACAGGTCGATGGCAGTGAGGTTCGTCGGCACAACGGTCTCCGCTACGATGGTCAGGCCTGCCCGGTATCCGACGCGGGCCCGGCTGTCCATACTGGGCAACGTGGCCTCAGTGTTCCGGATCCGTTCGGGCCGGCGTCATCCACAGGAAGGCTTCGCCAATCCTTCAGTGGATCCCGTTCCGGGCAAGCATGATTAAGGAATCGAGTCTCTGCAATATGGCTAAGCCGGAAAGGTTAAAAAGGTAGTGCATGGCTGACCGCGTGACCCCCGAGCAGCGGTCCCGGATGATGCGCGCGATCCGCAGCAAGGACACCGCGCCGGAGATGAAGGTGCGCCGCCTCGTCCACGGCATGGGCTACCGGTACCGCCTCCACCGCAAGGACCTCCCTGGCAAGCCCGACCTCGTCTTCGGGCCGCGGAGGAAGGCCGTCTTCGTGCACGGCTGCTACTGGCACGGCCACGGCTGCTCGCGGGGCGGGACCGGCGCCAAGTCCAACCAGGCCTACTGGGGACCAAAGATCACCCGGAACCGGGAGCGGGACGCCAGGAACGGGCGTGCGCTCCGCGAGGCCGGGTGGGATGTCCTGACGGTCTGGGAGTGCGAGACGAAGGACACGGCCGCTCTGGAGAGGCGCCTGCGCGAGTTCCTGGGGGACCCCGGACACCAGGTGTCCGGCGGCCACGCGGAGCCGTAACTCCTTTTGACACCCACGTGAGTTCACGGCGTGTTCACAGTGCAAGAATCAATCTGGGAAATTCACCTCGTCACGATTATTTCGTCGGCCGTGCGCACCGCCGTCAGGAACGCGGTCGCCGCCGGGCGACTGTCGGAGAAGAATGCGGACGCGCTGCTGGCGGCCGTCGGCCCGGAGGAGATCTCGCCGGCATGGGACGCCGCTACCGCCGGCGCTTGGCGACCGGCAGGGTAAGCTCGATACACCGATTCATGGAGGCCGCGTCGACGCAGTAGTCGTTCGGGGACCGGCGTCCGAGCGCCGGATGGCCGGCCTTCATGAAAAGTTCGAGATGCTGCCCCTGATAGACCCTGGCGGCCGCCCTGCGAAGCCCTTCCCTTGCCTCCGCGGCGGCCTGCTCCCTCCGCATCTCGAGATCGTGGCGCCGCGCCGGCCCTTCCAGCAGCGCCAGGGCCGCGCCGAGGCCCTCCTCGCTGCCGTGGGCGGCCTCGGCAGGCGACCTGCCCGCCAGGGCGTCCAGCTTCTCGTGGACCCACCGGTCCCCGTCCAGGCCCGCCGCCCACGCCTCCCGGAGTATCCTGTCCGACCGGTCGCGGGCCGCGCGGAGAGGGCCCTCCCGCCGCTCTACCTCGCGGAGCTCCTCCTCCTGCCTCTTCCCTTCGAGCGCCGTCCCGAGCTCCGCCTGAAGGGGCAGCCCCATGAGATCCGCCTGCGGCGACGGGTCGAGGCGGATCTTCCACAGCAGCGACGCCAGCTCGGACATGACGCTCGTATATGGCCCCAGGTCGAACTCGACGGCCTCGGCCATGGAATACGGCCTGCCCGGCAGGGCGCGCCAGAACCACGCGTCCAGATCGAACGTCCTGGTCTCGTGTGCCGGCAGCTGCCCGATGATGTCTGCCGCCAGCTTCCTGATCTTCTCGGTCCGCAGCCTGAG
Organism: Pseudomonadota bacterium; assembly: GCA_023386155.1. GTDB lineage: Bacteria > Pseudomonadota > Alphaproteobacteria > Rhizobiales > Beijerinckiaceae > Microvirga. The sequence continues at coordinate 4,088 of JAEWKH010000010.1, forward strand.
CCGTTCGTTCCTTCGATCAGCCTCCGAGACGATGCGTGCGGCTGCCGCAGGTGCAGCACGCTCCCTGACGACGGGATTGTGGAGCCATTTCCTCCGGCAGGTGTCGAGGATGCCCTTCTCGATCTCCTCCCTCGAGGCGTCCGCCTTCAGGTCCGAGAGATGGATCTCGACAGCCGCGACGTCCATCTTCCGGATCTTGGCGATCTTCTCGGGGCCGCATCCGTGCGTGACGGCGAACTCCACGATGAGGTCGCGCCGTTCCCGTGTCACGACGACGTCCGGGACGATGTCCCCCAGCCTGTTTTCCAGGACCGCGCTGTCGAATCGGTAGTCGCCGCCGGTGAACCTCGGCCGCGCCCCGGCCTCGTGCTGCACGGGCGGGAGGGTCAGCCTCAGTTCGCGGGCAAGGAGCTCCTTGGCGAACATGTGGAGCGCCGTCTCGGGACCTGTGCTGCAGGGACGGCCGTCCTCGGTCCCGAGATGCCCGAAATGGTGATCGCGCACCTGCCCCTGCCGGGCCACGAGCGGGCTGCCGCACCTGGGGCAGACGCATCCGCATTCCTTCCCGCGGGGAACCTCGGAGATGTGGGCGACCGACCCGTCCGGTCTCAGCCCGAATACGAGGCTGGGCTGTCCCTCCCGGCACGCGAAGCGGCTCATGGGAGACGCTCCGGTCTCGGGATGTCTGATGTCTCCGCTTGCAGTCATGCCGCCCCGGCCGCCTTTCGAGGCGGTGACACTGACGGCTTCCCACCCGAAAGGCAACAAGCCGTCCACAGGGCACCGGGCGGTCCGTCCGGAGCAGCGCCTGCGAGAGTTCCTGGGCTGACAGCGGACACCTGGTGTCCGGCCATGACACGCGGTGGACACATCTTGAGTTCACCGCGTGTTCACAGTGCAAGAATCAACCGGGAAATTCACTCCGTCACGACTATTTCGTCGAATACTTCGTGCTCATGGCGCCTGCATCGGATGCGACCGACGACCCGCCCGTGAGAGAGGACACCATGTGTCCTCGGGCGCAGACGGGGCTCACTCCTGGCACCCGGATTCCGGTCGAGCGTGAGGCCGCCCAGGAAGGTGGCGCGCAGGCAGTAGACGTGCCGCTTCCCGCTCTCGATCGCGACCAAATTCTCGAGATCGGAGATCCCTCCCTCAACCCATCTCCAGCCTGCACGGCGGCGGAAGAGGTTGACCCTTATGATGCGCCCGTGGCGGGCGGGCCCCCGTCTCCCGGAGACCCTCAGGGCGTCCTGGGCGGTCACGTCTACGACGGCCCGGGCGACGGTCTCGCCGGAGACGTCCCTCCCGGCGGCGTCGATGTACGCGCAGCGCGCCGGGCATACGAGAATCGGCTGGTCGCTTTCATACCTGGATCCGATGATCTTCGAGGCACACACACGGGAGGGATCAAACATGTTCCGAGCCATCGCATACCTGATCGAGACCATCGCCGCCGTTGTGAATTTCCTGCTCGTGCTCCTGGGCTACGCCGCCGCGAGCGTGCAGCACACCGGCTCGCTCTTCGGGCTCCTGCCGCCGATCGCGCAGCAGCGGTCGGTCGAGCAGGCCGCGGCCGAGGAGACCCTGGCCGAGGACTCCCCCGCCGCGCCGACGCGGGAGCAGGAGCTGCGGGAGCGCACCCGCGAGGCCGTGGAGGCGTACAGGAGGCAGCGCCTCGAGAAGAGGCTCGAGGCGCTGCGGGCGGCCAAGTCCGTTCCCGATCTCACCGAGGCCGTCCGCCAGGACCTGGAGGAGAGCCGGCCCGAGCACGAGGCCGTGATGCGTGCGGCCGACGCTGCGCTGCACGGTCCCGGTCCTTACGCCCGGCGCACCGCCCGCCGCCAGGAGATCGAAGCGCTGATCCACCGGCCCGCGCCCGGATACCACTGAGAGCAGCCGACATCTCGACAAGGAACGGGCCCCGCGGGGCCCGTTTTCGTTTCAGCAGAGGGCGTCGGAGGTGATCTCGAGGATGGCCTCCTGGAGTTCGATCCTCTCCTCGCGGAGGGCCAGATTCTCGGCCCGGAGGCGCTTCACCTCGGCGATCAGCTGCCGGACGACGCCGGGGTCGACCCCGCGGGGGATTGACGCCAACAGGACCTGCTCCTGGTGCGCGGACCACATGGCGGCACCGATGCCGCCCGCAACGGAGAGGCCGATGCCCAGAGCAGCGCTGTCGTGTCCGCATGCCATGCCGTCGCCTCGCCATTTCCACGTCTCATAATATAGGCGCAGGATGTCTTAAGGACCAGTTAACGTCTCCGCTTGTCCACCGCGAAAACCGGATATGGCAGCGTGTCGACATTGAGGCCGGACACCTGACGCCCGTTGTCCCTTGCCAGGGAGGGCCTCAAGGTAGGTCCATGAGCGACGAACCATTCGACTTCGAGGCCGCGCAGGCGGTCGCCATCGCCGCCGCGCAGGCCCGCGGGCGCATCCCGATGCCGCCCCGGGTGCGCCAGCGGAAGCGCGCCAACGCCGCCGCCACCCGGGAGCGCCTGAAGGCCAAGGGGGCGCCGCGCGGCGAGGACGTGTCGATGGCCTGCGGCGCTGCCGCCGGGCTCGTCGTGCAGGACGTGATCAAGCGGATCAAGGATGGCCGCCCTCCCGCCGCCAAGGACATCGTCGAGCGCATCATCCTGGGCGCGATCCGGGGCCTCGAGGAGCGCGGCTTCGACCCGGTGCAGTCCGGGAAGCGCGTGGCACGCTTCGTCCGCCACGGAGGAAGGCTGCGCCCGAAGACGTGGACACCCGGTGGCCGGGCAAGTCCCGCTCTACCCCCCGTTACAGGGGGAAACCAGGTGGCCGGCGACCAGGGCTTGTAATGCCTGTCCGGCCGGGCCTTTCCCCCTTGTCTCGGGCGATGCAACGCCTATCATATGAGGTGTGCCGTCCGTCCGCTGCGATCCTTCCACCCGCGGCCTCCGGATGATCCCTGAGCCCCTCCGGCGACAACCGCGCCGGAGGGGCTCTCCGTTTCAGTGCCGGGGTTTTGGCTTTCGAACCTGCCCCCGACGGTGGACCTGCAACCGAGAGGAGACGGGCATGACGAAGGCAAGGATGCGGTGGGTGCTGGCGGAGATCCGTGCGGACGACACGAAGGTCTTCCGCGACCGGACGACCGGGTTCGTGGAGTGCGCCGCCGTGCTCAGGGCCGAGGTCGTCCTCATGCGGGTGGGCGGCGGACCGATGCGCAGCGAGACCATCAGGGTCGAGGTGGAGCCGGCGGAGGCCCTGGACTTCCACTCGAAGGACGAGGCCGAGGTCGTGAAGGCCACCCTGGCCGTCGGCCACGAGCGCGCCCGCCGGGCCGCGGAGGGCTACGACGCCGCGTACCAGGACGCGGTCGCGGCGGCTTCCGGCCAATGATGAACCCGCGCCACATCGCTGATCGGGAGAGCGCCCGAGACGGGGTGGAGGCTGAACCCTCTCCGATCGCACGGGCGATGGAGGCGCTGATGCCATCGGCCCGGGCACGCTCGTACGGCGCCGCGCTGGACACCCTCGCGAGGCTGCAGGTGGAAGACCCCAAGGCCTACGAGGCGTTCCAGCGCACCTTCAGCCGCACGTCCCCTGCCGTCTCGGCCCCGTCTCCTAAAAAGGCACTTCGTCATTGAGCGGATCGTATCCCCCGAGGCGCACCGGGGCGGCAGCCGGTGCCGGGGCGGGCTTGGAG
>JAEWKH010000030.1 GCA_023386155.1 Pseudomonadota bacterium
ACGCGCTTCGCGAGGCGTCACAAGTGTCGGGGCAGGGAGCGGGCCTGCCGGACGGTGCACGCAGCCGCCCGGGCAGGAGGCCCTTGGCAGCCTTGTGCGGGTCCAAGTCGAAACGCCTAAAAATCCCACGTGCGAGGCGCCCTCCGGCTCTTCCACTTACCATCGTCAATCGAGCCGGATGCCCTCGCACCTCCCCTCGACCCTTCAAGCCCGGCCCCGCAAGGCTCCGGGCCTGAAGGTGCTGGCTCCAAGGGGGCTGGATCTTTGACAATCGTGGATAGACAGGATGGGCGCTTAAAGCATCGTGCGGACCCAGCGGGCCACGCCAGTGAAAAGTGGATCCGGTTTCCGCATCAACGATGCTCTTATTCGATCCGATGCATTAGTCCCGCGCCCATTCGGTCGCGAGGACGATATGGGTCGTGGCCGTGGCCACCCCCTGGACGGACGCCACCACGTCCCTGATCCGGTTGAGGGTCCCGTTCGAATCGCAGGCCACATGCACCATCAGGTCGATGGAACCCGTCAGGGAATGGCAGGCGACGATCTCCGGGATGCCGGCAAGGCGCGGCACGACATGCTTGCAGCGGAAGCCGGGATCGAAGGTGACGGCGATCATCGCGCGCACGGCCGGATCGTGCTCCGAGGCGAGCTCGACCGTATAGGCCCTGATGACCCCTTCCCGCTCCAGCCGGCGCATCCGCTCCTGCGTCGCGCTGCGCGACAGCCCGACGCTGCGGGCAAGGCCGACGAGGCTCTCCCGCGCGTTCCTCCGCAAGGCGGCAATCAGGATCTTGTCCTTGTCGTCCAGCACCATGCCCCACATGCCGCCCTGTCGGCCCCGTGACCGACACTTAGCGCATCGTGCGAAAATGTGGACCCGGTTTTCGCTGACGCGGCCCTCCGGGTCCGCAAAAACGATGCGCCAGCTGAGGGAAGAAGCATCGGATCCGATGCTTTAGCCGGTCAAACCGGCATCTTGTCTAGTGAAACCGGCGCAACATCCATCCAAGCTGAAGCCTTGATCGACCATGGAGCCTTCGATGCCTTCCGACCTCACGAACGCGGTTCTTCTACCGATCGACATGCAGAAAGCCTTCGACGGACCGTCCTGGCCGCGCCGCTGGAACAGGGACGTCGATGCCAACGGGCTGCTGCTCCTCGAAACCTGGCGCGCGGCGGGGCGGCCGGTCATCCATGTCCGGCACGATTCGGTCGAGCCACGTTCGACCCTCGGCCCGGACCGGCCAGGCAATGCCTTCCGGGAGGGCTTCGGGCCGAAAGGCGAGGAGCCGCTCGTCCCCAAGAGCGTGAACTCGGCCTTCATCGGAACCGACCTCGACCTGCGCCTCAGGCGGCTGGGGGTCGACACCATCGTGGCCTTCGGCATCTCGACCGACATGTGCGTGTCGACCACGGTGCGCATGGGGGCCAATCTTGGCTACCGCATGATCCTGGTCGAGGATGCCTGCGACTGCTTCGACCTGCCGGACGGTGCGGGCGGGACGATCCCCGCCCGGGCCGTTCATCAGGCCCATGTCGCGACCCTGGGCTTCGAATTCGCCAAGGTGGTCACGACGCGGGAGCTCGTTCAGGAGCGGTCGGCGTCAGGAGCGGTCGCGGCGGCCTGACGCCCCTCTTCGTCGTCACCGGCCCCGTGCCGGTGGCGTGGGCGCGGCGCGAGGGGTCACCCCTTCGGCAGCATATCCTTCACGAGGGCGCTCGCTTTGGCGAAGTCCATGCGGCCGGCATATTTGGCCCGCAGGGCGCCGACGACCTTACCCATGTCCTTCATGGAGGCGGCGCCGGTCTCGGCGATGGCGGCCTGGATCGCGGCCTTCGTCTCGGCCTCGTCCATCTGCTGGGGCAGATAGGAGGAGATCACCGCGACCTCGTCCTTCTCCTGCTGGGCCAGCTCCGTGCGGCCGCCCTGCTCGTACATGGTGATCGATTCCTGGCGCTGCTTCACCATCTTCTGCAGGAGGGCCAGGATCTCCTCGTCGGAGAGCGGCTCCTTGCCGTTGCCGCGGGCCTCGATGTCCTTGTCCTTGAGGGCGGCCTGGATCAGCCGGATGGCGCCGAGCCTGCCCTTGTCGCCGGCCTTCATGGCTTCCTTCATCTCGGCAGTGAATCGTTCGCGCAGCATGGAGTTCTCCTTGGTTCTCAAGTCACTTGAGCATCGGACCCAAAAGTGGAACCCACTTTTGGGATCGGATCCGATGCTCCTTCCCTTGGTTGGCGCATCGTTGGAGGCGGAAAACCGGATCCACTTTTCCGCACGATGCGCTTGAGCGTTGACGGAACGCGAACGGCCCCTTAAGTCACGGGGGTAGTTCTAAGGGCGGCCCGGTTGTGGCCCGCTCAAGCATGGCCTGTCGGCCCGGACTTACAAGAGATCATGACGATGCTGCAAGACAAAGACACCACCGGGTCCTCCTCGGGCGGCTGGACCGAGCCGCGCGCGACGGCCGTTCTCGTGCTCCAGGACGGAACGGTTCTCGAAGGCTTCGGCATCGGGGCTGTGGGCGAGGCGACCGGCGAGGTCTGCTTCAACACGGCGATGACGGGCTACCAGGAGATCCTGACCGACCCGTCCTATGCCGGCCAGATCATCACCTTCACCTTCCCGCATATCGGCAATGTCGGCACCAACGAGGAGGACATCGAGAGCGTCAACGCCGCCTCGTCCTCGGGCGTGCGCGGCGTCATTCTGGCCGCGGCCGTCACGGAACCGTCCAACTGGCGCGCCTCCCGCGACCTCGACGCCTGGCTGAAAGCGCGCCAGATCGTCGGGCTTTCCGGCATCGACACGCGGGCGCTCACCGCGCTCATCCGCGACAAGGGCATGCCGAACGCGGTCATCGCCCACGATCCGGAAGGCCGGTTCGACATCGAGGCCCTGAAGGCCAAGGCGGCCGCCCTCCCGTCCATGGACGGCCAGGACCTCGTGCCCCTCGTCACCAGCGCCCAGCGCTTCGACTGGGACGAGACCACCTGGACGCGCGGCGAAGGCTACGGCCACCAGGACGGGGCCGCGAAGTATCACGTGGTCGCCATCGATTACGGCGTGAAGCGCAACATCCTGCGCCTCCTCGCCCGCGCCGGCTGCAAGGTCACGGTTGTCCCCGCGACAGCCTCGGCCGAGGACGTGCTGGCCTTGAAGCCTGACGGCGTGTTCCTCTCCAACGGCCCCGGCGATCCGGCCGCGACCGGCGAATACGCGGTGCCGGTGATCCGCAAGGTGCTCGACGAGAAGATCCCGACCTTCGGCATCTGCCTCGGCCACCAGATGCTGAGCCTGGCCGTCGGCGCCAAGACCAAGAAGATGCACCAGGGCCACCACGGGGCGAACCATCCGGTGAAGGACAAGACCACCGGCAAGGTCGAGATCACCTCCATGAACCACGGCTTCGCGGTGGATCCGGAGACGCTGCCGAAGAACGCCGTGGAGACCCACGTGTCCCTGTTCGACGGCTCCAATTGCGGCATCTCGCTCACCGACCGGCCGGCCTTCTCGGTGCAGTACCACCCGGAAGCCTCGCCCGGCCCGCAGGACAGCCATTACCTGTTCGACCGCTTCGTCGAGCTGATGGACCGGAAGAAGGCGCAGGCCTGACAAACTTGTGAAGGCAAGAGCATCGTGCGAAAACCGGATCCACTTTTCGCACGATGCGCACCGCCGCGACAAACGCATCTGTTGCGCGAGCCCCCCAATTCACGGTAACCGATCATTAACCATAAAAATAAAATGATTCCGGACCTTGTTTTGGGGGTTTTTCAATGGATTTCGATGACGATACCGGCGAATTCGGCCGGCTGCACAACCTGTTCACGTTTCATCTCGGCATCGCCGTCACGCTCTCGTGGCTGACCTCTCTCTATGCCGCTCTCTACGCTCCCTGGGTGCGCAACATCCGCCCGCTGATCGACCCCGCCAATGCGGGTCCGGTCGAGAGCACCTGGTCCTACCTCTTCATCTTCCCCGTGGTGCTCACGGCGGCCTGGCTGATCTCGATCTTCGGCCAGAACCTCTTCGCCCAGTTCCGCATCTTCAAGAACCAGATCGTCGAGTTCGCCATCGCGGCGGCCGTGGCTTTCGTAGTGTTCTACATGTCCATCGACCGCGCCGTCGCGGCCATGCTCATCGGCATGTGACCAAGCGGAATAACGGTTCCGCTCGATCTTTCGCCGCCGCCATGCGTTCTCTCCGCGACTTGAAGGGAGAGAAGCATGGCCCAGGCGAAAGGATACGGCGATCCGCATGGCTACAACGTCCCGCTCGGCACGGAGACCTACGTCTTCCGCAACAACGGCATCGTCCCGAACTCGTCCCTGCCGCTGATCGTGCGCCGCGGGGCGGTCTCGCCTTCGGAGCACGATGCGGTCAGGACCTTCAAGGCGACCTTCGCCAAGAACGGCTGGACGAACGCCTGGATCAACGGCATCCACGACTATCATCATTACCACCCGAACGCCCATGAGGTCCTGGGGATCGTGTCCGGCTCGGCCCAGGTCCGCTTCGGCGGCGAGGACGGAGACCTGGTCGCGGTGAGCGCCGGCGACGTGGTGATCATTCCGGCCGGCGTCGCCCATGCCTGCATCAATTCAAGCGACGACTTCTCTGTAGTCGGGGCCTATCCGGGCGGGGTCGATTACGACACCGTTCGCGACGATCCAGGCGCCCTCGCCTCATCGCAGCAGCGCATCGCGCAGGTGCCCCTGCCGGAGGCCGATCCGGTCGACGGCACGGACGGTCCGCTCGTGAAGCTGTGGACCTGAACGCGAAAAGGCCCCCTGCCGGATAGGCAGGAGGCCCTCGCCCCTACGGCTTATTGTTTTCTGCTTCAGACCGACAGCGTGACCTGCACGTTGCCGCGGATGGCGTGCGAGTAAGGGCAGACCACATCGGCCCTGTGCACCAGATCGGTGGCCTGCTCCTGGGACAGGCCAGGCAGGTTCGCCTTCAGCTCGACCACGAGGCCGAAGCCTGCGCCGTCATCGCGCTTGCCGATGCCGACCTTGGCCTCGACCGAAGCATCTGCCGGAATCGCGATCTTGTTCTGCGAGGCGACGAATTTCAGCGCGCCCAGGAAGCAGGCCGAGTAGCCGGCCGCGAAGAGCTGTTCCGGGTTGGTCCCCTCGCCGCCGGCGCCGCCGAGCTCCTTCGGCGTGGAGAGGCGAACCTCCAGCTTTCCGTCATTGGACGCGGCAACGCCTTCGCGGCCGCCGCGGGCTGAGGCATGGGCTGTGTAGAGAGGGGTCATCGGTAAGCTCCTTGAATGGCAGGCGCGAGAACCTGAAAGGTTGATCGCATGCTTACAATTCAATTGCATGCAATCGATATATGGGAATAGACCCGATTTCGATTGTGTGCAACCTATTTCTTTCCTAAGCTCCTCCGAGCGGAGATGACGATGACGACAAAACCGGAAGCTTTGGCGCTCGACAACCAGCTGTGCTTTGCCTTCTACTCGGTCTCTCACGCCTTCAGCCGGGCCTATCGTCGGTTCCTGGACCCGCTCGGCCTGACCTACCCGCAATACGTGGTCCTGCTGGTGCTCTGGGAGCAGGACGATCTCAGCGTGAGAGAGATCGGGGACCGCCTGTTCCTCGATTCCGGCACCCTCACCCCGCTGCTGAAGCGCCTCGAGGCGGCCGGCCACATCCGCCGCGCACGGGACAAGAAGGACGAGCGGCAGGTCAGGATCTCCCTCACCGGGACCGGCCGCGCCTTGCGGGACAAGGCGGAGGAGATCCCCAGGCAGGTCGGCTGCGTGCTGGGCCTGTCCTACGACGAGGTCCGCGCCCTCACCCGGGAGGTTGCGAAACTGCGCAGCAGGCTCCATGAGTCGGCATCGCCCTCGGCGAAGTCCTGAATTCAGGGGAGATGTCTTCTTCGATGAACTGGCGCGACTACTGGAACCAGGACACGCCGATCTATACGGGCGAGCGGCACAAGCTGCTGCATTACCGCCTGCTCGCCAACGACATCATCGGCCTCATCCCCTCCCCCGAGGCGGTCGTGCTGGATTACGGCTGCGGCGAGGCGCTCTTTGCCGACCGGATCGCGGCCAGGTGCAGCCGCCTTTACCTGAGCGACGCCGCACCGCTGGTGCGCGAGCGCCTGAACGAGCGCTTCGGGGACGACGGGCGGATCGCGGTTCTCTCGACCGACGACGTCATCGGCATCGCGGATTCTTCGCTCGATCTCATCGTGGTGAACTCGCTGGTCCAGTATCTCTCCCTCGACGAGTTCCGCGCGCTCCTGAAGCTTGCTCACGACAAGCTGAAAGGCGACGGCAGGCTGGTCCTGGGCGACGTCATCCCGCCGGACATCAGCCCGGTCACCGACGCGATGGCGCTGCTCTCGTTTGCCTGGCAGGGAGGCTTCCTGCGATCGGCCGCCACGGGCCTCGCCCGCACCGCCTTCTCGGAATACCGCCGGATCCGCGAGGAGGTGGGCCTGGCTCAGTACAGCGCGGAGGAGATCGTCGACCTGCTCGAGGATGCCGGGTTCGAGCCCCAGCGCGCGGAGCGCAACCTCGGGCACAATCAGGCCCGCATGACCTTCGTGGGACGGCCTGCCTGACAGCCTTCAGGCGAAGGTCCAGGACTTGTGGGCCATGAAGCTCCACAGCATCACGACCCCTGTCGTGATGACCTGCGAGGGAAGGTACGGCCCATCCAGCCAGACCGTGAAGGCGTGCATGAGGAACCAGGTCACGAGGAAGCCGACGAAGGCCACGACGGCGAAGCGCCATGTGGCTTCCCGGTGGGGGCGGTCGCTCCCATAGGTGTGCCTGCGGTTGAGGACGTAGGACACCAGCCCTCCCGCCACATAGCCGGCAAGAGTCGCCGGAACCGGGTGAAGGTCCCCGCCCTCCACGAGGGCGATCAGAAGCCCGTAATGGACGACGGCCGCGACGACGCCCACGCCGAAGAAGGCGGTGAGCTGACGGGCCAGGCGATGAAGGGGGCGCGATGCGGTCACGGCCTCTCGATAACCCCTTCCCGGAGCCTCGTCACCTCATTCCCTGGAGAAGCCCGGCGATCCGGCGCGACAGGAAGCGCGGCGCGAACTTCGCCCCGATGGCCCCGATCCGGTTCCGTCCGCCCGGAATGACGATGGCCCGTCCGGCCTCGTAGCCGTCCACGCCGGTGCGGGCGACCTCGCCCGGGGACATGACGCCCGCATGGAAGAGCCGCGAATCCTTGAGACCCGCCGTGTCGGCGAACTCGCTCCCGGTCGGACCCGGGCAGAGCGCCGTCACGGTCACTCCATGGGGCTTCGCCTCGTCGTGAAGGGCTTCGGACAGGGACAGGACGAAGGCTTTGGTCGCGTAGTAGACGGCCATGTAGGGCCCGGCCTGGAAAGCCGCGATGGAGGCGACGTTCAGGATCCCTCCCCGCCTGCGCTCGATCATGCCCGGCAGCATCAGGCGGGAGAGCGCGGTCACGGCCGTCACGTTGAGATCGATCATGGCGAGCTGCTTGTCGTGGGATAAGGACGCGAAATACCCCCGCAGGCCGAATCCCGCGTTGTTGACGAGGGTGTGGACCACGATTCCCCGTTCCCGGAGCATCTCGTGCAGATCCCGCGGAGCCTCCCTGTCGGCGAGGTCGAGGGCCATGAACTCGACCGGAACGCCATGGGCCTGGCGGATTTCCGCGCCGAGACCCTCGAGCCTCTCCTCCCGTCGGGCGGTCAGGACGAGCGGATACCCTCGCGCCGCGAAAGTGCGGGCCAGCTCCGCGCCGATTCCGCTGGATGCCCCCGTAATCAGCGTCCAGCGCGGCTCCCCGGTTGCGGCCATCTTTTCCCAGTTCCCCTTCACGCCGATGCGAGGCAGACCATGCCGCATGGGCATCTGCTGTCTAAATCATGGCTCAGGCCTTTGAATTTGCTCAAGGTCCGTGTAAGAGCCTCTCTCAACCTACAATCCGATCACATCCCGGCTGCGCTTTGAAGCGCCGTAGCTCTACGGCCGCGCGGCTGGACACGCCTGGGTGGCCCAATGCCAAAGCGGACAGACATCTCCTCCATTCTCATCGTCGGCGCCGGACCGATCATCATCGGCCAGGCCTGCGAGTTCGATTACTCTGGTACTCAGGCCGTGAAGGCCCTGAAGGAGGAAGGCTACCGCATCGTCCTGGTGAACTCGAATCCCGCGACGATCATGACCGATCCGGATCTCGCGGATGCCACCTACGTGGAGCCGATCACGCCCGAGATCGTGGCCAAGATCATCGAGAAGGAGCGGCCCGACGCAATCCTGCCGACCATGGGCGGCCAGACGGCGCTGAACTGCGCCCTGTCGCTCAAGAAGATGGGCGTGCTGGAGAAGTTCAACGTCGAGATGATCGGCGCGACGGCGGAAGCCATCGACAAGGCCGAGGACCGGCAGCTCTTCCGCGAGGCCATGACCAAGATCGGCCTCGACACGCCGAAATCGCGCCTTGCCAACGCCTCGGCCCTCAAGAAGGCCGACCGCGACGCCTATCTGGCCGAGCTCGCCCGCACGGAAGCCATGGACATGCATCCGGGCGACAAGAAGCGTCACATCGCGGCCTACAAGCTGAAATGGGACGCCGGCGAGAACGACCGCCGCAAGCGCTACCAGGAGCACGCCATGGGCGAGGCCCTGATCGCGCTCTCCGAGGTCGGCCTGCCCGCGATCATCCGCCCGTCCTTCACCATGGGCGGCACCGGCGGCGGCATCGCCTACAACCGCGAGGAGTTCCTCGACATCGTGGAGCGGGGCCTCGACGCCTCTCCGACCAACGAGGTGCTGATCGAGGAGAGCGTGCTCGGCTGGAAGGAGTACGAGATGGAGGTCGTCCGCGACAAGGCGGACAACTGCATCATCATCTGCTCCATCGAGAACTTCGACCCGATGGGCGTGCATACCGGCGATTCCATCACGGTCGCCCCGGCCCTGACGCTGACCGACAAGGAATACCAGATCATGCGCGACGCCTCCCTGGCGGTGCTGCGCGAGATCGGCGTCGAGACCGGCGGATCGAACGTGCAGTTCGCGATCAACCCGGAGAACGGGCGCATGATCGTGATCGAGATGAACCCGCGCGTCTCGCGCTCCTCGGCGCTCGCCTCCAAGGCCACCGGCTTCCCCATCGCGAAGGTCGCGGCGAAGCTCGCCGTGGGCTACACGCTCGACGAGATCGCCAACGACATCACCGGCGGCGCGACGCCCGCCTCCTTCGAGCCGACCATCGACTACGTGGTCACCAAGATCCCGCGCTTCGCCTTCGAGAAGTTCCCGGGCGCCGAGCCGACCCTCACCACGGCCATGAAGTCCGTGGGCGAGGCCATGGCGATCGGCCGCTCCTTCCCGGAATCGCTCCAGAAGGCGCTGCGCTCGCTGGAAACCGGCCTCACCGGCCTCGACGAGATCGAGATCGAGGGCATGGGCAAGGGCGACGACCGCAACGCCATCAAGGCGGCGCTCGGCACTCCCACGCCGGACCGGATCCTCAAGGTGGCGCAGGCGCTTCGCCTCGGCATCAGCCACGACGAGGTCTATGAGAGCTGCAAGATCGACCGCTGGTTCCTGGAGCAGCTCCAGGCCATCGTCGACCTGGAAGCCAAGGTGAAGGCCCATGGCCTCCCGACGACGCCGGGCGCCTTCCGCCACCTCAAGTCCATGGGCTTCTCGGACGCGCGCCTCGCCGTGCTCGTGGGCAAGACGGAGACCGAGGTGCGCGAGGCGCGCCGCGCGCTCTCCGTGCGTCCGGTCTACAAGCGGATCGACACCTGCGCGGCGGAGTTCGCCTCGCCGACCGCCTACATGTATTCCAGCTATGTGGCCCCCTTCGCGGGCCAGCCCGCCGACGAGGCCGCGCCTTCGGACGCCAGGAAGGTCATCATCCTCGGCGGCGGCCCGAACCGGATCGGCCAGGGCATCGAGTTCGATTATTGCTGCTGCCATGCCTGCTTCGCCCTGAAGGATGCGGGCTATGAAACCATCATGATCAACTGCAACCCGGAGACGGTCTCGACCGACTACGACACCTCCGACCGGCTCTATTTCGAGCCGCTGACGCAGGAGGACGTGCTGGAGATCGTCGAGACCGAGCGCTCCAAGGGCACGCTGCACGGCGTGATCGTCCAGTTCGGCGGCCAGACCCCGCTCAAGCTCGCCCGCGCCCTGGAAGAGGCCGATGTGCGCATCCTCGGCACCTCGCCGGACGCCATCGACCTCGCCGAGGACCGGGACCGGTTCAAGCGCCTCCTCGACAAGCTGCACCTGAAGCAGCCCAAGAACGGCATCGCCTATTCGGTCGAGCAGGCCCGCCTGATCGCCGCCGATCTCGGCCTGCCCTTCGTGGTGCGCCCGTCCTACGTGCTCGGCGGCCGGGCCATGGCGATCATCCGGGACGAGACCCAGTTCGAGGACTACCTGCTCGGCACCCTCCCGAGCCTGATCCCCTCCGACATCAAGGCCCGCTACCCCAACGACAAGACCGGCCAGATCAACACGGTCCTGGGCAAGAACCCGCTCCTCTTCGACCGCTATCTCTCGGATGCGATCGAGGTGGACGTGGACTGCCTCGCCGATGGCAAGGATGTGTTCATCGCGGGCATCATGGAGCACATCGAGGAGGCGGGCATCCATTCGGGCGATTCCGCCTGCTCCCTGCCGCCGCGCTCGCTCTCGCCGGAGACCATTGCCGAGCTGGAGCGCCAGACGAAGGCCCTGGCCCTGGCGCTCGAGGTCGGCGGCCTGATGAACGTGCAATACGCCATCAAGGACGGCACGATCTACGTGCTGGAGGTGAACCCCCGCGCCTCGCGGACGGTGCCTTTCGTGGCCAAGGTCATCGGCGAGCCCATCGCCAAGATCGCGGCCCGGGTCATGGCCGGGGAGAGCCTGGCCAAGTTCGGCCTGACCCCGAAGGAACTGCCGCATATCGGCGTCAAGGAAGCGGTCTTCCCCTTCGCCCGCTTCCCGGGCGTGGACGTGCTGCTCGGGCCGGAAATGCGCTCCACGGGAGAGGTCATCGGCCTCGACCGCGGCTTCGGCGTGGCCTTCGCCAAGAGCCAGCTCGGCGCCGGCAGCCAGGTTCCCAAGACCGGAACCCTCTTCGTCTCGGTCCGCGACTCGGACAAGGCCCGGATCCTGCCCACCGTCCGGATGCTCGAGGAAATCGGCTTCCGGGTCATGGCGACGGCCGGGACGCAAAAGTTTCTTGAGGAAAACGGCGTCAAGGCGGCGCGGATCAACAAGGTGCTGGAAGGCCGGCCCCATGTGGTCGACGCCATCAAGAACGGGGATATCCAGCTCGTCTTCAACACCACCGAAGGGGCAGGCGCCCTTTCGGATTCCCGGTCCCTACGACAAGCTGCCCTCTTGCATAAGATACCTTACTACACCACTCTTGCAGGAGCGATCGCCGCGGCCGAGGGCATCAAGGCATACCTCAGCGGCGATCTCGAAGTCCGGGCGCTTCAGGAATACTTTGCCTGAGGCATCCGGCCTCACATTGGAACTGCGAAGCTTCTTGTAAGTTTTCGTTGACATGCGAGGGCGCTGGAAACAGCGGCCTCGTACCTCTTTTTGGACGAGACAAACGATGGACAAGGTCCCTCTGACGATCAAGGGTTTTGCGGCGCTCGAGGAAGAACTCAAGCACCGGCAGCAGGTTGAACGCCCCCGGATCATCCAGGCGATCGCGGAAGCCCGCGCGCTTGGCGACCTGTCGGAAAACGCGGAATACCATGCCGCCAAGGAAGCCCAATCCCTTAACGAAGGCCGGATCCTTGAGCTGGAAAGCCTGATCTCCCGCGCCGAAGTCATTGATATCGCAAAGCTTTCGGGCGACCGGATCAAGTTCGGCGCCACGGTGAAGCTCGTTGACGAGGACACCGAGGAAGAGAAAACCTACCAGATCGTCGGCGAGCCCGAGGCGGACGTCCGCTCGGGCCGGGTCTCGATCGCCTCTCCCATCGCCCGTGCCCTGATGGGCAAGACCATCGGCGACACGGTGGAGGTTTCGACCCCCGGCGGCGGCAAATCCTATGAGGTCGTCGGCGTCCGGTTCGGCGCCTGACGGCAGAGAGGGGCAGTTACGATGAGCAATCCCATGACGTCCCCTCACTCTCGACGCACCCTTCTGAAGGCTCTCGCCTGTGCCGGCCTCGCCGGCGCAGGCTTTGCCATGCCTGCCCGGGCCCAGTCCTTCCCGCAGGCGTTCTCGTCCTTCTCGGTCGATGTGAGCGTCCTCAAGGCCAAGGGGCTCGGCCCCTTTGCCGACCTTGTCGGCGCGGCTGCCCTCGATGAGCTGCACCGCTCCTTCGCCGACCGGGTCGATCCGCGCGGCCCGCGCCTCGTGCTGCGCCTGACGGGTGTTAAGCTTACGGCCTTCCCGGACAACAGCAGCGGATACCGCGGCAGGGGCGGAGGCGGAAACAGCGGACACGATGCCATTGAGGGCGAGGCCCTGGCCGTCGGCCGCAGGGGCGAAATCCTGGCGAGCCACCCGATGCTGGCGGTGCTCGACGTGAACACCAGCATCCTGACCCCGAACGAGCAGGGCCGCGCCGTGGCGGTGGCCCAGCATTACGTGCGCTGGCTGAGGCGGCAGATCTGAACCGTCATGAACGGCCCGGATGCATCAGGTATCCGGTGACAGGACCTAACCCTCGGCTTCCACGATGTCCTCGATCGGCACCAGGGGCTCATCCTTGATGAGGTCGAGGGTGAGGGCCGTGCGGACGTTGCGCACGTTCGGGAGGCTGGTGAGCTCGGACACCAGGCTCTGGAAGGAGGCGAGGTTCGGGGCCACGCATTTCATGATGAAGTCGATGTCGCCCGAGAGGGTCCAGCACTCGCGGACCATGGGCCAGTCCTTCACCCGCTGCTCGAATTCCTGCAGCTCCTTCTTACCCTGGATGTCGAGCTGGACCATGGCGAAGCAGACGATTTCGAAGCCGAGATTCTTCGGGTCGAGGACCGCCCGGTAGGCCTTGATGATCCCGGCGCTTTCCAGCGCCCGCACCCGGCGCAGGCATGGGGGCGCCGACAGGCCGACACGACGGGCGAGCTCCACATTGGTGATGCTCCCGTCGGCCTGCAGCTCTTTCAGGATGGCCCAGTCGATGGAATCGAGGCGTCCGCGCACGGTAACTCCGCTCATGCATGGTCAGACAAGGCACCGGCCGGTCGCCCCGATCATGCGGCATCAGGTCAAAAAATCTCGTCTTGGCTGAGTAGACCGTGTAGAGGGTCTGCACAAGAAGGACAGGCGATTAAGTCGCAACGAACTTCATGAACTCCACAGGCTCGTTGATCGAATGTTGCGCAAGGATACCGGCCTTATCACCTGGGTGCTGACCGATGGCAAGGCCGGGGACGAGCTGCAGGCCCTGAGCGTGACGGAGGCCCTCGGGCTGGATCCGGAGATCCGCCGGATCGCCCCCAAGCCCCCCTTTAGCTGGTTCATGCCCTGGGGGCCCATCGACCCGCGGGAGCGGCCCGGCGCTCCGGCCAGCCCCCTGGCGCCGCCCTTTCCCGACCTTCTCGTCGCTTCGGGCCGCCGGGCCGTGGCCTATCTGCGCTTCGTCAAGAAGGCCACCGGCGGGCGCACCTATACGGTTTTCCTCAAGGATCCCCGCACCGGGCCGAAGGCCGCCGATCTCATCTGGTCGCCCGCTTATGACCGGCTGCGAGGGCCCAACGTCCTCAACACCCTGACCCCGCCCCACCGGGTCTCGGCCCGGCGGATCGAGGCGGCCCGGGCCAACCCCGATCCTCGCCTCGCCCGCCTCCCCCATCCGCGCGTCGCCGTGCTCGTCGGCGGCGACAGCCGCCACCACCGCTTCTCGGACGAGGACATCGCCCGCCTCACCCGGCACCTGACCTCCGTGGCCGGGACGGGAGCCGGTCTGATGGTCACGGCCTCGCGCCGCACGCCGCCCGCCCTGCGGGCGGCCCTGACGGCCCTGACCGCACAGCATGGCGGGTTCTTCTGGGACGGCACGGGCGAGAACCCCTATGTGGACCTTCTGGCCCTCTCCGACTTCATCGTGGCGACGGCGGATTCCTTCAACATGATCGGCGAGGCCGCGGTCAGCGGCCGGCCGATCCTGGTCTTCGAGCCCTCGGGGGGGCATCCGAAACTCGATGTTTACATGCGGGGCCTTAAGGCCCATGGAGTTGTGCATCCGTTCGAGGGGCGTCTTGAAGGACAGCCCTATGAACCACTAAATTCAACCCCCGAGGTCGCGAAGGCCATAGCCGAGGGCTTCAGCCGCCACCGCCGCGCCCTCGGCCTGCCGGACATCGCCCTATCACTGGAGACCCCCTGATGGCCCATTCTCACGCCAAGCTCATCATCATCGGCTCGGGGCCGGCGGGCTATACGGCAGCGATCTACGCGGCGCGCGCCCTCCTCGAACCTGTGATGATCTCCGGCTTCCAGCCCGGCGGGCAGCTCATGATCACGACGGACGTGGAGAACTATCCGGGCTTCGCCGACGTGATCCAGGGCCCCTGGCTCATGGAGCAGATGCGCATGCAGGCCGAGCATGTGGGCACCCGCATGATCTCCGACCACGTCGTCAAGGTCGACCTGAAGCAGCGCCCCTTCCGCCTGGAGGGCGATTCCGGCGACACCTATACCTGCGACGCGCTGATCGTCGCCACCGGCGCCCAGGCCAAGTGGCTGGGTCTGCCCTCCGAGGGCCAGTTCCAGGGCTTCGGCGTCTCGGCCTGCGCGACCTGCGACGGCTTCTTCTATCGCGGCAAGGAAGTGGTCGTGGTGGGCGGCGGCAACACCGCCGTCGAGGAGGCGCTCTACCTCGCCAACCTCGCCTCCAAGGTCACGCTGGTCCATCGCCGGGATTCCCTGCGCGCAGAGCGCATCCTGCAGGACCGCCTGTTCAAGCATCCCAAGGTCGAGGTGATCTGGAACTCGGCCGTCGAGGAGATCTGCGGCACGGAGAACCCCTCCTCCGTCACCCATGTGCGGCTGAAGAACCTCGTGTCGGGGGAAACCTCCGATTTCAAGACGGACGGCGTCTTCATCGCCATCGGCCACAAGCCCGCGACGGAGCTCTTCACCGGACAGCTCGACATGAAGGCCGGCGGCTACCTGCTCACCACGCCCGGTTCCACGGAGACCAACATTCCGGGCGTCTTCGCGGCCGGCGATGTGACGGACGACATCTACCGGCAGGCCGTCACCTCGGCAGGCATGGGCTGCATGGCGGCCCTGGACGCGGAGCGCTACCTGGCGGCCGTGGAAGCCACTCAGGAAGCCGCCGAATAAAGTTTATTAACAACTGGTTAGGCGTCAGGCCGATTTCCTGTTGCGTCGGACCCTCGGCTCATAAGAGATAAGGGTTGCCTTGCGTCAGGAGCATGTGAGGCATGAGGGGAATGCCGTGGACTGGGATAAAATCCGGATTTTCTATACGGTCGCCGAAGCGGGCAGCTTCACGCGGGCCGGAGACGATCTGGGATTGAGCCAGTCCGCCGTCAGCCGGCAGATCAGCGCTCTCGAGCGCGAGCTGAGGGCTCCGCTCTTCCACCGCCATGCCAGGGGCCTGATCCTCACCGAGCAGGGCGACCTGCTGTTCAGGGCCGCGCGCGACATGCGCATGCGGCTGGAAACCACCAAGGCCAGGCTGGTCGAGACCAGCGAGCGGCCCTCGGGCGAATTGAAGGTCACGACGACCGTCGGCCTCGGCTCCATCTGGCTGGCCCAGCGCATCGCGGAGTTCCTGGACCTCTATCCCGATGTCCGGGTCGAGCTGATCCTGTCCAACGAGGAACTCGACCTCGCCATGCGCGAAGCCGACGTGGCGATCCGCCTGCGCCGCCCGGCCCAGCCGGACCTGATCCAGCGCCGCCTCTTCACCATCCACTTCCATGTCTATGCCTCGGCCGACTACATCAAGCGGTTCGGCGAGCCCAAGACCCTGGAGGATCTGGACGAGCATCGGATCGTCTCTTTCGGCGGCGATCAGCCCTCCTATCTCATGGCCGTCCACTGGCTCTCGACGGCCGGGCGCGAGGGCCGCGAGCCGCGCCAGTACCATTACGTGGTCAACAACATCACGGCGCTGAAGCTGGCCGTCGAGACGGGAGCGGGCATCGCCGTGCTGCCGGATTATGCTGTGGTCGGCAATCCGGATCTGGTCCAGATCCTGCGCGACGTGGAAATGCCGTCCCTCGACAGCTACCTCGTCTATGCCGAGGAGATGCGCTCGGTCGCCCGCGTCCAGGCCTTCCGGGACTTCCTGATCTCCAAGGCCCAGCGCTGGACCTTCTAGAGCATCGGACCCAAAAGTGGACTTGCACTTTTGGGATTGATCCGATGCTTCCTCTCTTGGCTGGCGCATCGTTCAAAGCGAAAAACCGGATCCACTTTTTCGCACGATGCGCGAAAGCATCGGACCCCGAGCGGATTCCACTTCTCACGTCCGATTCCGGCGCTCGAATCTCCGCCGGTTCGAGGGACCTTGAGAATATGTCCCTCAGATGACCAAAGCCATGCGCTTAACGCAGCCCTTTTATGAGGCATGCTGCATTGCAAAGAGGCGCTGTGCGGCCGATATCACCTGTGGCTGAATTCAACGCGGCATCGCTTTCTTCCTCCCGGCGCTGCCGTGTCGGCCGTTCCCTCTGGAAGGTTTTGACTTTTGTCGGACCTCTACTTTAGCCGGGCTTCGAGCCCGGCTTTTTTTTCTTTTCGGGGCCGCTCAGTGAGCCTGCCCCTTCTCCACCTCTTCCTTGAGTGCGCGGCGCAGGACCTTGCCTACATTGGTCTTCGGCAGAGTCTCCCTGAACTCGATCCGGCGCGGCACCTTGTAGCCGGTCAGGTTCTCCCGGCAGAACCGGCGCAGCTCGTCGATGGTGAGGGCCGGGTCCTTCCGGACCACATAGGCCACCACGACCTCGCCCGAGTGCTCGTCCGGCAGTCCGATGACAGCGGCTTCCATGACACCTGGATGCTTGACGATCACGTCCTCCACTTCGTTCGGATAGACGTTGAAGCCGGAGACGAGCACCATGTCCTTCATGCGGTCCACGATCTTGATCTGACCATCCGGCAGCATCACGGCCACGTCGCCGGTGCGGAACCAGCCGTCCATGGTCATGACCTTCGCGGTCTCGTCGGGCCGCTGCCAGTAACCCGCCATGACCTGCGGTCCCTTCACGCAGAGCTCCCCCCGCTCGCCGGGCGGGAGGGCGGTGCCGTCGGCGGACCGGACGGAGACATCCGTGGACGGCAGCGGATAACCGATGGTGCCGGTAAACTCCTCGATGTCGAGCCGGTTGGCGCAGACCACCGGCGAGGTTTCGGAGAGGCCGTAGCCTTCGACGATGGGCTGACCGGCCACCTCCTTCCACTTCTTCGCCACGGCCTCCTGGGTCGCCATGCCGCCGGAGACGGAGAAGACCATCTGCGAGAAGTCCACCTTCTCGATGCCGGGCGCGTTGGCGAGGGCGTTGTAGAGCGTATTGAGGCCTGACATCAGCGTGAAGCGGTTCTTCTGCAGCGTCTTCACGAAGCCCGGGATGTCGCGCGGATTGGCGATCAGCAGCTGGCACCCGCCGATCCTCGTCATCAGCATGGCGCAGACCGTGAGGGCGAAGATGTGATAGAGCGGCAGGGCCGTGACCATCACGTGGTCCTGGCGCTCGCCGAAGAACGGCAGCATCCAGGCCTCGCACTGGAGCACGTTGGCCACCACGTTGCGGTGGAGCAGGGTCGCGCCCTTGGCGACGCCGGTGGTACCGCCCGTGTATTGCAGGAAGGCGATGTCGTCGCGCGAGACGGTGACGGACTGGGCCTTCCGCTTGGCGCCCTCGGCGACGACAGACCTGAAGGCGACGGCCTGCGGCAGCCTGAAGGGTTTGACCGCCTTCTTCACATGGCGCGAGACCAGGTTGACGATGGCTCCCTTGAGTCCGAGGAGGTCGCCGGGCGTGACGAGGACCAGGCGGTCCAGTGCGAGATCGGGCAGCGACTCCTCGACCGTCGCGGCGAAGTTCTCGAGCACGAACAGGAATCGCGCTCCGGAATCCTTGAGCTGGTAGGTCAGCTCCCGCGGGGTATAGAGCGGATTGACGTTGACCACCGTGCCGCCGGCCATGAGCACGCCGAACAGGATGGGCGGGAAGGCCATCACGTTCGGCAGCATGATCGCCACCCGGTCGCCCTTCTTCAGACCCTGCTGCTGGAGCCATGACGCCACCGCATCGGCCTCGCGCCCCAGATCCGCATAGCTCATGCGCTTGCCGAAGCTCTCGACGGCGGCCCGGCTCGGGTAATCCGTGACGGCCTTGCGGAAGATGTCGTTGAGGGTGCCGATGTCGGCTTCGTCGATCGTCTTGGGGACCTGCGGAGGATAGGACCTGAACCAGGGGCGGTCCGCAGTGGGATCCGAAGCGCCTGCCGGGGCAGACGCCGGGGTCGTGGCGTTCATCATTGTCTCCGCTTCGCGGCGCGTTTCCTTCAGGGAGAGCGCGTCTCCCCGTCGGCTTAACTTGGCGCGGACGGACCCGTTTGTCGATGGAATAGTTTATACCTGAACGATCGTCTGGAGCATCGGACCCAAAAGTGGATTGCACTTTTGGGATCGGATCCGATGCTCCACTCTTCGAAGCGCGCATCGTTCGCTGCGAAAAACCGTGATCCTCTGGGTCCGCACGATGCGCGAGATCGTCCAGGTCCGGGAGCGTCCGGGCGGATCAGTGAGCCTTCTGCAGGACCAGCTCGGCCGGGCGCCCGCTCAGCTCCGCCATGTGGTCGAACCGGGTCGAGAAGGTCCCGACGCCGGCCGTCGCCGAACGCAGCTCGACGATGAGATCGCCGATCTCCGATTCCGGGATGGTGGCGCTCAGAACCTGCCAGCCTGCCCAGCCGGGCCGCTCGTCATAGCCCAGGATCTGCCCGCGCCGTCCGGTCGCGAGGGCCGTCGCCTTGGACAGGGCCTCGGACGGGATCGTGATCTCCACCGACAGCACCGGCTCCAGCAGCACGGGCTTGGCCTTCGGCAGCGCCTCCGCCAGGGCGAGCCGGGCGGCGGCCTGGAAGGCGGCATCGGATGAATCCACCGTGTGGTAGGAGCCGTCGGTCAGCGTCACCGCGAGGTCGACGACCGGGAAGCCGAGGGGCCCGCATTTGAGCGCGTCGCGGACGCCGGTCTCGACGGACGGGATGTACTGGCGCGGCACCACGCCGCCGGTGATCTGGTCCTGGAACGCGAATCCCTCCCCGCGCGGCAGCGGCTTGATCTCGATCATCACGTCGCCGAACTGGCCATGGCCGCCGGTCTGCTTGCGATGCCGCCCCCGGGCCGAGGCCGGCAGCTTGATCGTCTCGCAATAGGCTACCTTGGGCCTCGCTGTCTCGACGCCGACCTGGAAGCGCGAGGCGAGCTTCTCGACGGCCACGCGCAGATGCATCTCGCCCTGGCCGTGGAGCCGGATCTCGCCCATCTCGGGCCGGTTCTCGATCACGAGGGACGGGTCCTCCTCGGTGATCTTGGCGAGCGCGCTCGACAGGCGCACGTCGTCCTTGCGGTCCTTCACCTTGAGCGCCAGCACATAGACCGGCTCCGGCGGCGCCGGAGACACGATGGCCTCGGGCCGCGCCTTGCCGGCCGCGAAGCTGTCCCCGGTCGCGATCCCCTCCAGGCGGCCGAAACCGACCGTGTCGCCGGCCACCGCCTCGGCCTTGCGGGTCATGGTGCTGCCGGAGAGCGTGGCGAGGCTGCCGATCCGCGCCTCCGCGCCGCGCGAGCCGACCACCGTATCGCCTTCGTGGAAGGCGCCGCGCATGACGCGGGCGACGGAGAGCTTGCCGCCCTGCCCCAGGTGCAGGGTCTTCATGGCCTGGGCGAGCGGCGGGCCCTCCTCCGGAAGGCCGAGGCGGGCGCGGGTTTCCGCCAGGCCCGGCGACTCGTGGCGGAGCGCCTTGAGGAGCCGCGTGATGCCGTTGCCGCGTTCGGCCGAGCCAATGAGGGCCGGTACCACATGCCGCTCCCTGAGCTCCTTCGAAAGATCGTCGAAGATCTGGTCGCGCGGGGGCTCGATCTCGGAGATCAGCTCCTCCATCAGTTCGTCGTCGTAATCGGCGAGGCGCTCGAGCATGGCGAAGCGCGCTTCCTTCTCCCGCGGCAGTTCGCCCTCGGGCAGGTCCACGATCTCGCTCGGCGCATGCTCGCGATAGATGAAGGCGCGCTCGAGCGCGAGATCGATGAAGCCGATGGCGATGCCGTCCTTCCAGAGCGGGATCTGGCGCAGGAGAAGCGGCGTGCGCGAGGCCTGCTGCAGCAGCGCGAGCGTCTCGCGGATGCGCTGGGTGGCGGTGTCGATCTTGTTGATGAAGAGGAAGCGCGGAATGTCGGCCTCCTCCAGGTCCCGCAGGATGACTTCAAGGGCCGGAATCTTGCGTTCGTCCGCCTCGCAGACGACGATTGCCGCGTCGCAGACCGGCGTGACGTTGCGCATCTCGTGCAGGAATTCCGTCGAGCCGGGGCAGTCCACGAAGGTCATGCTCTCGCCGAGGAACTCGACGGTCGCCACGTTGGGCTCGATGCTCATGGCATGGGCGCGGGCCTCCGCGCTCGCATCGCCGACGCTGTCCCCGTTGGCCACGCGGCCCGCACGGGAGATCGCACCGGTGCGCTCCAGGATCGCCTCGAGGAGCGTGGTCTTGCCGCTCTGAAACGGGCCTACGATTGCGATGCATCGCGGGCCCGTACCTAGTCTGCCGTTGGGTGCCATAGGGTGTCATCCTCCCTGCCCCCTCTTCCCGGCGCGCTCTTCGACGGCATCGGACACGAAATCGGACTTGCCCGGCTGGGATCGATCCGATGCGCTCCTCACAGGCGCGTTACCCTGAATGCTCTGCCTCTGCCGGTGAGTTGGCAAGAGGGATTGTGTGCAGGCGCGAGAAGGCAAAAACGGTCGAGTTTACCCTCGGCCGTCATGCAGGCAGGCCCATCGCTGGCATGATCTTCCCTGTCCGCCGGCGAGGCGCAGCGGATGATGGCCATGCATCATCTGCGTGCGTCCCCTCCCGCCTGACAGGCCTGCGCCCGTTTGGAAACCCGCCCGAATGATTGACATTCCCAGGTCAGACTGGTTGTAATGCTATAACTCCTGGTGGCATTCCTCGCGGGACACCCTGAGGGACGTTGGAACGCGGGACACTCGCATTGGCCGAAGCCGCATGAAGCCTTTTGATCCGGATCAGCGGAACCTCGTCCGCTCGCCCCTCGACGACGAGAACATCCTGAGTGGACAGTTCTGGGGAGAGCTGCGGGTCTTTCTCGCTGTCGCCAAGGCCAAGTCCTTCAATCGAGCGGCTGAAATCCTCAACACCAGCCATCCGACGGTCAGTCGTCAGGTTCGGCGGCTTCAGGATCTGATGGGATCTCAACTGTTCGTGCCCACCCAGAACGGCGTGAAGCTGACGCCGAAGGGACAATCCCTCGCGCAAGCCCTGACCGCTCTCGATCACTCCCTCTTCGCTCTGACCAACGACCTCCGCGCCGAGAGCAAGGAGGCGGAAGGCATCGTGCGGGTCAGCATCACGGATGGCCTGAACACCTTCTTCGTGGCTCCTGCCGTTTCCACCTTTGCCGCGGACCACCCCAAGATCCAGCTTCACCTCAAAAGCCCGTCCAACGTCGTCAGCCTCAGGGACAACCAGACCGACATGATGATCGGCTTCAGCCCGATCGAGGCGGCGGACATCTCGATGCAGAAGCTGGGTTACCTCCATTTCATTCCCATCGTGGCAAAGTCCTATATCCAGCGGTGCGGAATCCCGACCCGGTCGAACCTGTCGCAGCACTTTTTCCTGCAGTCGGAATTCTACACCGCGAAGACAGGGCTATGGGGCGACTGGAACCGCGCCGTCGACCAAGGCCAGATCGCGCATTTCTGCGACAACTCCATGGCCTATGGAATGCTCGTCAAGGCCGGGCTCGGAATCGGCCTCCTCGGCAGCTACACGATCCTTGAGCCCAATGCGGTTCCCTTGGAACTGGACGTGAAGGTGTCGGTGCCGCTCTATGCCCTGGTCCTCACGGAGCGCCTGAACGCACGGCCCGTGCGCCTAGCCTTTGACTGGTTGTGCGAGATGTTTGGCCCGACGAACCCGTGGTTTAGTCCCAAGCTGCGGCTTGACCCG
Organism: Pseudomonadota bacterium; assembly: GCA_023386155.1. Lineage (GTDB taxonomy): Bacteria > Pseudomonadota > Alphaproteobacteria > Rhizobiales > Beijerinckiaceae > Microvirga. The sequence continues at coordinate 22,174 of JAEWKH010000030.1, forward strand.
CAGCAGAGCCGGTTCGACATCGGCATCAAGCTGCTCTTCAACCTCTGAGGCACGCCGCTGAAGATGGTGCGTGCTGATGCTTTCCGAGACCCTGATATAGGTGTTGCCGACATCCTCGAAGAGCTCCGCCAACTCGAGCGGCACGCCCTCCCCCTCGAACAGCAGTTTCTGGAACATGGCCGTGTGCAGGGTCACGACCTGCTGCAGATAAGCGCGGAAAAAGCACATGATGACGGCTGAATCCGCCTGCTTCATCGGAGGATCTTTCGGAGTGGATGTTGTGCTCATGCTTCCACCGCCTCAAACTCGGATTGCGCATCCCAGTATCCCTCGATCCGAAACAGGATGTTCGCCTCGGTCTCGGGCGTGATGGCGTTCTGCGGCGGAGAGAGATCCTTCACGAGCTCGATGTAGGGCTCGTCGTGCCCTTCAAACAGCACGGGCTCCTTGCCGGAAGCGGGCTTGAACCCGAGCATTCTCTGCCACATGCGAGCATAGATCGGCTTGGCATGGGTGATGACGCGATCGTATCCCTTGCGGCTGATATGCTCGAAAATGAACTCGGCACATCTCTTGATCACCCGGGGATCGCGCCAGGCCTTACGGAAACTGGTTCGCTCCATCTTGGCGAAGTCCTTGAACCAGCGGATCCGGGCCGTGCCGACCGGCTCCTCTCCCGCATAGACGATGACATGCGTTGCCTGGTAATCGTTCCCGTCATAGGTCTGGCGGGCCGCCACCCCATGCTCTTCCATGAAGCAGATTGCCCGAATGGCATAGGCATGGAGAAGCTGCTCCGGCGTGGTCACAACTTCGACGCGAATGAGGTTGTCATGCCTTGTGCTGGAAAGTGTCCGCTGCATGATGAGGCCCCCTGAATTCCTGAACGACAGGCACACAGTGAGGCACAGGTGCTCAACGGCTTTGAAGACGCTAAGATGTGCAGCGGTTGAACGCCTGCGTTGAACGGAAGAGGGTCATGCCCCAAAGTAATAGTTATGGGCCTCCCACCTTGGCTGAGCTATGTGAGGAGGCAGTGCAACACTGTGGCGATGATTGGCATCGGATTCTGGCCTATGTGGCCGATCGGATTGCCTCGATGCCGGGAGGCGACCAGGATCGGTTGGTAGAGGATGTCAGCCGCATTCTGAGCTTTTGGGCCCCGCCTCGATCAGATGTCCTGCACTGAGCTTGTGCAGGATCGAAGGGTTCATGAAGAAATCACCGAGTGATGCCGATCGCCAGATTGGTCAGAGGATCCGGGCACGCCGGATCGCAATGGGAATGAGCCAGGAAAGGCTCGGCGATTTGCTTGATCTGACCTTTCAGCAGGTTCAGAAATACGAAAAAGGGGCAAACCGTGTCGGGGCGGGACGCCTCCTGGAAATCAGCACGATCCTGCAAGTACCGATCGAGTACTTTTACGACAATCTGGCCGAAGGCGGGAATGCCGCCCAACCGGAGGGAAAGATCGCTTTCGAGACCTTGTCGACCGTTGACGGCCAGCGTCTGGCGAGAGCCTTCTCGGCCATCGGAAGCCTCCACCTCCGGCGGAAGGTCGTGGAGCTTGTGGAATCGATGTCCGAGCTATGATCTGCAAGGCATCCCGGCCTTCACGCGAAAGCGCCTGCGGTCCGGCACACGCCCCGAGCCGTATCCCTAGAGCTGTTTCCACTGGCGTGGAATCAGCTCTCTTCTTTGTTGTGCCGCATTTTTTGACGGCGCACCGGGTCCATTTCGCCGAAAAATGCTCTAGGTAACCCGGTCCCCTTTCGCCGCTGCCGCCCCTCCCTGCCTGAAATCAACGCGGGACCGAGTCTTCGGAAGCGGCTCTTCGGGTCCGCACGATGCGCTAGCGCATCGTGCGAAAAAGTGGATCCGGTTTTCGCACTCAACGATGCGCTCTCTAAAGAGCGGAGCATCGGATCCGATGCTCTAACGGGCCCGGCGCAACTCGAAATCGGCCACGCCGAGGGCGAAGTTGAAGCCGGTCTGGCCGCCGACCGAGAGGGGCTGCAGGGAGATGCTCCGGTTCGAGCCGCCGACCAGGACATTGGCTCCGATGCCGGCACCGGCCGTGGCCTCGGCAGCCCCGCCGACATAGCTGCCGGCGAGCGACCCGGGCGCCACGCTGCCCCGGGACAGCACCGCCCATGTCAGGATGCCCCGCTGGGTCGCGCCGATATCGAGCCCGAACCGGCGGATCACCCCCACATAGGTCTCGCTCGGCCCGCGCCGCGGCTTGAAGGTGCACAGCGTGGTCTTCTGCGAGGTGACGATGAGGCCGATCCCGCCCGATACGGCACAGGACAGGACGCCGACCCGGCCTCGGTTCTGAGCCTGAGCCTCCGTGACACCAAAGGCTGCAAGAACGGCAAGAGCGGCAACGGAGAGAACGGCGCGGCGCATGGTAGCCTCCTGGGCTTGGGATCAAGCTTAGCGATTAACGGCGCAAGGGGCGGCGGCGTTCCATGCGGGGAGTGTCGATCCTGGAGAGAGGGATGGGAATCCCGATCGCCGCTAGCGCATCGTGCGAAAAAGTGGATCCGGTTTTTCGCGAAGAACGATGCGCCAGCTGAGAGAAGAAGCATCGGATGGGATCCCAAAAGTGGACCCACTTTTGGGTCCGATGCTTTAGCCGAATGATGCGTCCCAAACCCTCCGTTCAGAGAGTAGCCCAGGGGAAATAGGCTTGCTTAAACAGGTCCTCTCGCGCGCGGCTGGGGGGCTGCGTTTCATCGATCCATTGAGAGACCTGCCATGCTCCTGTCCGTACAATCCGTCTTCAGGCCGACGAGCGATCTGATCCAGAAGCGCGTATCGACCGCGGCGAATGGAGCGGAGGCGTTGGGTGCAAGCTTCAAACCGCAGTTCAGCCCGGACGGGCGCTATGTGGCATTCGAGAGCGAGGCCGCCAACCTGGTCGCCGGCGACGGCAATGGCTCCTATGACATCTTCCTCAAGGACCTGATCAGCGGGGCCATCACGCGCATCGCCATGGCAGGCAATACGGAGGCCAATGCTGGCAACTTTACCCCTCGGTTCAGCCCGGACGGGCGCTCCGTGCTGTTCCAGAGCGCGGCCGACAATCTGGTCGGCCGCGACGAGAACGCTGCGACCGATATCTTCCTCAAGGAACTGGCCACAGGCAAGATCACCCGCCTCTCCATGGCAGGCGAAACAGAGGCCAATGACGGAAGCTATAACGCTCAATTCAGCCCGGACGGACGCTACATCCTCTTCCAAAGCGCAGCCTCCAACCTGGTCGGCCGCGACGAGAACACTGAAACCGATATCTTCCTCAAGGAACTGGCCACCGGTGCGATCACACGCCTCTCGACGGCAGGCGCAACAGAGGCCGATGGCGGCAGTGCTGACGCCCGGTTCAGCCCGGACGGGCGCTTCGTCATGTTCGAAAGCTTCGCATCCAACCTCGTCGACGGCGACAGCAATGGTTGTAGCGACATCTTCCTCAGGGACCAAAACACCGGCACCATCACCCGCATATCCACTGCGGCGAACGGAGCCCAGGCAAACAACGAGAGCTATGCGGCGCAGTTCAGCCCGGACGGGCGCTACGTGCTGTTCGAAAGCTATGCGTCAAATCTGGTGGCTGGCGACACGAACGAGGCTGCCGACATCTTCCTGAAGGATCTGGCCACCGGCGCCATTACGCGTGTGTCCACCGCGGCAGACGGAGCCCAGGCAAAGGGTGGCGGCTCCGCTCCCCAGTTCAGTCCGGATGGACGCTATGTGCTGTTCGAAAGCGCCTCCTCCGACCTGGTCGCCGGAGACGGCAATGGTCGTTCCGATATCTTCATGAAGGACCTGACGACTGGCGCCATCACCTGTCTTTCGACCGCGGTGAACGGTGCTTTAGGACAATCCCACAGCTCTGCAGCCCAGTTCAGCGCGGATGGACGCTATGTCGTATTCGAAAGCCTGGCCTCGAACCTCGTGGCCGACGATGGCAATAATCGATACGACATCTTCCTGGTTGACCTGCTCTACAAGGCCAACACGACGGCCATCCTTGAGAACCGCTTCATCGAGACCGTCCTCGGCGTCGGCAATGCCTCCAGCGCCAGCATCGCCTGGGGCGACGGCACCAGCAGCAGCGTGACGCCGACCGGCGGCCGCGCCGCGTTCAACCACGCCTATGCGTCGACCGGCGTGAAGGCCGCCACCGTGATCCTCACCGAAGGCGCGCTCACCTGGAGCGTGGCGCATAATCTCGATCTCGGCGCCGGCACCATGGTGCGCAACACCGCGCTCGCCGACACGCTGGAGGGCGGCGCGGGCCGGGACAGCCTCACGGGCGATGCCTTCGCGAACATCCTGCTCGGCGGTGGCGGCAACGACGTGCTCAGCGCCGGCTCCGGCAACGACCGTCTTTCGGGTGGACGCGGCCAGGACAAGCTCACGGGCGGCTCGGGAAGCGATGTGTTCGTCTTCGACGACCGCGAGACGGGCGCGTCCAAGACAAAGGCGGATTACATCCTCGACTTCTCGCGCCGGCAGGGCGACAGGATCGACCTGAAGGCGGTGGATGCCAACACGAAGAAGCGGGGCGACCAGAAGTTCACGTTCATCGGCGACGACACGAGCTTCAGCAAGGCGGGCCAGGTGCGCTTCGAGAAGACGAAGGGCGCCACTTACGTCTATCTCAACACCGACAGCGACAAGGCGGCCGAAGCCGTGATCAAGCTCAAGGGCGCCCTCGAGGTGCAGAAAAGCTGGTTCGTGCTGTAAGACCAAAGGGAACGATAAGACGTCCCCTCTCCCGGCCTGCTCTGCAGGCCACCCTCTCCCGCTCCGGGGAGAGGGTCAGGTCACCCGTCCTGGTGCTCGCCGCGCCGGACGACGCGCATGGCCGTGATCGTCACGGGGCCGGCGCGCAGGAGGTTCATGGCCGAGACGATCATCTCGGCCAGGCGCTCGGGGCTTATGCTGTCGCCCTCGATGTCGAGCAGGAAATCCTTCGCCTCCACGTAGCCGCCATTGGTGAAGTCGACGCGGGCGTCGAACTTCACGCGATGCGTGGAGGCGGAGTTGGACCTGTAGGGCTCTGCCACAGGATCCGGATGGAAGGTCTGCGGCAGGTTTATCCGCATAGGGCACTCCTTGAGATTGTCTCGTCAATCTCTGTCCTCATCCTGAGGAGCAGCGGAGCTGCGCCTCGAAGGAGAATCCAGAGTACGCTGGAGGCGCCCTCGTCCTTCGAGACGATCACTGCGCGATCTCCTCAGGATGAGGGCTTATGGGCATCGCCCCAAAAGCGGACTCCGCTTTTGGGGCGATGTTTCAGCGCAGAGAACCGCAGAAACGCTGGATGCGGTGGCAGGCATCCTCAAGCGCCGCGTTCGACGTGGCGTAGGAGATGCGGAAGTTGGGGCCGAGCCCGAAGGACGAGCCGTGCACGGCCGCGACACCCTCGGTTTCCAGCAACTCGGACACGAAGTCCTCGTCCGTCTCCAGCACCTTGCCCGAGGGAGCCGTCTTGCCGATCGCCTCGGCGCAGGACGGATAGACGTAGAACGCGCCTTCCGGCATCGGGCACTTCAGGTACTTCGTCTGGTTCAGCATCGAAACCACGAGGTCGCGGCGCTCCTCGAAGGCCTTCTTGAAGACCTTGAGGTGATCCTGCGGGCCGTCGAGCGCTTCCACGGCGGCCCATTGCGAGATCGCGCTCGTGCCGGAGGTCTGCTGGCCCTGCACGAAGTCCATGGCCTTGATGAGATGCTCGGGCCCGCCCGCATAGCCGATGCGCCAGCCGGTCATGGCATAGGCCTTCGACACGCCGTTCATGGTGAGCGTGCGCTCGTAGAGGTTCGGCTCCACCTGCGCGGGCGTGACGAACTCGAAATTGCCGTAGGTCAGGTGCTCGTACATGTCGTCGGTGAGCACCCACACATGCGGATGGCGCATCAGCACGTCGGTGATCGCCTTCATCTCGGCGCGGGAATAGGCGGCGCCGGTCGGGTTCGACGGCGAGTTGAGGATGATCCACTTGGTCTACGGCGTGATGGCGCGCTCGAGCGGCTCCGGCTGGAGCTTGAAGTTGTGCTCCATGGTGCAGTCGATGAAGACCGGCTTGCCGCCGCACAGCACCACCATCTCAGGGTAGGACACCCAGTAAGGCGCCGGGATGATGACCTCGTCGCCCGGGTTCAGGGTCGCGAGCAGCGCGTTGTAGATCACGTGCTTGCCGCCGGTGGACACGATGGTCTGCGAGGGCTTGTAGTCGAGGCCGTTCTCGCGCTTGAACTTGCGGGCGATGGCCTCGCGCAGGGGCACGATGCCGGAGACGGGGGTATACTTCGTCTCGCCGCGACGGATGGCCGCGATGGCGGCTTCCTTGATGTTGTCGGGCGTGTCGAAATCAGGCTCGCCGACGGAAAGGCTGATCACGTCCCGCCCCTGAGCTTTCAGATCCCGCGCTTTCTGCGTGATGACGATGGTTGCAGACGGCTTGATGCGGGAAAGGGCGTCAGACAAAAAGCCCATGGGAATCCTCCGATCGGGGCGTTAAGAAGGGACCGTGACGGCGGCGGACCCTAATGCGGTCAAGCCGCCCAAGCAAGCAAAACAGCCAGGAAAAACAACCCTGCCCTGCCGGGTTTATGAGGAGCCGCCTTTTCCGATGACCAGATCCGTCACCCGCCGCCTCGCGCTCGGCCTCGTCGCCGGCGCGGCTCTCTTCGCCAGCGCAGCCTCGGCCCAGGACTTCCCGAACCGCATCATCAAGATGGTGGTGCCCTATCCGGCGGGCGGCCCGACCGACGTGATCGCCCGCATCGTGGCCGAGGAGATGGGCAAGTCCCTCGGGCAGAACGTGCTGGTCGAGAACCTGGCCGGCGCCTCGGGTGCGGTCGGCACCCGGGCAGTCGCCCGGGCGGAGCCCGACGGCTACACCATCGTGTTCGGCAACAACCAGACGCACGGGAACAACATGTTCCTGCTCAAGGAGCCGGGCTACGACGCGGTGAAGGATTTCGCGCCGCTCGCCGGCGCGGGCGCGTTCGAGCACGTCTTCGTGGTGAAGAACGACCTGCCGGTGAAGACCATTCCCGAACTCGTCGAACTTGCCAAGAAGGATCCCGGCAAGCTGAATTACGGCTCGACCGGCGTCGGCTCCGGCTCGCACCTGGCGACCGAGTTGTTCATGACCCGCACGGGTATCAAGATGACCCACGTGCCGTTCCGGGGCGCCGCTCCCCTGGTGACGGAGCTTATGGCGGGGCGCATCGACGTGTCGAACTCGACCCTGCCGAGCGTTCTCTCCCAGTTTCAGGGCGGCCAGATGCGCGCCATCGGCATCGCCAGCCCCCAGCGCAACCCGCAGGCGCCGGACGTGCCGACCCTGCGCGAGCAGGGCGTCACCGATGCGGACGCGGAATCCTGGGCCGCCTTCTTCGCGCCTGTGAACACGCCAAAGCCCATCCTCGACAAGCTCTCCGGCACGATCATCGCGATCCTCAACCGGCCCGACGTGAAGGAGCGCATCACCAAGATCGGCTTCACCCTGAACGTGCGCGATCCGGAAGCGTTCAAGCCGTATCTCGCCAAGGAGATCCAGACCTGGGCCGAGATCATCAAGGCCGCCGGCATCAAGGCCGAGTGACCTCGTTTGGAACCATCCCGTCATGGCCGGGCTTGTTGTCCCGGTCATGACGGGAGAAGGACCAGACGCGATGCAGTTCCACCAGGGCCGCCTGATCGACCACGTTCACCTGCGCGTCTCCGACCTCGAGGCCAGCCGGCGGTTCTATCGCGCGGTCCTGAAGGCCCTCGGCCGCGAGTTCACCTCGGAGAGCCCGAAGCACTTCGCCTGCGACGAATTGTGGGTGGATCGGGCGGATGGGCCCGTCTCGCGGGTCCATCTCGCCTTCCAGGCGCGGGACAGGGAGGCGGTCCATGCCTTCCATGCGGCCGCCCTCAGTTCCGGCGGCCGCGACAACGGCGGTCCGGGAGAGCGCTCCTATCACCCGGGCTATTATGCCGCCTTTGCGTTCGATCCCGACGGCCACAATATCGAGGCGGTCCATCACGGGCCGGCAGAGCGTTCCGCGGCTTCCGTCGTCGTCAGTCCGCAAGCGTAGGCCCAGCCCGCCACAATCGTTAATAATTCGTTAATACCGATACTTAGGCCGGAAACCGGAGGAAGCGCTTTCGGATAATGCGGGAACTTTCTTGAATCGCACAAGTTTTTCTCGCGAAGCCGCCCTCCGCTTGCAGGGAATGCGACAATGAAAACCTTCCGACCCAGAAACGTCTATCACGTTTCCTCCCGCGTCCATCGTCTCGACCCGCGCCAGGAAAGCCGCCGCTCGCTAGCTCTGGTCATGCTGCTCGGCCTTGCGACGCTCTCCGTCATGGCCACGACCCAGACCCTGTCGGCCCAGGACACGAAGTCCATCCCGATCTATTCACAGCAGTAACGCGCGATTGAACGGCGGCACGGTTGACGCCCGGTCGCGGGAGGTTAGCTCTCCGGCATCCAAACGACGGAGAGATTCCCAGATGCTGAGCCCCCGCCTTGCCCTGGCCTGCGCCATCGCTTTCGGCGCCATCCCTTCCGCCCTGGCCCAGGACACCCAGCGTCTTCGCACCGACAAGGTCGAGGTGATCGTCGAGACGATCGCCCGCAATCTCGAGAACCCCTGGGGCCTCGCCTTCCTTCCCGACAACCGCATGCTGGTCACGGAACGGCCCGGCCGCCTGCGCATCGTCGATGCGGACGGCCAGCTCTCGCAGCCGATCCACGGCGTGCCGCGCGTCATGGCCCGCGGACAGGGCGGACTTCTCGATGTCGCCCTCGCCCCGGATTTCGCACAGAACCGCCTCGTCTATCTGAGCTTCGCCGAGGATCGCGGCGAGGGCCGCGCCGGCACCAGCGTGGCGCGGGGCCGCCTCAACGCGGACGGCACCGCCCTGGAGGACGTCACCGACATCTTCCGCCAGGAGCCCACCCATACGGGCAACAACCATTGGGGCTCGCGCCTGGTCTTCGACCGGGACGGCAACCTCTTCGTGACCCTGGGCGACCGGTTCGACCTGCGCAACCAGGCCCAGAACCCGGCCAATCACATCGGCAAGGTCGTCCACATCAAGCCCGAGGGCGGCGCGGTGCCGAACAACCCGTTCCTGAACCGGGAGAATGCCCGGCCGGAAATCTGGTCCCTCGGCCACCGCAACGTGCAAGGGGCCGCCCTTCACCCGACGACCGGGGAACTCTGGACCGTGGAGCACGGCGCCCGCGGCGGCGACGAGGTCAACATCCCGCAGAAGGGCAAGAACTACGGCTGGCCGGTCATCTCCTACGGGGTCGATTATTCCGGGGCCAAGATCGGCGAGGGCACGAAGAAGGAGGGCCTGGAGCAGCCGGTCTATTACTGGGACCCGTCTATCGCCCCATCGGGCATGGCCTTCTACACGGGCGACAAGTTCCCGGCCTGGCGCGGCAGCGTTCTCGTCGGCGCGCTGGCGGGCAAGCTCGTCTCGCGGCTCGAGACCGACGGCAACCGGGTCACGGGCGAGGAGCGCATGCTGCAGCAGCTCGGCGAGCGCATCCGCGACGTGCGCCAGGGCCCGGACGGACTCGTCTACCTCGTCACCGATTCCCGCAACGGCCGTATCCTGCGCGTGAAACCGGCGACGTGATTGCGTCTCATCCCCGCGGCCCGAACAGAATGAGGGCCGCGCCGGCCAGGCAGATGCCGGCGCCGGCGATGTCCCAGCGGTCGGGGCGCGCGCCCTCGGCGACCCAGAGCCACAGGACCGAGGCGACGATGTAGACGCCCCCATAGGCCGCATAGGCCCGGCCGGCGGCCTCGCTCGGGGCCAGCGTCAGCAGATAGGCGAACAGGGCGAGCGAGGCCATGCCGGGCACGAGCCACAGGAGCGACCTTCCCATTCTCAGCCAGGCCCAGAAGGAAAAGCACCCGGCGATCTCGGCGAGCGCCGCGCCCGCATAGACGAGGAACGTCATGGCCTCGGGTCAGCGCCCCTGGAAGATGAAGGCCGCGCCCCCGGCGATGAGGCAGAAGCCGATGAGGTGGTTCCAGCCGAGCGGCTCCTTCAGGTAGAGCACCGAGAAGATCGCGAAGACCACGAGGGTGATGACCTCCTGCATGGTCTTGAGCTCGGCGGCCGAATAGACCGCGGAGCCGATCCGGTTGGCCGGCACGGCGAACCAGTATTCGATAAACGCGATGGCCCAGCTGGCGATGACCGCGATCCAGAGGGGCGAGGTCTTGAACTTCAGGTGCCCGTACCAGGCGAAGGTCATGAAGACGTTCGATGCGACGAGCATCAGGACGGGCGTCGTGTGGGGGCTCATGGGGGAGGAACCGTAAAGACAGGAGCGAGGTGCCCTTGCCCTATTCCTTCGAGCCGAAGTGTCAAGGGATCCGACGGGACCGGACGCCGCATCCTCAGCAGGCGGCGGGCCGCGCCGCGCGCCCGGCCTGCTGCACGGAAGCGGTCCGGCAGGTATCCCTGAGCCGTTCCAGCACCTCTGCGCCGCCGGCGATCTGCGGGTTGGACGGATCGAAACCCTCCCGGCGCTCCCGCTGCGTCACCAGACCGCGGGCCCGCTCGAAGGCGATGTCGAGGCGGGTCTCGCCGCGCAGGGCCTTGTTGAAGAAGGCATCGCCGAAATAGGTCCAGGCCGCCCCGTCCCGGCAGCCGAAGGACGGCCTGTCGGCGGCGGCCGCCGTGATGACGAGGGTCTGGGGATCGGCCAGTTCCTGGGCGAAGACGCCCGAATAGCAGGCCGAGACGATCACGACCCGGTGCCGCGCCTTCGCCTCGCCGAGCAACTGCCTGACATCGTCCGGGGTCATGAGAAGGGCCTCGCGCCCGGCCACCAGCCCGATCCCTTCCGGGGCTCCGTGGGAGGTGAGGACGAGCACCACGATGTCCTCGGCCGGATCGAGCGCCTGCCCGGCGGCGGCGGCCGCCGCCATGAGGGATTGCGGCGTCGCGCCGGCCCGGCGCTTGGTGTTGAACCGGACGATGGAGCGGCCCTTCGCGTCGAGCTGCGCCTCGAGGATGCGCGCCGCGCCCTTGGCCTCGCTCTCGAACACGCTCTGCGGCCCCCAGAGGCCGAAGGACAGGACGTAGACGTCGGTCTGACCCGGGCGCTGCGGCGCCAGCCTGACCGGCTCGGCCCGCCGGGCCGTCTGCCCGACGGCATCATGGGACGGACCGAGGGCGAGAGAGAGCCCGACCAGGCAGAAAGCGATGAACCGGCGCATGCTACACCCCAACCTCGCCCCACCTTACGCGCGGTGCCCGCCGAAAGCCAGGAGGCTCCCCTGCCCGGCCGGCCGGCCCGAGGGCGCCGGCTGAACCGAATCCCCTCTTCCGGGTTTCCCTGTCAGTTCCGCCAAGATTCATCCCAAGAGGAATTCAATGGACATCGCGCTCGATAAGGTTTGCGAACTCATTCTCCGGGTCAGGGCCATCGATGTGAAGGAAGGCCTCACCGATCCGGCCTCGGGCTCGAACCCTATCGACGACGGCAGCATCGATGCCCTCACCTCCGCGCCGGACGATGCCACCGAGGAGGAGATCCGCGACGTGATCGCCGGCCTCAACGACGACGAGCGCGCCGACCTGATCGCCCTCGTCTATATCGGCCGCGGCGACCTGGAGCCCGAGGAATGGGGCGCCGCCGTGCGCCTCGCCCGGGAGCGCGAGGCGGCAAGCTCGCTCTCGACCGCCGACTGGCTCATCGGCATCCCGAATCTCGCCGACCTCCTGGACGAGGGCCTCGCCGCCATGGGCCGCAGCTGCGCCTGAGGCCGCCCGCATCACCTCCTTGTGACAACGGCCGGACAGCCGCCCGGCCCGGTTTTCCCTGTGGATCGGCATCGCCGGTACGGTGACGGCGCCCTAATTGTGACACGGATCAAGCCAATAATTCCTGCCTACTCCCAAAGGAGAATGTCATGGCTCCGCGCCAGCCCCCGGAGAACCCGGACGACGTGCAGAGTGAGTTGCTTCAGGCCGTCAACGAGGCCCTGAACGACCTCGCCCCCGTGAACGACCCGGTCGAGGACCTGCCCCTCACCGAGATGCAGCAGGCTCCGCAGGAGCCCGTGTCCCCGGACGAAACCGAGGTCGAGATCGACCGCATCGAAGCCTATCTGAGGGGTCCGACGGCGTTCACCGCCTGACCCCGACCGCCCGCCTGCCCGCATTCGCGGGTCCTCCCGCATGGCAATGGCACAGGGGCAAGGCCCCGGCCTCATTTCAACATTCCCGCCCAAAGCATCGTATGAGCCTGCCCTCACGGCATCATTGTTGATGGGCGGGAGCAGGATGCCTCGCGAGGCCGGAACCGTTCCCGAGGGGCCGTTCTGAACCTTACGTTGCAGCACTGCCCATACGAAGAGCTCACAGAAGGGCAATCTACAAATACCGGTTGCGAATCGTTTCATAGCAACGTTCGCACCCGATGCCTCTTCCCGCCGATCCCGTCGAAGCCTTCATCACCCGATGGACCGCCCGGGAGGGCGGCGCGGAGCGGGCCAATTACCAGATGTTCCTGTCGGAGCTCTGCGATGTCATCGGCGTGCCGCGCCCCGAGCCGTCCGGCCAGGAGCGGGAGCTGAACGATTACGTGTTCGAGCGCGCCGTTCGCCCGCGCGACACCGACGCGACGACGGCACCGAAGCGCATCGACCTCTACAGGAAGAACGCCTTCATCCTGGAGGCCAAGCAGTCGCGCCTGCCGGGCAAGCAGAAGGCCATTCCCGGCCAGCTTTCCATGCTCGCCGAAGAGCCCGCCGATCTCGGGAAGAAGAGCATCGCCCGCGGCTGGGACGTGATGATGAAGAATGCGCGGCAGCAGGCGGAATCCTACGTCTTCCTGCTCGATGCGCACCATCCCGCGCCGCCCTTCATCATCGTCTGCGATGTCGGCCATTGCCTGGAGCTTTACGCGGATTTCACCGGAACCGGACGCGCCTACAGCCACTTCCCGGACCGCAACGAGTTTCGCATCTACATGGAGGATCTTCGCGACGAGGCGACGCGCACGCTCCTGAGGCGCGTCTGGCAGGAGCCGCATGCGCTCGATCCGTCGAGGGAATCGGCCCGCGTCACGCGCGACATCGCCAGGCGCCTCGCACAGGTGAGCAAGGCACTGGAGGAGCGCGGCTTCCATGCGGAGGACGTGGCGCATTTCCTCATGCGCTGCATCTTCACCATGTTCGCGGAGGACGTCGAGCTCCTGCCCGAAGGCGCTTTCACGCAGCTGCTGAAGGAGTGCATCGATCATCCCGATGCCTTCGCGCCGCTGCTCGAGGAGCTTTGGGTGAAGATGGACGAACCGCAGCACGAGCGGCGTTTCTATTCCCTGTTCAAGAAGCATCTGCGCCACTTCAACGGCAACCTGTTCAAGCAGGCGCGCGCCTTCCCGCTGGGCCGGGAGGACATCGGCGAACTGTGGGAAGCCTCGAAGGCGAAATGGACCGAGGTCGACCCCGCCATCTTCGGCACGCTGCTTGAACAGGCCCTCGACAAAACGGAGCGCCGGAAGCTCGGCGCCCATTACACGCCGCGCGCCTATGTGCTGCGCCTCGTGGAGGCGACCGTCATGGAGCCCCTGCGCGAGGACTGGCAGAACGCCCTGCGCAAGGCCGAGCACGCGAAGGAGACCGGCGACGAGAAGGCGGCGATTGCCATCGTGCGCGCGTTCCATCGCCAGCTCTGCGCCACCCGCGTGCTCGATCCCGCCTGCGGCACCGGCAACTTTCTCTATGTGGCCCTGGAGCTGATGAAGAAGCTCGAAGGGGAGGTGCTGGAGACGCTGGCGCAGCTCGGCGAGCCGGAGAGCATGGGCCTCGACCGCGAGACCGTGGATCCGCACCAGTTCCTCGGCCTCGAACTCAACCCGCGCGCCGCGGCGATTGCCGAACTCGTGGTGTGGATCGGCTATCTCCAGCAGCATTACCGCAACCGCACCGGTCATCCGTCGGAGCCGATCCTGCGCGCCTTCGAGAACATCAATTTCGGCAGGCGCCACGGCTACGACGCAGTGCTGACCTGGGACGGCTATCCCGTGCCGCAGGTGGCGGAGAAGGACGGCAGGCGCATCGAGACCTATCCGAACGCCCGCAGGCCGGAATGGCCCGAGGCGGAGTTCATCGTGGGCAACCCGCCGTTCATCGGCGGCAAGGACCTGCGCGCCCGTTTGGGCGATGCCTACACGGAAGCGCTCTGGGCCGCGCACAAGCACATGAACGACTCTGCCGATTTCGTCATGTACTGGTGGGACCGCGCGGCGGAGTTCCTGACTGCGAAGGGCTCACCGCTCCGCCGCTTCGGCTTCGTGACCACCAACTCGATCACGCAGGAATTCTCGCGTCGCGTGATGAAGAAGCGCATGGAGGCGAAGACGCCCGTGTCGTTCGTCATGGCGATCCCGGACCATCCGTGGACGAAGGCTACGAAAGACGCTGCTGATGTGCGCATCGCAATGACTGTCGCCGAGAAAGGAGTGCGCGATGGCGTTCTGTGCCAAGTTTCAACAGAGGAGCGTTTAGACACGGATGACCCACTCATATCCTTTTATGAACGTCACGGGTTCATCAATCCAAATTTGACGATTGGCATAGATGTTACAAGAACCAATCGGCTGCAATCGAACGAAGGACTATGCTCTCCCGGAGTAAAGTTGCACGGAGCAGGCTTTATAATTTCGCAAAAGCAAGCTGCCGATTTTGGCTTAGGGCACCTTATAGGGATAGAGAGCCACATTCGGCGCTATCGCAACGGTCGCGATCTTACTTCATACCCTCGCGATGTCATGGTTATCGATCTATATGGATTGCATGCCGACGAGGTGCGCCAGCGGTTTCCCAAAGTTTACCAGCATCTACTTACTGCTGTTAAACCGGAGAGAGATCTAAATCCTAGAAATTATAGACGTGAGAATTGGTGGCTTTTTGGCGAGAATAATCCGGATGCGAGGAAGAGCTGGAAAGGGCTGCCGCGGATAATTGCTACTGTAGAAACTATGAAACACCGGGTGTTTCAATTTCTTACAACTGATATTTTGCCAGACAATAAGCTTCTCGTTATCGCATCAGAAGATGCGCTTCTACTTGGGATTTTATCATCGCGCGCTCACGCCATTTGGTCAGATCATGTAGGTGGATTACTAGGACCGACGCCTGTTTATGTAAAATCCAAAGTCTTCGATCCCTTCCCCTTCCCCGATCCGCCCGAGTCCCTGAAAGCCGAAATCCGCGCCGTTGCGAAGGAACTCGATGCGTTCCGAAAGCAGCGTCAGGCCGAGCATCCGAAGCTCACGCTGACGCAGATGTACAATGTGCTGGAGAAGCTGAAGGCAATGGAAGCAGGACGCTTCAAATCCCCCTCCCCCTTGTGGGGAGGGGTCAGGGGTGGGGGTGTGGGCGACAGCCTGTCCGGCTCTGGCGCCAGCACCCCCCTCTCCAACTCTCCCCCACAAGGGGGGAGAGGGCTCCCTGCGCCTGATCGTGGATCCCCTTCCCTCGCCTCCGGCTCGCCGGGGATGACACCGGGCATGGCCCTTGCCCTCACCCCCGACGAGGAGCGCATCAAGGACGAGGGGCTGATCCTCACGCTGAAAAGCTATCACGACGACATCGACCGCCTCGTGTTCCAGGCCTATGGCTGGCCCGAAACGCTCACCGACGAGGAGATCCTCGAACGGCTCGTCGCGCTCAATGCCGAGCGGGCGAAGGAAGAGGCGGCGGGGCATGTGCGCTGGCTCAGGCCCGATTACCAGATCCCGCGCTTCGCCAAGGGCGCGGCCGCCGCGAAGGCCGAGGAACTCGACCTCGCCACGAACGTGGTGGCCATCGACCGCGCCCTGCCGGACTTCCCGAAGGACCGGCACGAGGATTCGCTCGCGGTCGAGCAGGCCCTCCTGTCCGCCGGGCGCCCCATGGACGCGGCGGCGCTGGCGCGTGGCTTCAAGCGGGGCGGCAAGCGCATCGAGCCGCGCATCGAGCAGGCGCTCCTGACGCTCGTCCGCTACGGCCGCATCACCGCGACGGCCGACGGCCGCTATCTCGCCCGCAAGGCGGCATGAGGGAGAAGCGTCATCCTGCACCCAATCACGTCTCAAGACGTTGTCGAAGCTGGAGCAGCCGTGTAGCTGATTCCGACGGCCACGCTTGACCACCTTCGACAGGAGCCTCCATGAGCATCGGGCTGATCGCCTTGCTGGACGACATCGCGGCCATCGCCAAGGTCGCGGCCGCCTCGCTCGACGATGTGGCCGCCCAGGCGGCCAAGGCGGGCGCGAAGGCCGCCGGGGTGGTGATCGACGATGCCGCCGTGACGCCGCGCTACGTGACGGGCTTCTCCGCCGCGCGGGAGCTGCCGATCGTCGGCAGGATCGCCCTGGGATCGCTCAAGAACAAGCTGATCTATCTCCTGCCCGTGGCCCTCATCTTAAGTCTGTTCGCCCCCTGGGCCATCACGCCGCTCCTCATGATCGGCGGCGCCTATCTCTGCTACGAGGGATCGGAAAAGGTGTTCGAGGCCCTGTCTCCCCATGGGGCCCACGAGCACGAAAGGGCCGTCGGCGCAGCCACCCGGACGGCGAAGAGCGTCGAGGACGAGAAGGTGAACGGCGCCATCAAGACGGATTTCATCCTCTCGGCCGAGATCATGGCCATCACCCTCGCCAGCATCCCGTTGGGCTCGACCTGGATGCGGGCGGTGGTGCTCGCCGTCGTCGGCATCGGCATCACGGCGCTGGTCTATGGCGGCGTGGCCCTGATCGTGAAGGCGGACGATGCCGGCGTGGCGCTCGCCCGCAGCCGCAGGCCGGTCTCGGCCCTGCTGCGACGCGGGGATGACGGCGAGCCTCTGCACACGGACCGCCTCCTCGCGCCCCTCACCAGGAGCTTCGGCCGCGGCCTCGTGAAGGCCATGCCGGTCCTGCTCAAGACCCTCGCCATCGTGGGCACGGCCGCGATGGTCTGGGTCGGCGGCGGCATCATCGTCCACGGCCTCGAAGGCTACGAGTTCGCCGGCCTCGGCCACGCCATCCACGACATCGCCGCGGCCGCGGCCCACGCAGTGCCCAGCCTCGCCGGCGCAGTGGAGTGGCTGGTCTCGGCCGCCGCCTCCGGCCTCTTCGGGATCCTCCTCGGCGCCCTCCTGATCCCCCTCGTCCACTTCGTCGCGGTGCCGCTCGTGAGGACGCTGCGGCGGGGAAGCCGGAAGGCCGAGGAGCATATTGCCCGGCCAGAATCCTGACAGTCCACTCTATCCATCGCGCCTTCTCAACCCGGCTTACGCCGATAACGCCTGCGGGTGTCGGCCTCTTCCGCCTTCATCTGCCAAGAGCGCGCAAGGTCCTCGTTGCGCGCTATCCCGAGCCCCTCGCGGTATACGCGAGCGAGGGACAACATTGCATCCGTGTTGCCCTTTACAGCAGCTTTCTCGAACCATTGGCGCGCTCGGGTATAGTCTACCGGCCCGCCTTCACCCTGCAGCAGGAAACGTCCCAGCAGAGCCATCGCCTCTTCATCGCCTTTCTCAGCGGCTAATTCGTACCAGTGCCTCGCGTCTGATCCCGCTATGCTCCCGCCATTGCCTAGGGCTCTCTCCGCAAGCATGAAAGCTGATCGGATCTCCCCGGCTTTTGCTGCTTTGACCCGCCATTCAAGCGCAAGTTTCGGATCGGCATCGATACCCCACCCCTGCTCGTATGCCATGGCCAGCGCAGCCATGGACAATGCATGTCCTTGCAGGGCGGCTTTGCGCCACCAGTCGTGCGCAACCTCCTCGTTCTGAGCGGCGCCCTGGCCATTGTGCGCCATCCATCCGAGAGCATGCATGGCGGAAAGGCTGCCCCGTTCGGCGGCAATCGTGAAGTACTGTCGAGCCTTGGCGAAGTCGCGGTTCAGTCCGTAGGCATTCAGATAGAGATAACCGAGATTGTAGGCTCCCTGCGCACTGCCTGCTTGAATGGCCTTACGATACCAGGAGATCGCCGCAACATCGTCACGAAAGCCGCCCAATCCTTCCTTGCTGAAGAAGCCGATTGCGTTCATCGAGACTTCGTCACCGGCACGAGCCGCTTTCTCGTACCATTCGCGTGCAACTTTCAAATCGACAGGCACACCCTGACCGTGCTCGTAAACCTGAGCGAGATGACGCATGCCCCGCGCGTTTCCGGCGCGAGCGGATTTCTCAAACCAGAGTCTTGCCTGTTCGAGATTTCGAGCGCCACCTTCGCCATCGCGCAGCATGAGTCCCGCCGAGTACATGCCGATTGGATCGCCGTCACTTGCCACCCGAATGTAAATCGCTCGCGCGCGCTCCAGATTCTTCGGGCCACCCTGACCAGCATAGTATGTACCAGCCAAGCGCAACTTTCCTTCATTTGAATTACCATCGGCGGCCTTCCCGTACCAGCGGCGAGCTGCTACGTCATCCTTGGGCACGATCCTTCCTTCGCTATAGAGATCGCCTAGAGCAACCATGGCTCCGGTCACGCCTTTACTTGCGGCGATCTCAAAATTCCTCTTCGCCTGAAGCGGATCCTTGGCCGTTCCGCGCCCGCTTTCCTGGAGCAGCCCGATGCGAAAAAAAGCGTACCCATATCCCTTGTTCAGCGACTCCGTATAGAAGGCTGACGCCTTGGCATAATCCGGTTGGACATCTTTGCTTCCGGTCTCGTGAAGATAGCCAATGTAAAATAAAGCGCGCTCACTCTTCGGCTCCGGTATCCGCTCGAGCCATTCGAGTGCTGCTCGGGGATTGCGCTCGACACCATTGCCAATCGTGAAAGCCATGACGAGTTCTTCCATGGCCACTGCGTCGCCATCCCGCGCTGCTCTCTCGAACCATGCGATGGCTTGGACAGGATCGGTCTTAACATGGAAGCCCGTCTTCAACACTTCAGCATATCGACGTGCGGCAAGGGCGCTGCTCGAAGCCCCTTCTGCATAGAGCTTTGCGGCGCGCTCTTCGTCCTTTGGTCCCCCTATGCCCTTCGCAAGCATCTGGGCCAGATCCGATGCGGCAAATTTATACCCGCCTTTCACGGCACGTTCCAGCCATGCGCGCGCTTGCGCAGGACTCTTCCGGACGCCCCGGCCGGTCAAGTGAGCCAGAGCGAGATTGTACATGGCAATACCCACGTCGCCATCCGCAGCCTTGCGCAGCCACCGGCTCGCCAGTCGGTCGTCGTTTGGGACGCCCTTCGCCTCGTAATAGTGCCATGCAACCTCGTTGGCCGCGGCAGCACTGCCCCGTTGCGCACTCTCCCGGAACAGGCTCAGAGCCTTCCCGTGATCCTGCACGACACCCCAGCCACTTCGGTAAAGGAATCCCAGCTCCAACAGCGCCTCCGCATTCCCGCCGGACGCTGCCAGTTCCAGCCAAGCGCGATAGAGCCAGGGATCGATGCCGTCGTATTCGGGCCTCCAGGCCCGCGCGATCTCGACCATCGCGTTGGTCGATCCGGCTTTTGCCGCCTCGACCTGAATAGCATATCGTGCTTGATCTCCGCCTATGGTCTGAACAGCCTTCGAGACTGCTTTCAAAAATGCTGCGTGCATGCCGAGGGCGGTCGGCACCACTCCGCGACCCTGCAAATCCAGGAGAAGGAGGACCGAATCGGCACGCGAATATCCAGCCTTTGAAGCGCGCGTCAGATACTCACGGGCCGTGATCCGATCCTCGGGTTTTTTGGCATCCTGGAGCAGCGTCTCGGCAAAGGCGACCATGCCTGCCGGGAGGTTGTCCTTCGCGGCTTGTGCAAGGACATTATAGGCTCTTTCGCGATCCACAGGTCCTCCCACGCCCAGCTTCAGCATCAGCCCGAAATAGACCCGTGCCAGTTCATCGCCGGCCTTTATTGCCCTTTCATACCAGCTACGCGCGGCCACATGATCCTTCGGGCCGCCTTCCCCGAACTGCAGCATGTTTGCTGCCCGCCTCATAGCGAAAGCATGGCCCTGCTCCGCAGCTTTGAGGAACCACGCTCTTGCGCCATAGAGGTCGGATTTTCCGCCAAGGCCTGCGGCCATCATAGAGGCCAGGTTAGCCATGGCGAACCGATGTCCGGACGAAGCAGCGCGTTCGTAGAGGGATCTCGCACGCACATGATCCTTGGCTCCGCCGCGCCCCTCCTGCAGCATGACGGCAAGATGGTTCATTGCATCCGCATGACCGTTCCCAGCGGCCTGTTCATAGAACGCTCTGGCTGCGGCATAATCACCATCGATCCTCTCAGCCATCAGGCCTTGCCCGTAGATCCCCTCGTCCGACTTCAAAGCGGCGGCGCGCTCATACCATTGGCGCGCCTCATAGAGGTCCTGCTCGGGTCTGGCTCTGCTAAGCAGATCACCGAGGCGGTTCATAGCAGAGACATAGCCCCCCCTCCCAGCCTCGCGATAGGTGTCGAGCGCTTTCCTCAGATCCTTCGGGCGACCCTCACCTCGTTCGTAGAGGAGACCGAGTTGGTAGAGTGCACCGCGGTCGAAGAGTGCGGCCGCACGCTCGAAATGCTGCCGTGCGCGTTCGAACCTGTCGAGGCCTTGTCCGGTGCGTATGGCGAGGATGCCGAGCCCACGCCAAGCCGCCGGATATCCTATCTCTGCAGCCTGCTCGAAATAGGACTGTGCTTTCTGGAGATCCTTAGGGACACCTGAGCCATCCAGATAAAGGAAGCCGAGATTGACCATAGCGTGCGGACTTCCGAGGCGTGCAGCATCTTCGTAGAGTTCTCGTGCATATTTCAGGTCCTTTGGCGTATCCAGGCCAAAGGCCTGCTGATCTCCGAGTCCGACGAGACCGACAGGCTGAATCATTCTGGCTGCACGCATGAACAAGCGGCGGGCTTCTTCATGATCGGGTGCTCCGACATCCCCAAGATCGAGCATGTAGGCGAGGTTCGCTATTCCATGCGGATCACCCGCATCGGCAGCGCGCTGGTAGTAGGACTTGGCCGTTTCGCGATTGCGTTCAACACCGATGCCATTGGAATAGAGCCATCCTATCGTCGTCAGGCTGAACGCATGGCGAGCCTCCGCGGCTCTTTGGAAATGGTGAACGGCAGCTTTATATTCGCCAAGCATGAGATGGGCACGCCCTACAGCATGACGCAGCCTTGGAATGTCGGAGTGGGCTTCGAGCGCGGTCTCGCAGACGATCTTTGCCGTAGGCGCATCGAAGTGAGCATCGTAGACGGGCTTTATGGAAGACGGAACTGTCATGTCTCCCGGGGCCGCCGCCAATCTGTCACAGGCCTTAACGATCGGTCCTGGCACGTGCTCTTCTGCGGCAAAACCCGGACCGTTAGCAGCAAGTAACCCAACCAAGAGCCCCCAGCGCACGGCTCGCATCTCTCCCCCCACACAACACTTATCCTTGCTTGGATGTCCATAAAAGCTCAGTTGAATGAAATATACAAAATAACGTTGCGTAACCATCGGGCATAGCCGCCTTCACCCTTCCATTCCCGGAGCGTTCGTACCATATTCGTTCTATGGCCAAATCACCCAAGAAGCCCAAGCTTTCCACCGGGAAGGCATCCAAGCCTGACCTAAAGCCGCTGGATCCCTATCTGGCCGATCTCCTCAATCCGGCGGTCAACCGGGAGCGGGAGGCGGCCGAGGGTTTTGCCGAGCGGGCGCAGGAAACCTTCATCCATGGCGACATCGCGGATGTCGACCCGGCGCTCGCCAAGAAGCTGGGCCTGAAGGGCCCGGACGACGGGCCGGACGTGGCCGAGGAGCTCGGCGACCTCTCGCCCGGGTCCGGCGTGTCGGCCACGGTCGATGCCCTGTCGAGGCTCCTGACCGAGGGCGATCCGCGCTTCAAGAACGGCAAGCCCTGGGTGCCGCACCGCCCACCCCGCCCCGAGAAGTCGGAAGGCGGCATCCCGTTCAAGATCAAGTCCGACTTCACGCCCTCCGGCGACCAGCCGACAGCGATCGCGGAGCTCGTGGACGGCGTGCGCCGCGCCGAGCGCGACCAGGTGCTGCTCGGCGTCACCGGCTCGGGCAAGACCTTCACGATGGCCAAGGTGATCGAGGAGACGCAGCGCCCCGCCCTCATCCTCGCGCCGAACAAGACGCTGGCCGCGCAGCTCTACGGGGAGTTCAAGTCGTTCTTCCCCGACAACGCGGTGGAATACTTCGTCTCGTATTACGACTACTACCAGCCCGAGGCCTATGTGCCGCGCTCGGACACCTTCATCGAGAAGGAATCGTCCATCAACGAGCAGATCGACCGCATGCGCCACTCGGCGACGCGCGCGCTTTTGGAGCGCGACGACGTGATCATCGTAGCCTCCGTGTCGTGCATCTACGGTATCGGCTCGGTCGAGACCTATACGGCCATGACCTTCTCCGTGAAGGTGGGCGAGCGCATCGAGCAGCGCCAGCTCATCGCGGATCTCGTGGCGTTGCAGTACAAGCGCATCCAGAGCGATTTCGCCCGCGGCACCTTCCGCGTGCGCGGCGACGTCATCGAGCTGTTTCCGGCCCACTTGGAGGACCGCGCCTGGCGCATCGGCCTCTTCGGCGACGAGATCGAGAGCATCGTCGAGTTCGATCCGCTCACGGGCAAGAAGACCAACGACCTGTCCTTCGTGAAGGTCTATGCGAACTCGCACTACGTGACGCCGCGCCCGACCCTGCAGCAGGCCGTGAAGGGCATCCAGGACGAGTTGCAGCACCGCCTGCAGGAACTCGCCCGCATGGGCCGCCTGCTCGAAGCGCAGCGCCTGGAGCAGCGCACGCAGTTCGACCTCGAGATGATCGAGGCCACGGGCGTGTGCAACGGCATCGAGAATTATTCGCGCTATCTCACCGGCCGCAAGCCCGGCGAGCCGCCGCCGACCCTGTTCGAGTACCTGCCCGACAACGCCCTCGTGTTCACCGACGAGAGCCACGTGACCGTGCCGCAGATCGGCGGCATGTATCGCGGCGACTTCCGGCGCAAGGCGACGCTCGCCGAATACGGTTTCCGCCTGCCCTCCTGCCTCGACAACCGCCCCCTGCGCTTCGAGGAATGGGACGCCATGCGCCCGCAATCGATCCACGTCTCGGCGACGCCCGCCAAGTGGGAGATGGAGCAGACCGGCGGCGTGTTCGTGGAGCAGGTCATCCGCCCCACGGGCCTCGTCGATCCGGTCGTGGAGATCCGCCCGGCGCGCAGCCAGGTGGACGATCTCGTGCACGAGGTGAAGGAGCTCGCCGCGAACGGCTTCCGCACCCTCGTGACCACGCTCACCAAGCGCATGGCGGAAGACCTCACCGAATACATGCACGAGAACGGCATCCGCGTGCGCTACATGCACTCGGACATCGACACGCTGGAGCGCATCGAGATCATCCGAGACCTCAGGCTCGGCGCCTTCGATGTGCTGATCGGCATCAACCTGCTGCGCGAGGGTCTCGACATTCCGGAATGCGCGCTCGTCGCCATTCTCGATGCGGACAAGGAAGGCTTCCTGCGCTCCGAGACCTCGCTGGTGCAGACCATCGGTCGCGCGGCGCGTAACGTGGAAGGCAAGGCGATCCTCTACGCCGACAAGATCACCGGCTCCATGGAGCGCGCCATCGCGGAGACCAACCGCCGCCGCGAGAAGCAGCTCGCCTACAACGCCGAGCATGGCATCACGCCGCAATCGGTGAAGAAGAACATCGCGGACATTCTCGAGAGCGTCTACGAGCGCGATCACGTCACGGTCGATACCGGCCTCGCCGACAGGACGGTCGGCCACAACCTCAAGGCCGTCATCGCCGATCTCGAGAAGCGCATGCGCGAGGCCGCGGCGAATCTCGAGTTCGAGGAGGCGGCGCGCCTGCGCGACGAGCTCAAGCGCCTTCAGGCGACGGAGCTCGCCATCAGCGACGACCCGATGGCGCGCCAGGCCGACGTGGAGAAGGATGCCGGTCGCTACGGCGGCTCGCGCAAGTACGGCCGCAACGCCAACCTGCCGCCGAAGGGCCTGCCCCCGTCAGCCGACGGGGCGAGCGAGGGCGACGAGGATTCGGACGCCTACGGCCCGACCGGCAAGGGCCGCTCCGACGAGGGCACGCGCATCCGCAAGCCCGGCCTCGACGAGATGGGTCCCGGCACCGACCGCGAGGTCCCGCTGAACTACCGCGAACGCCCCGCCGCGCGCTCGACGCAAGGCTTCGCGGGGCAGAAGCCGAAATACAAGGGGCGCAAGGGGCGGTAAGGTCGCTCTCGCTCGAAGCATGGCATGCAGGGGATCGCGCGAACATTGCGGCACGATCCTCCCTCCCCCTTGCGGGGAGGGATGGAGGGTGGGGGTCGCAAGGTCCAAGCCCTGCATTTCGTTCAGAGTGCGCAAGGCCGCTACTGCGCCTCACCTGCTGAATCCCTCTCCCGGTCGCACCACCCCCACCCCTGCCCCTCCCTGCAAGGGGGAGTGGAACAGTGCCTGGCTCGTTACGCGATCCCGGGTCTTCGCTTCGCCCGTCCGGGACGACACATCCCCTCACCGCCAGTTCACCGCGAAGGCCTCGACCGGATGCGTGAAGCCCTTCACGCTTCGGCTGCCGAGATCCACGAAGGAGAAGCGCGGGGCGACGAGGCCGGTGATGGTTCCCGACACCACGATGGTGTCGGGCTCGGCGCTCTGGCACAGGCGGGCCGCCATCTGCACGGTGGCGCCGAACAGGTCGTTGTGGTCGGCCACCGGCTCGCCGGCATCGAGGCCGATGCGCACGCGCAGCTTCTCGCGGCTCGCCAGGTTGAAGGCCTCGAAGGCCATCAGGATCGCCCGGGCGGCATCGACCGCGTCGGTCGCGTCGTCGAAGGCGGCCATGATCCCGTCGCCCGTGTGCTTGACCTCGCGCCCGCCCTTGTCGCGCAGGGCGCGGCGGACCATGGCGTCGTGCGCCCGCACCATCTCGACGGCGCGCGCATCGCCCAGGCGCTCGGTCATGGCGGTGGACTCGACGATGTCGGTGAACATGATGGCGCGCAGGGCCGGATCGACATTGCCGCCGGCGCTGCGCCCCGGCTCCGGATCGGAGACGCGGCCGAGAAAGGCCTCGACGGCGGAGAGGTCGACCTCGATCACGTCGCGGGCGATCTCCCCATGGGCCTCGTCGTGGACCCGCATGGCGGTCTCGATGTCGGGCGCGTCGATGAGGCAGAACGCGGTGCCGCGCCTGTCGTCGAACCAGTAGGTCAGGAACCGCACCCCATACTGCCCCTGCACCTCCAGGTCCTTGCGGTGCGCCTCGGCGATGTCGGCGGCGGTCAGGCCCTTCAGGTCGTGCCGGTCCAGGAAGATGGGCATGGCGGTTCTCCGCGCCCCCGGGCCAGTTTACACGGTTTGTTCGGGACGAGCGATGCGTCTTGAGGGCTGCATGCGAGGCGCGGGCCAGCGGGGCCTATCGCACGGTCTCGCCGAAGATGAAGATGAGACCACCGGCGATCACCGTCACGAGCATGCCGCCCGCGATGGACCCAACCCATCTGTGCCAGAGCCCCAACCTCACCGCCTCGGCGTAGAAGCCTTTCATGATGTGCCACTGCACTGGGCTTAGAGGATTGACCATCCGGAAATGGGAGAACGGGCGGTTCTCTCGCCGGCAGATGCTGCGAACGATCCGGACCTGTGTCCAGTACCCAACGAGGAGGGCACCAAAGGAGATGCCGATAAGACCAAAGAAAGCCAAGACGAATATCATGCCCTCATGGGCGGCCACGCTCTGGTGAAGCTGCGTTTTCATGTTACCCCTCCCGATGAAACTCTATTTCGTTCGCGGGCGACCAGTTTCAAGCCATGTAAGCATTCAGCCCTAAGCAGCCGCCTATTCAGGCATCGAGGGGAAACATGCGGCCTTGAACCATCGGCCTTGTGCCGGGATGGCGAGGGCCATGCATAATCATTCAACCGATCGGTTGACTAATCGAACGCCCGCGTCTATATTCAACCACATGGTTGAATTACAGACATCCCGGCTCGACACCGTCTTTCACGCCCTCGGGGATTCCACCCGGCGGCGGATGCTGCGCGACCTCGCGGAGGGCGAGCGCACGGTGAGCCAGCTTGCCGAGCCCTTCGCGATCTCCCTGGCGGCCGCCTCGAAGCACATCAAGGTGCTGGAGCAGGCCGGGCTGCTGCGGCGCGAGATCCGCGGCCGCACCCATGTCTGCCGGCTCGATCCGGGGCCGCTGGCGAGCGCCCACCAGTGGCTCGCCGTCTACGAGCGCTTCTGGACCGGGCGTCTGGACGTGCTGGAACGGCTCCTCCGCGAGGAGGACGCCCAGAAGTCCCCACCCGAGAAGTCCCCCCCTGCCCAACCTGACGAAGGAGACGACCAATGACCGATTCCGCCACCATGGACCTCGCGGTCCCCAATCCCTATGGCGTGCTGACCGAACCGGCCACGCTCACGATCCAGCGCCTGCTGCCCGGCCCCGTCGAGCGCATCTGGGCCTATCTCACGCAGAGCGACCTGCGCCGCCAATGGCTCGCGGCGGGCGAGATGGAGCTGAAGGTCGGCGCGCCCGTCGAGCTCGTCTGGCGCAACAGCGAGCTCACCGACCCGCCCGGCGAGCGCCCGCCCGGCTTCGGCGAGGAGCACCGGATGGAGAGCCGGATCACCGAGCTCGATCCGCCCCACCGGCTCGCCATCACCTGGGGCTCCACCGGCGGCGTCACCTTCACGCTGGAGCAGAAGGGCTCCGAGGTTCTGCTCACCCTCGTCCACCGCCGCGTGCCCGACCGCTCCACCCTGCTCAATGTCAGCGCCGGCTGGCACGCCCACCTCGACATCCTGGCCGCCCGCGCGGCCGGCAACGTGCCGGGACCGGCGGCGTTCTGGGATCACTGGGCCCGGTTGAAGGAGGAATACGCGCGGCGGATTCCGGAGTGATGAGGGTTTAGGAAAGGGCTCCGCCCGGGCGACTGGGCGGAAGACTCACATAATGATGGTCAATCCACTATAGGATCTTACGATATTGAGAGCGCCTGAGATCAGCTGCTAACAGCAATCGGATCTTCAAGGGCTTGATATTTTGATGACGATGCATCTTCTTCCCAAAGTTGAGCAATATAGCTTCTCTGCTCAGACGAGAGAATTACTGCGCTAACTTGGCGCTCTAATTCGGTCAGTCGATCCAAAATCTCGCCTCGAGCTGCTAGTGTGAAGGGACCAAGTCCAGCCGTTCCGTTCCTCCGTTTGAAGCACCGCTTTAGCGGATTCTGCCGAAACTCAATCAACCACGTTCTAAAATCTGCATAGGGCTGCAAGCTAGAATGGCCTGCTTGCAGCAGATTATCAGAAGAGCGGTCCCTTCTAACGACAGTGCATGACCAACAGCCAAAACGTGCTCTTGCACAAGGCTTGTCATTCATTTCACGGACCACTGGACACTCACCACTTCCTTCTCTGTAAAGTTGAGCGAGTTTGAAGACATCAATGGACACCGGCACTTCTAGCTCATAGAGCGTTAACCAAACATCGGATAAGTCAAAATTTGCAATCGGCATATAAAGATGCGCTGTTGATCCAGCCCCCCGTTGCTTTTGGATCACAGCATCGCCAAATTCTTGAGTACCGTATTTAGTCATACTACGGTCACGTTGGTGACTTTCCCCCCACCTCATTCCGACAACAACAAGGCTATTAGGCCCTGCGTCTTTCAAGAAATGTTGAACAGGACGTATTCGCAGATCCGTCGTGCACCATCGGAAAAAAGTTGTTGGAGGGGGATAACCTCGCCCAATTATTCGAACGAAAAAGCTCTGATCAATTCTCGGTTTGAGGATTTTTACCTCAGACTGAAAATTGCTATTGCGCATCTCTTGCGATATATTTTCAAGTGTATACTTAACAAACCTATCAATAATCGGATTCTCAACCTCAGTATCACAGTAGATGAAGGACACCTTTGAGCTCAGAGAAGGTTCTCTCAATAGCGCAGCATATACCAATTTGACAACTACAGAGGAGTCTTTGCCGCCACTATACGCGACGGCAATTGGACCATTCCAATTTTTGAGGACTCTTCTAACCTCCTCAATTTTCGTTTCAATCATGAGCCAAGCGTCCGCAACAAGCCTTCTCTTAGCTCTTCACGATGATGCGTTAAAATGAATTCAACTTGCTGATTTCCAATTACTATTTGCCGTTTCGTGGTAAGATATGAAAGAATTAATGATATAATACTTATTATTACAAGTCCCCACAACAGAACAAGCATTCTATCCCAGAATAAATCGACCTGCTCTATTTGGTTGCCTACCACCGCAGCAAAGTGCCAAACCACTAAACCGACCACGCTGATCGCGCGCAGATCAGCAGCGCCAGTCCACAATGCACCATTTGAATAAGCCATCTCGCTTTGGCGCATCAAAGATGGATCCGAATCGACGATTTTATAGAAGACAGAACGTACATTCTTCCATGTAATAGACGACTGTTTTTCTTCTGGAAGCACAGCCCTGAGCTGAACAACTAAATTATTATTGACTTTAGAATAGAATGGCCTGTTCGCAATTTCCCTACAGAAGGTCATATTGTATAGGGCGCCTAAGCCAATAACCAAAGCAAGCTTCAGCAAATCCTCAAGAGAGTCTGGAATTGTGAGGCTATACCACCCTGTGGCCCACCCAAGCGCAAATCCTAAGCAATAGATAAATATACCCGGCGTCACGAGACGCGTATATTTAAGCTTTTCAAACATAGTTCCCCCCGGTGGCTGCTCTACAGCCTTGAGTTGAGATACTCAAGTTCCCTTGCTAGGAATTTTGCGGCGAGAAGTGCGGACACATCACACATGGAGAGATGTCCTAGCGCACTAGACGCTTCCGCGATGTAAAGGGAGAGCAGAATGACGTTACGCGACACATAGTCTACTCTACTCCCGCATCAGCCGATCAATCAGCGCCTTCGGATCCAGCTCAAGCGCCCTAGCCACGGCGACGAACTCGACCACATCGAGGCGGCGTTCGCCGCCTTCGTATTTCGCGACGAAGGATTGGGGCTTCCCGAGGCGCTCGGCGACCTCGACCTGCGTGAGGCCGGCTTTCCTGCGCGCCTCGATCAGGAGTTCGCATAACCTCTGGTATTGCTGCGAGTAGATGGTTTTCTGCATCGGCTGCCCCTGCCCTGACAGCCGCGATATTTTCGCTTTCGAAATATCCCATATTGGGATATCAGTCGGTACATCAACGACCGACGCCCCTTGCCATGCCCACCTCCTGGACACGCTCCCACAAAACCTCTCTCTGGCGCCGGCTCGATCCGGTTGCGGCGAGCCGCGTCATGGCGGGCTGTTATGGCGAGGGGGCCGGGGCCGAGGTGCTGCTGCGGGCTTTTCTCGAGGAGCGGGACATGAACCAAGCCGCCGTGCGCTTCTGGCTGCGGGTCTATGACCTGCTGGGCGGCCCCGGCAGGCCGCAGGCTGCCGCGCCCCGCGAAGCCGCCCGAAAGGCCTGAGGGGCCCGTGAGCCCCTGCCCTCGTCGATGAGGATGGCTCGTCATTCGGTGCGGGGCACGGGCGCTGTTTCTCCTCCCGCCCAGCTCAGGCCTGCCTGCGATATCCTCTTGCGCAAGTCGGGCATTTCCGACTTGCGTGTGAGAGGTCGACCGTCAGCTCCGGGTGAGGGATGCGCCTTCTCCGGATGGATCTGTGACCCCTCACCCGCCGCGCCTCCGGCGCGTCGACCTCTCCCCACGGGAGAGTTGAGGCGGCGGCACTGTCGGGCCTGACCTTGATAGGTTTTTGTCCCTCCGTCATGGCCATCCCGATTTCGAAGGACGCAATGCCTCTCCCTCTCCCGGGCGGGAGAGGGCCGGGGTGAGGGCAGGCTGGTGCCGATGAGGGTGTCTTTGCTTTCCGCGCAGGTCTCATCTGAGAGTCCGGCTTATCCGTCGCTGCGAGGCGCAGGCGCTGTTTCCCTCCCCCTTGTGGGGAGGAGAGCTTTTCGGCGAACCTGCGGACAATGTTCTCACTTTGTTCTTGACAGGCAGGGCAAGCTCAGCTATATCGTTGCCTGTCCCCGCCCGACGAGGGGCGCGCTCGCGAGGCGTCGCAGATGTCGGGGTGGGGATGCGGTCCTGCCGGACGGTGCACGCAGCCGTCCGGGCAGGAGGCCCTTGGCAGCCTTGTGCGGGTCCAAGTCGAAACGCCTAAA
>JAEWKH010000004.1 GCA_023386155.1 Pseudomonadota bacterium
TCTGGGCCGAGATCTCCTCGGTCGCTTTGGCCGTCTGGCTCGCCAGCTCCTTGACCTCGGTGGCCACCACGGCAAAGCCCTTGCCGGCCTCGCCGGCGCGCGCCGCCTCGATGGTGGCGTTGAGCGCGAGCAGGTTGGTCTGGCCCGCGATGGTGTTGATCAGCTGCACCACGTCGCCGATCCGGGCCGCGGTCGAGGCCAGGTCCTGCACGGCCGCATCGGTGCGCCGTGCCCCCTGCACCGCCTGGTCGGCGATCTGCGAGGACTGGGCCACCTGGGTGGCGATTTCGCGGATCGAGATGGAGAGCTCCTCGGTGGCGGCCGCCACGGTCTGCACATTGGCCGAGGTCTGCTGCGCGGCCGACGAGACGGTGACGGACTGCCGGGTGGTCTGGCCCGCGATGGCGCTCATCGACTGGGCGGTGGCCTCCATCTCGGTGGCGGCCGAGGATAGCCCTTGCGTCAGGGCCGAGACATTGGCCTCGAAGCGCTTCGTGAGCTGGTCGAGCGCCTCGGCCCGGCGCATCTTGGCCTGGGTCTCGGCCTCCTGCGCGGCGGTGAGGCGACGGGCCTCGAGGGCGTTGTCCTTGAACACCTGCAGGGCGCGGGCGAGCGCGCCGACCTCGTCCCGGCGCTCGGTGCCGGACACGCTCACCGACAGGTCGCCGTTGGCCAGCACGCCCATGGCCGTGGTCATGCCCGAGAGCGGACGGGTGATGCCGTAGATCACGATCGCACCGAGCAGCCCCATGGCCGTCAATAGGCCGATGACGGAGGCGATGATGAGGTTCGTCGACGTGGAGGAGGCAAGTTCCGCGGCTTCGACCTTCTCGCGCTCGAGGGCCTGGATATTGTCGCCGATCATCTGGTCGAGGGCCCGCATGGCCTTGTCCCTGATGGCCTGCCCCTCGCCGGTCGACAACTTGAACGCTTCGTCGCTTTCGTTCAGCTGTGTATGGGCAATGCTTCGACCCATGACGGCGAAGTATTCCTCGGCCATCGTCTTCAATTCCTCGTTGGACCTGCGGAGGTCAGGCGAGTCTGAAAGAGCAATGAGGGTGTCGAAGTCCTTGAGCGCGGCCTCCTTCGCATCCTTGAACCGCTTGTCGTAGACCAGGATCTGCTCGACCTGCGTCTCGATGATCAGGTTCTTTTCCTGGATCGCGGCATCGTTGACATTGGCCTTGGCGCTGAGCGCGGTGCTGCGCCGAGCCGCCTGAATGTCGATGATATGCTGAGTTTCGCTCGCGAGGGTATCGAGGCCGGACTTGGCGAAGACGATCAGGCCGATCGTCACTGTGATGAACAAGGCCACCGGAATGGCGAGTTTCGTGATCAGCTTGAGATTGTTGAGCAAACGCATTGTCGTCTCGATAACCTGCCTACATCGCCGTGGGTCGTGCACGCCCCCACGACGCGCTCAACCCGGCTTTCCCGTTATAAGTTTGCAGTCCTAGGCAAGTCATTACGCAGAACTACTTAGTTATGCCAGAAAATGTAGTCGGCTACTTTATGAATACTTGAAAATCTTAATCGTTAATTAACTTTTTCATGATGCGGGCAGCGATACAGACAGGGAAACCGAGCCTGGAGCGGCGGAACGACGGCCCCGGCGCGCCGGGGCCCTCACTGCGTGGCGGCTGCGCTCCGTTTTCAGGCAAAGGCCCCGGTGACTTTCCCGTCCGGAACACCGAGAGCGAAGAGCTCCAGGCCGGAGCGAACCTCGTCGAGGGTTGCCTGGGTCCGCTCCCGGGCGGCCCGGGTGCCGGCGCGCAGGATGTCGAGGACATGGCCGGGATCCTGCGCGAAGGCGGCCCGGCGTTCCCTGATAGGCACAAGGAGTGTTTGCAGGATGTCTTCGAGCCTGCGTTTTACGGCGGTATCGCCGAGGCCGCCGCGCCGGTACTGCGCCTTCAGGTCTTCGACCGTCGCGCGGTCCTCGTCGAAGGCGTCGAGATAGGTGAAGACGATATTGCCCTCGACCGTGCCGGGATCGGAGGCGCGCAGGTGGTTGGGGTCCGTATACATGCGGCGCACCGCATCGCGAATCTCATCGGGCGTGGCTGACAGGGGAATGGCGTTGCCCTGGGACTTGCTCATCTTCGCCTTGCCGTCGACGCCGGGCAGGCGTCCGACGGATGGGATCAAAGCCTGGGCCTCGGGCAGGACGTCGCGCCCGATCTGGCGGTTGAGGCGGCGCACGATCTCGTTGGTCTGCTCGATCAGGGGCGCCTGATCCTCGCCGACCGGCACCACGCTGGCCTTGAAGCCCGTGATGTCGGCGGCCTGGGCCGCCGGATAGCAGAGGAAGCCTGCGGGAATGTCGCGCCCGAAGCCGCGCGCCTGGATCTCGTCCTTGATCGTCGGGTTGCGCTCGAGCCGCGAAACGGTGACGAAGTTGAGATAGAGGAGGGTGAGCTCGGCCAGCGCCGGCAGGCCCGACTGGACGCAGATCGTCGTCCGAGCGGGATCGATCCCGACCGCCAGGTAATCGAGGGCGACCTCCAGCACGTTCTTTCGCACCTTGGCGGGATCGGACGCATTGTCGGTGAGCGCCTGGGTGTCGGCGAGCAGCAGGTATTGCCTGTGGGTGTGCTGAAGGGCGACGCGGTTCTTCAGGGATCCGGCATAATGGCCGAGATGCAGCGGGCCGGTGGTCCGGTCGCCGGTCAGGATGACGGGGCGTGGGTCGATGTCGACGGGCATGGGGCTTCTCCGGATGGGAGCCGCCGTGACGAAGGACCTGGATCGATGGAACCGAACGTTTCCTGCCGCACACGGCGGCTACGTTCGTTGCGAAAAACATGACGACGTGCCGCTCCTGTTAGGAGCGCCACCAGAAGATCACGGTCGGGGCTGCACGGTCGTTCATGCGCGCAGGAATGCCACGGGAGCCGCGTCCGCGCAAGAACTCCAAGAACTCTTGGAGTTCAGAGAACCACGATGCCGGCGTGCTTGGCCTTGTTGTCGGGCTCCACATGGATCGTGATGAGCGCGTCCTTCACGTCGGCCTTGAGGGCCCGCTCCAGGCGGTCGCAGATGTCATGGGCGTCGGTCACGCTCATGTGGCCGGGCACCACGAGATGGAAATCGATGAAGGTCATCCGGCCCGCGTGGCGCGTGCGCAGGTCGTGCGCTTCGATCGCGCCCTCCGCATTGATGGCGATGATCTCGCGCACGCGGCTCAGGGTCGCCTCGGGGAGGGCCTCGTCCATGAGGCCGCCGATGCTTTCCTTCATCAGGCCCCAGCCGGACCAGAGGATGTTGAGGGCCACCATGGCCGCAAGAACGGAATCGAGCCAGTGCCAGCCCGTGATCGGAACGAGCAGCAGGCCCAAGATGACGCCCACCGAGGTCACCACGTCGGTCATGAGATGGCGGCCGTCGGCCACGAGCGCCGGCGAGCGCATGCGCCGCCCTTTGGAGATCAGGAGCCAGGACCAGGCGGCATTGATCACGCCCGCGAGCGCATTGATGGCAAGGCCCTGCGCGGGGGCATCGATCATCTTCGGCGACAGGAACCCGAAATAGGCCTCCCGCAGGATCGCCAGCGCCGCCACGATGATCAGCGCGCCTTCGAGAACGGCGGAGAAATACTCCACCTTGTGGTGCCCGTAGGGATGGTTCGCATCGGCGGGCGCGGCGCTCAGGCGCACGGCCATGAAGGCCGCGATCGCCGTCACAACATTGATGATGCTCTCCAGCGCATCCGAATAAAGCGCTATGCTGCCCGTGATGTAATAGGCGGCATATTTTAGGGCGAGAACGATGGTTCCGACGAATATGCTGCCCAGGGCAAGTTTTTGAATCTTGTCCATGGCGCGATGCTTGACGAGAGGGTTCTGTGGGAGACGAGGCGACCTTATAGACCGTGTTTTCTCGAGCGCAAGACTTTGTTTTTACTTGCAATTCGTTCGCAAAATCACTCCGGGATGGCGGAGGCCTTGAGCAGGAGCTTCCCGTAATATTTCGACAGGGAGGGAGCGAGCGTCTGGCAGTGCATGACGAGTTCGAGCGCCTCCACCCGCCGTCCCGCGCCGATGCTGTCGAGAACCGTGGGATGCAGCTCCATCAGCTGTGCCAGGGCCGGGTCCTGACGCTGCGTGGCGGGTGCCAGGATGGTGAAGATGGCCGTTGCCTCGGCACGCCCCTTCACGGCGATGCGGTCGAGCTCGATCAGAACGAAATGCTCCCGGAGCGCTTCCGCGGTCGCGGGGCCGAGGATGATGGAGACCCCGTATTCCTTGGACAGGCTTTCCAGGCGCGAGGCGAGGTTCACCGTATCGCCAAGGACCGAGTAATCGTAGCGCCAGCGCGATCCCACGTTGCCGACCACGCAATCGCCGGTGTTGATCCCGACCCCGATGGCGAAGCGCGGGGCGTCCTCGCCCTGTTCCCGCCGCAGCTCGTCGTTCAGGGTTTCGACGGCTTCCAGCATGCGCATGGCCGCGCGGGCGGCGCGCAGGGGATGGTCCGGGCTCGGCAGCGGTGCGTTCCAGAATGCCATCACGCAATCGCCGATATATTTGTCGATGGTGCCGCCTTCCGCAAGCACCGCTTCGGAGAGCGGGTCGAGCAGGCGGTTGATGAGGGCGGTCAGCCGCTCCGGCTCGTCCTTGAGAGTCTCCGACAGGGTCGTGAAGCCACGCACGTCGCAGAACAGGATCGAGAGATTGCGGCGCTCGCCCCCGAGCTTCAGGGCACCCGGATCGCGCGCGAGCTGCGCCACCAGGTCCGGCGAGAGGTAGCGCGAGAAAGCTTCCGAAACGGTGCGGCGCAGATGCCGCTCGCGCGCATAATCCAGCCCGAAACGTGTCCCGAAGACCGCGAGCGCCGCCGCTGCCGGCAGGGCCGGCGGGACCCAGACCCGGCCGAAGCGCAGCACGGCCCATGCGCCGGCCACGAAGAAGGAAACCAGGAGAACGGCCGCCAGTCCGGTCCGCCAGGAGACGCCGTGGGTGGAGAAGGCCGCGGCCAGAAAGGCTCCGGCGATCACCAGGAGCACCATGACGGGCCGGGGCACGGACAGCACGTAGAGATTGTGGCGGAGATTGTCGAGGATCGTGGCCTGCACCTCGACGCCTGCCGTCAGCGTGCCCTCGGTCAGGGTGTAGGGCGTCGGGAAGGTATCGGGCGCGCCGATATCGGCGGAGGTCGCCTGCTTCAGGCTGAGGCCCACCAGCACGACCTGATCCTTGAAAAATCCGGGCGGCAGAAAATTCCCCGGATCGAGGGCCTGGTAATAGGACACGGTCGGATAGGAGCGGGCCGGGCCGAAATACTGGATCAGGGCGCCGGCGGGAGTGGGTCCCTGTGGTTCGCCCTTGAGACGAAGCGCTTCGGCGGCCAGACTGTCCTGCACCGGCGGCATGCGGCGCAGATAGGCGTCCCCGTCGAGATCCACCGAGGCCACGCCCACGGCCACGCCGGCATCCAGGAACGGATCGAGCGGGCTGACCCTCGTGACCTGGATGCCTTGGGTTAGCGGCGTGGTCACGTCGTCCGCGGCCAGCACCACGTCAGGTCCGAGCGCCTTCGCGAAGGCCGTGTCGGCCTCCTCCGTGGTGGGGTCGGCGAAGATGATGTCGAAGGCGATCACCTTCGCGCCGGCCGCGCGCAGGCTCTCCACTAGCCGGGCGTGAAGCTCCCGGGACCAGGGCCAGCGCTGGCCGACCTCGCCGATGGACGGCTCGTCGATGGCCACGACCACGGCGCCCGGCTGCGCCGGCAGGGGCGGGGCCATGACAGAGAGGATATCGTAGAGCCGCGCCTCGATCAGGCGGAAGGGCGGGAAGAACAGGACGGGGATCAGCAGCGCGGCCACGAGCCCGGCCATGGCGAAGTGGCGCCAGAGAGGCTCGCCGCTTCTCGCATGGGCGGGGCCGGACTCGACCACCTCAGAACCGCGCCTTCACGCTGGCCGCGACCGTGCGGCCCTGGCCGGGGAGCTTGGCGAGGACTTCGTACCCGTTATCGAACAGGTTGAGCACCGTCAGCCCGAAAACGAGCCTCCGATCCGGCGTCTCCCATGTCACGGACGCGTCGGTGGTCCAGTAATCGTCCAGCTTCATGCCGACGAAATCCCCCAGGGGAGTCGAACTCGTGAGGTCTCCCAGGAATGTCTGGGCCACGGTGAGCCTGAGACGGCTCGGATGCACGAAGGTGACGCCCGCCCGGGCGAAGCGCTCCGCCACGAAGGGGACGGGCAAACCGGCGGCCGGCCCCGATTGGATTTCGGACGAGGCCGTGCCGACGGTTGCGAACAGGCCGATGCCGTGTCCCAGCCAGACATTGGCCGATGCCGCCACCCGCTCGATCCGCGCCTTGTCGGCGTCGAGCGTCGCATAGGTCTCAGGGATGGGAAGGCTCAGGGAATCGATGTCCTGCCGCTGATACTCGACCGCCGTGAAGAAGTGCGGCGACCATTCCGCATCCCAGCGCAGCGCCAGGGTGTCGACCTTGCCGCCGAGATCCAGGGGGATGACGTTCGGCAGGAGGCCCACGGTGGTCAGGGACGAGAGCGTGTAGGTCGACGGGAACACGACGTCGCTGCGGTAGGCGGCCCGCAGCCACTGCCCTTCGAAGGGCGCGATTGCGATGCCCGCGCGGGGCAGAACGTCCTCGTCAGCCGGCGCGCCCTCCTGGTCAACCATGACCCGTTCCAATCCGACCTGCGCCTCGAACCAGTCGGAAGGGCGCCAGAAGGCATCCGCATAGAAACGGCTGCCGGTGAAGGGTGACTCGGCATCGATGGCTGCGTCCGAGTAGCCGGGGATCGGGATGCCCGTATAGTCCTGATGGATCCTGACGCGCGATTTTCCGGTCATGGCTTCGACGCCATAGCGCAGGGTGACGTCGTCGAACCCGATCATGTGGTTCACGGCGACGACCGTCGCCGTCGTGCGGGTCTTCTCGTGCTTGAGGAGTTCGAACAGAACGAGGTCGGAGGCGATGCCGGCCTGGTGCGTATCGGTCGTGCTCTCCACCCGCCCGCTGAAGACCGCGGCGGTCAGCACGTTGCGATAGCCGAAGGTATGGCTCCAGCCTGCACCCAGCTGATAATCGATCGTTTCCCGCGCTTCGTTGTTGAAGAAGGCTCCGGGTATCGGGGGATTCGTCGCAAAGACGGTCGGCGACAGGGAGCTGAACGCCCCGGGCTCGTTCTTGGCGAAGGTCCCGAAGATCAGGAAGCGGTCGGCCGCCGACGGGGCCGAGCCGATGAAGAAGGCCGCGCTGTCGAGCCTCTCCCGATCGTAGGTGTAGAGCCCGTTGTCGTGCAGGCGCCCCGCCGAGAAGCTGAACGCCGTCGGGATCGGCTCGTTCGAGAAGCCGGTGACCAGGCCCTCCGTTCGCCAGCCGGTCTTGCCGTCCTGGGAGATCCAGGTTCCGCCCACCTCGGCATCGACGAAGGGGCGCCGCAGGATGTCGATGCGGCCGATGCGCCCGCCGAGCGCGAGCGGATCGAAAAGAAGGCCCTGGATGACGAGATTGGCCGCCGCGAGCCCGTCGTCGCTTCCGGTTTCCACGCCCGTCAGGGTCGGGCTTCCCGTGAACAGCCGCGGGCTGACATTCGCCGATTGGTCGAAATAGCTAGTCGCCTGGAAAGGATCGAACGTGCGGTCGCCGTAGAAGCGGCCCCATTCATGCAGGCCGATGAACCGATAGGCGTCCGCCGGATAGCTGCCGCTCTGCCGGTTGGCTGAGAGGCCGGCATAATCGCCGCCCCGGTTGCGGGAGCGCTTCACGGCCTCGCGGGCGAACCTCACGGCGTCGTCGGCCTGGTACTGATCCAGCGCCACCGCCGTCCTCATGATCGCCGTGACGGGATCGTTCGGATCGAGCCGGTCCGCATTGTCGAAGGTCTGCTCGGCAAGTTCGATGTCGCCATTCTGGTAATAGGCGACGGCGGCTGCCACCAGGCCGTTGGCATAGGCGGGGTTGGCTGCCGAGCCGGCCAGGATGGACTCGAGGCCGCCGGGCATGTCGCCCTTCTGCAGGAGGTAGCGGCCGCGCGCGATATAGGCGACGTGGAAATCGGGATCGAGATCGAGCGCCTTGTCGATCAGGATTCCCGCTTCCTCCACGCGGCTCTGGTCGAGCAGGATGAAGGACAGGTTGGCATAGGAAACGGGACCGTGGGGATCGAGCGCGATGGCGCGCCGGAAAGCCGCCTCCGACTCCACGAGAGCGTCGAGGTCTGCATAGAGCAGGCCGAGCTCGTTCCAGATCTCGGCATTGCCCGGCGCGGCTTTAAGGGCCTGCTTCAGGTCGGCGAGCGCCGCCTTGCGGTTGCTGTCCACGTCGGCCCTGATCCGGCCGCTCATGGCCAGGACGAGATGATCGTTCGGATCCGCCGCCCGCACGCGTTCCAGCGAGGCGCGCATGCGGTCGCGGCGGTTGAGGGCCAGGGAGAGCTGCGAGGAGAAGACGCCGATCTGCGGGTCGTTCGGGAAGCGTTTCTCGGCGGCGTCCGCGAGATCGGCCGCGGCGTTCAGATCCTGCCGGAACCCGGCGATGAAGGCATGCGCGAGGGCCGCTTCCGGACTGTTCGGGGCGATTCCGGGCTCGGGCAGGACACGGTTCGGCTGGGCCAGCGAAGCGGCCATGTAGCGGCCGTAGACGGCGGACACGCGCCGCTTGGCGTCGAGGCCGCGCTCGGCACGGGCGAAGAGGGCGGCGGAGTCGCTCCACCGGCGCTCCGCGCCCGCGATCAGGGCCTCGACGAGGTCCGCGCGGGCACGCTGCGATGCATTGAGCGATCTGCGGCGAGCCTCGGCCAGGGGAGCGGCGGCCGCCTGGTACCCGTCCAGGACCAGGGCCACCTCGGCGCGGGTCAGCCAGTCTTCCGCCGTACGGCTTTCCGGCGGAATCGCTTCGATCCGGGCGCGCTCGGACTGCCGGGCGGACCCGCGCAGGGGAGTGGCCGGCAGCCA
Source organism: Pseudomonadota bacterium (assembly GCA_023386155.1). Classification (GTDB taxonomy): domain Bacteria; phylum Pseudomonadota; class Alphaproteobacteria; order Rhizobiales; family Beijerinckiaceae; genus Microvirga. Next base: position 8,934 of record JAEWKH010000004.1, read on the forward strand.
GGTCAGGCCATCGCGGAGGGTCAGGTAGAACAGCATCTGCTCGCGGTCGTTGGGGCGCACGAGCACGAACTTGGTGGGGGCCTGCCCGATCGCCGCCACCGCGCCCTCGCCCTGGCGGACCGTCACCGACCCCCGCGGATTGGTGAGCTCGACCACGCCTTCGAGCACGATCAGCGAGGTCTTGCCGGCGCCGTCCACCGACAGGGACCAGTCGGTGCCGCGGATTGCCGCGACCGCGGCCGGCGTCTTGACGTCCACGCCCGAACCGCCGCGGGCGGCGCGCGCCCAGATGTTGCCGGCCTGGAGGCTGAGCTGCGTATTCCCGCCGTCGCCGCCCGCCACGTCGTTGACGGTCAGGGTCGAGTTGCGGCCGACGCGGATCTGGGTCTGGTCCTTGAACAGGATGGCCAGGTTCCCGATGGCGTTGGTGCGCAGGGTATCGCCGCCGACAAGGCTCTGCTGGAGCTGGGCGGCCCGCCAGAGATCCTCGCGCACGAATCGCATCTCCTCGCCGCCCTTGGCCGCCACGATGGAGCCCGCGGCGGGCGCCTGGCGCGGCACGGGCGCCTGGGCCTGCGCGTCGGCGAGGGAAAGCGCCAGGACGCTTGCAGCGGCCAGAAGCCTGAAGGATCGGAAAGACATGGAGGACCGGCTCGACTGATGGGTTACCTGCTCTAACGTTGCTGGAACTTAGCAGGAAGCGCTCAGGAGCAAAGCCGATTCACATCATGAAATATGTGTTTTGCAGCACAGGGTGAACGATTGCGGCATTCACGCCACAGATGAGGCCTTGAGGAGGCGGGGCTCAGGCGGTCTTGCCGCGCGCGATCAGCAGTTTCTGCTTCAGGTCGTGCTGGGCGAAGGGCTTCTGCAGCACGGGACGGTCGCGGAAAGCGTCGCGGATGCCCGCACTGCCGTAGCCCGTCGAAAAGACGAACGGAATCGAGCGCTGCGCCAGGGCCTCGGCCACCGGATAGATCGGCTCGCCGGCGACGTTCACGTCCAGGATGGCGAGGTCGACCTGTTCGCGCGCCACCGCATCGAGGGCCGCCGACAGCCGGGCTGCCGGGCCGATCACCTCGCAGCCGAAATCCAGAAGCATGTCTTCCAGGAGCAGGGAGATCGCGGCTTCGTCCTCGACGACGAGAATCCGCAGGCCGTTGAGATCGCCATTGCTCGTTACGCTGTCGGTCACGGGTTCACTCTCTTTCACGCTGGGGCGCCCGCCGATGGCCCGGCAGGGCACGGAAGCAAGATGCGCAGGATGGTCTGGACTTCAAGCCTGGAGAATCAGACGCTTCTATCATTTTTGCACATCCAAGCAAAAACCGGGTGGAACCACACTAACCCATGATATTGTTACGGTGTTCATCTTAGGGCACACGCCCGCCCTTGCCTAGAGCATCGGACCCGAAAGTGGACCTACTTTTGGGTCCGATGCTCCACTCTTTGGATAGCGCATCCTTCAGTTTACCCGGCATGGCCGAGTTCGTCCGGCCGCCGGAACCCTCTTGCGGAGAACGCGCCTTGTCCCGAATAATCGGCTCATGTTCCCGCGTGACCGCTCCCATTTCCCCATGAGCGCCCTGGCATCGGATCGCCGCCATGCCTAGGCGACCGTCCAGGGCACCCGTTCTCATCGTCCTGCACCAGGAGCACTCGACCCCCGGCCGGGTCGGGCGCCTGCTCGTGGAGCGCGGCTACCGTCTCGATATCCGTCGCCCCCGCTTCGGCGATCCCCTGCCCCGAACCCTGGCCGAGCATACGGGAGCCGTGATCTTCGGCGGCCCGATGAGCGCCAACGACCCGGACGATTTCGTCAAGGCGGAGATCGACTGGATCGAGGTGCCGCTCAGGGAGGACAAGCCCTTTCTCGGCCTCTGCCTGGGCGCGCAGATGATGGCGAAGCAGCTCGGCGCCAGCGTCTGGGCGCATCCCGAGGGCCGGGCCGAGATCGGCTATTACCCCTTGCTGGCGACCCCCGCCGGCGAGGCCCTGAGCGCGGATTGGGGAGTGCCCTGGCCGAGCCACGTCTATCACTGGCACCGGGAAGGCTTCGATTGCCCCTCCGGTGCCGAGACCCTGGCGCAGGGCGACGATTTCCCGACCCAGGCGATCCGGGCCGGCAGGAAGGCCTTCGGCCTCCAGTTCCACCCGGAGGTCACCCACGCCATGCTGTGCCGCTGGACCGTGGTGGCCGAGGAGCGGCTGCGAATGCCGGGCGCACAGGATCGTGTCCGCCAGCTCGCCGGACGCTTCCAGCACGATCCCCATGTCTCGCGCTGGCTGGACCGGTTCCTGGATCACTGGCTCGACGACCCGATGCCGAAGCGCTTGCGGGCCTGATCTCTCTAGCGCATCGGACGGAAAAGTGGATCCGGTTTTTCCGGTCCATCCGATGCGCCAGCCAAGAGAAGAAGCATCGGATAAATCCCAAAAGTGCAAGTCCACTTTTGGGTCCGATGCTTTAAGTCGCGTCGAACTCGAACGGCGAGACGCCGCGCTTCATCTCGTCGACGATCAGCGCATGCATCAGGGGAGGGGCGGCGCGCTGGGGGCAGGCGGCGCGCTCGCACAGGCGGCAATTGATGCCGATGGGCGTGGCGTCGGCCGAGGACAGGTCGAGACTGCGCGCATAGACGAGGCGGTGGGCGTATTTCAGCTCGCAGCCGAGACCCACCACGAATTGCGGATCGGGCGCCCCCCAGGGGTTGAAGGCGCGCCTGACCGTGCGGGCGATGGAGAACCAGCGCGAGGTGTCCGGCAGCTCGATCACCTGCGTGGCCACCTGGCCGGGCGTCCGGAAGGTGGAGTGCAGGTTCCAGAGCGGGCAGGTGCCGCCGAATTGCGAGAACGGGAAGCGGCCCGAGGAAAAGCGCTTCGAGACGTTGCCGGCCGAATCCACCCGGACCAGGAAGAATGGGATCCCCCGGGCGGCGGGACGGGCCAGCGTCGTGAGCCGGTGCGCCACCTGCTCGAAGCTCGCGCCGAAGCGGGCGCCCAGCACCTCCACGTCGTAGCCGAGGGCCTCGGCGGCCGCATGGAACCTGCCGTAGGGCATCATGAGGGCGCCGGCGAAGTAATTGCCGAAGGAGACGCGCAGGAGCCGCCGCGCCGGTCCGTCCGTGGGCTCGAGACGGGCCGCGAGGGCGTCGATGGTCTCGCGCATCTCGGCGAAGGCCAGCTGGTAGGCGGCCTGGAAGGTCCTGCCGGAAGGATCCACCAGTTCGGAGATCAGGAGCTGGCGCCGGTGGTGATCGTAGCGGCGCAGGCTGTCCGGCATCACGTCGACCGGCATGACGCGCACCCGGATCCCGTGCCTGGCATGCAGGCGCTCGGCGATGGCGAAGAAGGGCTCGTGGCCCGTCATGGAAAGGTCCGACGCCAGGGCCTCGGCGGCCTCGTCCAGTTCGGGAAAATGGTTCCTGGCCTCGTGGATCAGCTCCTGCACCCGGTCGACCGGGTTGACCTGCGGGGCATCCTCCGCCCGGTCGCGGTCGCTGAGGCTCGGCGTCACCGCCTCGCGGGCGCCGCGCATGGCCTGATAGGCCCGGTACAGACGGCTGACCGCATCGACCAGCGAGGGAGCGCTCTCCACCGTCTCGCGCAGCTCGAGCCGCGCCACCGGGGTCGAGCGGAAGAGCGGGTCGGCGAAGATCTCCTCCAGCTCCGACACGGTGCGCTCGTGATCGTCGTTGGCGAACTCGCGCGGGTCGAGGGAATAGGCGTGGGCGAGGCGGATCAGCACCTGCGCGGTGATCGGGCGCTGGTTGCGCTCCATCAGGTTCAGGTAGCTCGGGGAAAGCCCGAGCTCCTCGGCCATGCGGGACTGGCTCATGTTGAGCTCGCGCCGCAGCCGCTTGAGCCGGGGTCCCACGAAAAGCTTTCTGCTCTCATCCATTTGTAAATCTTTTTACAATTTTACACGACCAGTGGAGTCAAAGCTTTACAGCGCGACTTTTCTTTTGAAATCCGTCGTTGAAACAAATTCTTCTTCGCGGATTATGAAAGCAGGACGCTCTGCTGCCCTGCAACAATTCTGGCTCGCAGGATCGTTTTGTCAAGAAATGTAAAAGGAATGCCAATCATGAATGCCCAGCCGAACCCGGGTTCCCTGCAAGGCCTGATCCCCGCCGCTCCCGAGGGGCGCTTCGACGGTATCCGCAGACCCTATTCGGCCGAGGACGTCGCCCGGCTGCGCGGATCCTTCCCCATCGCCCATACGCTCGCCGAGCGCGGCGCGCAGCGCCTCTGGCAGCTCCTGCACGAGCGCCCCTATGTCCATTCCCTCGGGGCCATGACCGGCAACCAGGCCATGCAGATGGCCCGCGCGGGCCTCGAGGCGATCTATCTCTCCGGCTGGCAGGTGGCGGCGGATTCGAACGTGGCCGGCGCCATGTATCCCGACCAGTCGCTCTACCCGGCCAATTCCGGCCCCGAGCTGTGCCGGCGCATCAACCGCACCTTCCAGCGCGCCGACCAGATCGAGCATGCGGAGGGCGGGGCCAAGCGGGACTGGTTCCTGCCCATCGTGGCCGATGCGGAGGCCGGCTTCGGCGGGCCGCTCAACACCTTCGAGATCATGAAGGCCTATATCGAGGCCGGCGCGGCGGGCGTGCACTTCGAGGACCAGCTCGCCTCGGAGAAGAAATGCGGCCATCTCGGCGGCAAGGTGCTGATCCCGACCTCGGCCCATGAGCGCAACCTCATCGCCGCCCGGCTCGCCGCCGACGTGATGGGCACCTCGACCCTCATCATGGCCCGCACCGACGCGGAATCGGCCCGGCTCATCACCTCGGACGTGGACGAGCGCGACCGGCCCTTCATCGAGCCCGACAGCCGCACGCCGGAAGGCTTCTATCGCCTCAAGGAGGGCACCGGCCTCGACCATTGCATCGCCCGCGGCCTCGCCTATGCGGAGCTCGCCGACCTCCTGTGGTGGGAAACCTCGCACCCGGATCTCGACGATGCGAGGAAGTTCGCGGAAGCCGTCCACAAGCGCTATCCGGGCAAGCTCCTCGCCTATAACTGCTCGCCGTCCTTCAACTGGAAGAAGAAGCTCGACGACGCCACTATCGCCAAGTTCCAGCGCGAGCTCGGCGCCATGGGCTACAAGTTCCAGTTCGTGACCCTCGCCGGCTTCCACCAGCTCAATTACGGCATGTTCGAACTGGCGAGCGGCTACCGCGAGCGCGGCATGGGCGCCTATTCGGAGCTCCAGATGCGCGAATTCGACGCCGAGGCCGACGGCTACACCGCCACCCGGCACCAGCGCGAGGTCGGCACCGGCTATTTCGACCAGGTCTCGGTGGTCATCACCGGCGGCAAGTCCTCCACCACGGCGATGGCGGAATCGACCGAGACCGCCCAGTTCCAGAATCCGGCCAAGCTTCAGGCGGCCGAATGAGCATCGGCGAACCTCAAACTCTTTTCAGCAACGGAGATCGATCATGACTAAGGCACGTTTCTGGGTGGTCGGCGGCGAGTACACCTCCTGCGACTGCGAAACCATCGTCCAGGGCACCGAGCGGGTGGTCGGGCCCTTCGAGAGCCGCATGGACGCCGAGCAGACCTGGCGGCTCCTGTCCGAGGACCATCGTCCCCAGGCCCAGGTCCGCTTCACCATCGCCCAGGAGCCTCCGACGACCCTGAGCGCCTGACGAGGCCCCCGAGCGCGCTGGGCGGTCGTCCCCGCCGGAGGATGAAGGTTCCTCCGGCGGGCCTTTGCCGTGTTCACACAATCTTTTTATGTCTCATCAGAAGTCTTCCCCGCCCCCCTACTGCCTAAACGGCGGATCTGTCCTAAAAACACCAGGGCACCGTTCCTCAGGGGGATTCGCATGAAGACCGTCCTCAAGTCCTTAACCTTCGCTGTCGCCCTTGGCCTGGCCGCAGCCCATGCCGCCAAGGCCGATGTGGTCGTCTCCTCGAAGATCGATACTGAGGGCTCGGTTCTCGGCAACATCATCCTGCTGACCCTCGATGCCAACGGCATCAAGACCCAGGACCGGATCCAGCTCGGGGCGACCCCGGTGGTGCGCAAGGCCATCACGGCGGGCGAGATCGACATCTACCCGGAATATACCGGCAATGCGGGCTTCTTCTTCAACAAGGCGGACGACCCGGTCTGGAAGGACGCGGCCAAGGGCTATGAGATGGCCAAGACGCTCGACTACGACGCCAACAAGATCGTCTGGCTCGATCCGTCGCCGGCCAACAACACCTGGGCGATCGCGTTGCGCAAGGACGTGGCCGAGGCCAACAAGCTGAAGACCCTGGCCGATTTCGGCCAGTGGGTCACGAAGGGCGGCAAGGTGGTGCTGGCGGCCTCGGCCGAGTTCGTGAACTCGGACGCGGCCCTGCCCGCCTTCCAGAAGGCCTATGACTTCAAGATGAAGCCGGAGCAGCTCATCGTGCTCTCCGGCGGCGACACGGCGGCCACCATCAAGGCGGCGGCCGAGCAGACCAACGGCGCCAACGCCGCCATGGTCTACGGCACCGATGGCGGCATCGCCCCGTCGGGCCTCGTGGTGCTGGACGACAACAAGAACGTGCAGCCCGTCTATGCCCCGGCGCCGATCATCCGCGAATCCGCCCTGAAGGAGAACCCGAAGATCGCCGAGATCCTGAAGCCGGTCTTCGCATCCCTCGATCTCGCGACGCTCCAGCAGCTGAACGCCCGCGTCCAGGTCGGCGGCGAGCCGGCGAAGGCGGTGGCGACGGATTATCTGAAGTCCAAGGGGTTCCTGAAGTGATGGGATTTCCTGAGACGACCTGAGGGTCCGGTTTTGGAGACGGCTCTTCAACCTCTGACCTCATCCTGAGGAGCCTGCGCAGCAGGCGTCTCGAAGGAGGATCCAGAATGCGCGGGAGGCGCCCTCGTCCTTCGAGACGCCGCCTCCGGCGGCCCTCAGGATGAGGGCTCAGGGACGAGCCTGCTTATGAACCAGACTTTCAGGATGAGGACTCGGCAAGCAGAAGGATGAACCGTACTCTCATGACCCAGACGGTGCGATAGGGCCGGAAGTTTTGTGAACACGATCTCCTCTCGAACGACCGTGCCCGGCATGCCCTCGTTGCGTTCAGCCCTGTCCCTCGACCGGCTCGGGAGCGTGATCGCGGTCCTGATCGGCGTCGCGCTGTTCGCCACGCCCTTCGTGGTCTACCGGGCCAACCGGATCGTGGCCGGCGACGGGCGGATGCTGACCGATGCGCTGCCGCTTCCGGGCGTGATCACCGTGATGACCGTGGCGCTCGGCGTGGCTCTGGGCGCGGCGCTGGTCCGCGCGGCGCTGATCCGCCTCGCGGCCGCGTCCTTCGGCCTGTGCGTGATCGTTCCCGCGGTCGGATGGTCGGCCGGGTTCGTCACGCCGGCCGGCAACACGTTTGCGCGCGTGTCGCCGTCCCTCGGCTTCTGGCTGCTCGCGCTCTCCTTCGCGCTGCTCGCCGCCGATGCGCTGACGCGCCTGAACCTCGGACCTTGGGCGCGGCTCGCGGCCCTCGCGGTCGCGGCCACCGCCACGGCGCTTCTGCTCGCCTCCGGGGCCTGGGACAACCTGTCCCTGCTCAAGGAATATGCGAACCGGCAGGATACCTTCTGGCGCGAAGCGGGCCAGCATCTGCGGCTCGCCTTCGGGTCGATGGCGGCCGCCTGCCTCGTCGGGTTGCCTCTCGGCATCCTTGCCCATCGCGTCCGGCGCCTGAAAGCGCCGGTCCTTCAGGTGCTCAACGTCGTGCAGACGATCCCGAGCATCGCGCTCTTCGGCATCCTGATTGCGCCGCTCGGCTATCTGGCCGCGCATGTGCCCCTGCTGGCGGCCCTGGGCATTCGCGGCATCGGGGCCGCTCCGGCCTTCATCGCGCTCTTCCTCTATTCCCTGCTGCCCGTGGTGGCCAACACGGTCACCGGACTGAGCCAGGTGCCCGCCGCCGTGACCGATGCGGCCCGCGGCATGGGATTGTCCGCGCGGCAGCGCCTGTGGCAGGTCGAACTGCCCCTGGCGCTTCCCGTCATTCTCGCGGGCATCCGGATCGTCCTGGTGCAGAACCTCGGACTGGCCACAGTGGCGGCCCTGATCGGGGGAGGGGGCTTCGGCACCTTCGTGTTCCAGGGGATCGGCCAGACGGCCATCGACCTCGTGCTCCTGGGCGCCATCCCGACGGTGGCCCTGTCCTTCGCCGCCGCAATCATCCTCGATGCGATCATCGACCTGACCAGACGGGGCGCCTTATGATCGAGATCGAGCACCTCACCAAGCGCTTCGACGCCACGATGGTCGTCGACGACGTGTCCCTCCGGGTCGACGAGGGAACGATCGCGGTCGTCGTGGGCACGTCGGGAGCGGGCAAGTCGACCCTGCTGCGCATGATCAACCGTCTCGTCGAGCCGAGCGCGGGCCGCGTGCTCATCAACGGCGAGGACACCATGACGATTCCGGAGGACGAGCTGCGGCATCGGATCGGCTACGTGATCCAGGGCTACGGGCTGTTCCCTCATCGCAACGTCACCGAGAACATCGCCACCGTGCCGCGCCTCCTCGGCTGGGACAAGCGCCGGATCGCGGCCCGCGTCGAGGAGCTGCTCGACCTGTTCCAGCTCGATCCGGCGGAATTCGCCAAGAAATTTCCACATGAGCTGTCCGGCGGCCAGCAGCAGCGCGTGGGCGTCGCGCGTGCGCTGGCGGCCAAGCCCGCCGTGCTCCTGATGGACGAGCCTTTCGGCGCGCTCGATCCGGTCATCCGCAGCAAGGCGCAGGACGACTTGCTTGCGATCCAGCGCCGTCTCGGCACCACCGTCGTGCTCGTCACGCACGACATGAACGAGGCCTTCCAGCTGGGCGACCGAATCGCCGTGATGGACCGGGCGCGGCTCCTGCAATATGCGACGCCCGCGGAACTGCTGACGCGTCCGGCGGAGGAGTTCGTCGAGCAGCTTGTGGGAACGGCGGAGCGTCCTTTCCGCCTCCTGTCCCTGATGCGCGTGCAGCAGGCCCTCGAGCAGGGCGACGCCGAGGGAGAGACGGTTCTCGTCACCGCTTCCCTGCGGGATGCCCTCTCGCGGCTGATCTGGACCGGCCGGGACGTGCTGCCCGTCGCGGATGCGTCCGGCGCCCGCGTCGGCCGGGTCAGCGTGAAGGGCATCATGGCGCATGGACGGTCGGTCGCATGAGCGGGCGGTCCTTCGCCTTGCGCGCGGCGGCGCTTCTCCTGCTGGTGCTGTTCATCACGGCGCCGCAGCTCTTCGCCTTCGCGTTCAAGCCGCTGACCGTGAACGGCGCGCCGGCGATCTACAACCAGGGCAGCCTGCTCTCCCTGACCCTGTCGCATCTGCGCATCGTGTTCCTGGCGACGCTGGCCAGCACGATCCTGGCCGTGGGGCTCGGCATCTTCGTCACGCGGCCTTCGGGGGCCGAGTTCCTGCCACTGTCGCGCAGCCTGGTGAATATCGGCCAGACCTTCCCGCCCATCGCCGTCCTGGCGATCGCCGTGCCGCTCGTCGGATTCGGCGAGAAGCCGACCTTCATCGCGCTCTTTCTCTACGGCCTCCTGCCGATCTTCGAGAACACGCTGACCGGCCTGACGGAAGTGTCGCCGCAGACCCTCGAGGCGGCCAAGGGCATGGGCATGAGCCCGCGCCAGCGCCTGTTGCAGGTGGAACTTCCGCTCGCCCTTCCGGTGATTCTGGCCGGCATCCGCCTGTCGGTCATCATCAGCCTCGGCACCGCCACCATCGGCTCGACGGTGGCGGCCAAGGGATTGGGGGAGGTCATCATCGCGGGCCTTCAATCGAACAACGTCGCCTTCATCCTCCAGGGCGGATTGGTGGTTGCGCTGCTGGCGGTTCTGATACACGACGGGTTGAGCGTGGCCGAACGGCTGGCGGCAAGAAAACTGGGCAGCCCTGCGGAGGCCGAATGACGCTTCTCGAACGACTGAAGACCGAAACCCGCGAAGCGCACGACCGGATCGAGAACGCCATCAACCTCGACCGCCGGATCGCATCGCGCGGGGCCTACAGGGACCTGCTGATCCGCTTCTACGGGTTCCACCGGGCCTGGGAGGACGAGGCCGCCCCCATGGCGCCCGACCGGGCCTTCTTCCAGAGCCGCCGCAAGGCCCAGCTTCTCGCCAGGGACCTCGAGGCTTTAGGACTCAAATCCGAGGACATCATCGGTTTGCCACAATGCCGGCCTCTCATGCCCTTGCCGGCCCCGGAGGCGGTGCTGGGAAGCATGTATGTGGTCGAGGGCTCGACGCTCGGCGGCGCCGTCATCGCGCGCCAGGTGGAGAAACGACTCGGATTCACCGCGGAAACGGGCTGCGCCTATTTCCGCAGCTATGGACGGAATGTCGCTGTCATGTGGAAGTCGCTGGGAGCGAAGCTCCTGGAAGCCTCGTCGCCGGAAGCCGACGACGTGATCGTCGAGTCCGCACAGAAGACCTTCACCGTGATGCATGACTGGCTGTGCGAGACCCCATGACCCTGCAAACGCCGCGAGACATCGACCTGACCGCCTGCGAGCGGGAGCCGATCCACATTCCCGGCAGCATCCAGCCGCACGGGCTGCTTCTGGCGGTCACGCTGCACGACAGGACGCTCGCCTATGTCAGCGCCAACCTGGCCGAGGTCTTCGGCCTCGATCCGGCGGATGCGCTCGGCCAGCCCTTCGAGCAGGTGCTGCCGGGCCTGAGCGCGGAATTCGCCGCGCATCTGGACGATCCGCCGTCGGCAGGAAGCACCCGCTTCGTCAGGACCATCCGGGTCAGGACGGCGCATGAGGAGCGATCCTTCGAGACGGCGGTCTCCCGCTCGGGGGATTGCACGATCCTTGAGCTGGAGGAGCCCCCCGCCGGTTCCGTTTCCGGCGCCGATGCGCTTCATCCCACCCTGCGCCGGTTCGTGGAGCAGCTGCAGGCGGCGGCGACCATCGACCTCCTGTGCCATCTGGCCGCGCAGGACATCCGCCGCATGACCGGCTTCGACCGCGTCCTGGTCTATCGCTTCGACGACCAGTGGAACGGCACCGTCATCGCCGAGGACCGCAACGAGGCGCTGCCCTCCTATCTCGACCTGCGCTTCCCGGCGTCCGACATTCCTGCCCAGGCGCGGGAGCTCTACCGGCGCAACCGGCTGCGCATCATTCCCGACGCCAATTACGCGCCGGTTCCGATCCAGTCGCGCGATCCCGCGCCGCTGGACCTGAGCGATTCCGTGCTGCGCAGCGTCTCGCCCGTGCATCTCGAATACATGCGCAACATGGGGACGCTCGCCTCCATGTCGATCTCGATCCTGCGCGACGACCGGCTGTGGGGCCTCATCTCCTGCCACAACAGAGAGCCGAAGCGCGTCTCGCTCCAGGTGCGCAACGCCTGCGACTTCCTCACGCAGATCTTCTCGCTCCAGCTCGCGTCGCGGGAGAGCACGACGCTCGCCGAGAACCGGGCGCGCCTCGGCGCCGTGCAGACGCGGCTTCTCGCCCACATGGCGGCAGAGGAGCACTTCATCGCGGGCCTCGTGAACCATCCTGGCGACCTGACGATGCTGGCCGGCGCGCAGGGAGCGGCCGTCCTGACCCAGGACAAGTGTTGGTGCCTGGGCCGGGCTCCCGACGAGAAGCAGGTCAGGGCGCTCTTCGAATGGCTGTCCGAGCACCATCAGGAGGATGTCTTCGCCACCGACGACCTGCCCTCGGTCTATCCGGCCGCGGCGGCCTTCGCCGACCGGGCGAGCGGCCTTCTCGCCATCTCGATCTCGAAGGTGCACGCGAGCTATGTGCTCTGGTTCCGGCCCGAGGTCGTCCAGACCGTGAAATGGGGCGGCAACCCGCAGAAGCCCGTCCAGGAGGAGGCGGGCAGCTTGAGGCTTCATCCCAGGCGCTCCTTCGAGATCTGGAAGGAGACGGTGCGGCATCGCTCCCTGCCCTGGGACCCGAGCGAGGTCGAGGCGGTCAAGGAGCTGCGCAACGCCATCGTGGGCATCGTCCTGCACCGGGCCGAGGAGATGGCGGCGCTCTCGGAGGAGCTGCGCCGCAGCAACAAGGAGCTCGAGGCCTTCTCCTATTCGGTCTCCCACGACCTGCGGGCCCCGTTCCGGCACATCGTCGGCTATTCCGAGCTCCTGAAGAAGCAGGAAGCGAGCGCTCTGTCCGAGAAGGGCAGGCGTTATGTCGATACCATCATCGAGGCGGCCTACACGGCCGGGACGCTCGTCGACGAATTGCTGCGCTTCTCGCAGATGGGCCGTACGGCCCTGAAGCCCCGGCAGATCGACGTCACCCGACTGGTCGACGAGATCAGGCACAAGCTCGCCGCGGAGCACGGCGACCGGCGGATCCAGTGGGTCATCGGCACCCTCGACCCGGTGCATGCGGATCCGGTGCTGATCCGGCTGGTGTTTGAAAACCTGCTCGACAATGCTGTAAAGTACACCCGCACCCGGGAGAAAGCGCGCATCGAGGTCGGCTCCGCCCGCAAGGACGGGGAGACGGTCTATTTCGTGCGCGACAACGGCGTCGGGTTCGACATGAAGTACGGCGACAAGCTGTTCGGCGTTTTCCAGCGCCTGCACCGGATGGAAGAGTTCGAGGGAACCGGGATCGGGCTGGCCAATGTCCGGCGCATCGTGGAAAGGCACGGGGGCCGGGCCTGGGCCGAGGCGGCGCCCGATCAGGGCGCGACCTTCTCCATCGCCCTGCCCGATCATCAAGAAGGAGCGGCGTGAATGCCGGAGCTGAAACCGATCCTGCTGGTTGAGGACAACCCGAAGGATCTCGAACTGACGATGGCGGCCCTGGAGCAGAGCCAGCTCGCCAACGAGGTCGTCGTGGTGCGCGACGGCGAGGAGGCGCTCGACTTCCTCTATCGCCGCGGCGCCTTTGCGAGCCGCAACACCAGCGATCCGGCCGTCGTGCTGCTCGATCTCAAGCTGCCGAAGGTCGACGGGCTCGAGGTGCTGGAGGCGGTCAAGGCGGACCCGGACCTGAGGCAGACGCCGGTCGTCATGCTCACCTCCTCGCGGGAGGAAAGCGACCTCGTGCGCAGCTACGAGCTCGGGGTGAACGCCTTCGTGGTGAAGCCCGTGGGCTTCCGCGAGTTCTTCGATGCGATCCAGGATCTGGGCGTGTTCTGGGCGATCCTCAACGAGCCGCCGCCGCCGCCGCGCAACGGAGCTTGAGAGCATCGATGAACCGCGCTTCCGTCATTCCATCCGATCGGGTGCTGCGCATCCTCCTCCTGGAGGACAGCGCCCTCGATGCCGAGCTGGTGACGGAAGCCCTGATCGGCGCGGGCTTGCCCGTGTCGGTCGAGCGGGCAGTGTCGGCGCAAGAGTTCACCAGGGCCGTCCGGGACGAAAGCTGGGATCTCATCCTGGCCGATTACCTCCTGCCTGCCTTCAACGGCCTGCATGCCCTCGACATCGCCCGGGAGATGTCCCGCGCCACGCCGTTCGTCTTCGTCTCCGGCGCCCTCGGCGAAGAGGTCGCCGTCGAGGCCCTGAAGCGCGGGGCGACGGATTACGTGCTCAAGGACAAGCTCGACCGGCTGCCCGCCACGGTTCTGCGCGCCCTCGCCGAAGCCCGCGAACGTGGCGAGAAGCAAAGGGCGCAGGAAGCCCTGCAGCGGATGCTCGACGAGCGCACGGCGCTCCTGCACGAGCTCGATCACCGGGTGAAGAACAATCTCCAGCTGCTGCTCTCGCTGGTCGGGATCGAGTTCCGTCACGCCGAGGACGACCATGTGCGCCAGGTGCTCGGACGTATGAAGGAGCGCATGCAGGCGCTCGCCGCCGCACAGCGCGATCTTTACGACGAGCATGGCGCCATGCGGTTCGATGCATCGAGCTTCGCCAAAGGATTGTGCGAGGAGCTGACCTCGTCCCTTCCGGACATGAAGGTCATGCCGGAATTCGACGTCGAGGCCGTGGAAGTCGATGCCGCGAAGGCGGCCCCCATGGCGCTCCTGTTCAACGAGATCGTCGTCAGCGCCCTTGCCCACGCCTACAAGGGGAGGCACGGAAGGCTGAGGCTCCGGCTCCATGTCAGCCATGGATCGCTGCTCTTCCAGCTGTCGGATGACGCCTTCAGCCCGGCCGAGAAGGAAGCGGCGCAGACAAGCGCCTCCGGTACGGTCCTCAAGGCCCTGGCGCGCCAGCTCGATGCTCATCTGGAATGGCCGCACGACGATCCGGCCACGCTTGTCCGCGTCCTGATGCCGGTTCAGGGCAGCTGACATGGCAGGGCGAAGATCCGAGGCGGGAAACAGCGCCAGGCAACCGAACGGAGAGCGGCCTGAAGGGGCCCGCACGTCATTGCGGCAGGTCTTGTGGGGACTTGTCTTCGTCCTCGCCTTGCCGACCATCCTGGTCGCCGCGGCAGGTCTCCATTCCAGCTACCGGGCCGAGCGGCAGGCCACCGACCTGCGCATGCAGGAAACGGTGCGCGCGATGAGGCTGTCGCTCGACCGCGAGATCGAAAAATCGGTGGTGGCGCTGCAGGTTCTGGCCCAATCGTCCAGCCTTCCCAGGGGAGACTTCGAAGATTTCTATCACCGGGCGAAGAACACCGGACTCGCCGAACCCTCCTGGATCGCCCTCATCGAGCCGGGCGGCCGGATCCTCTTCAACACCCGCGTGCCCTACGGCGTCAACCTTCCGAGCAGCAGACGTCCGGATGTGCTGCGGCGCATTGAGGAAACCCGTAAGCCGCACGTCTCCGATCTGTATGTCGGCTCGTTGACGGGACAGCGCCTGATCACCATCGATGTCCCTGTCATTCTCGACGAGCGGGTCGCCTATATCCTGTCGCTCGCGATCACGCCGGACGTCTTCCAGGCCATCATCCGCGATCAAAGGATTGCGACCGGCTGGAATGCCGCGGTGCTCGATCGCAGCAGGACCATCGTGGCCCGCTCCCGTTCGCCGGAGCGGTATGTCGGGCAGCTCGCCAGCCAAAACGTTCAGGATGCCCTTGCCGCCTCGCAGGAAGGAATCCTTCAGAGCGTCACGCTGGACGGCATCGCGGTGCGCACCTATTTCAGCCAGTCGTCGGCCTATGGCTGGTCCTTCGTCATCAGCATCCCGGAAGAGGAGCTGGCCAAATCGGCCCAGCGCTCTCTCTTCTGGCTCACGGTGCTCGGATCCGTCATTCTGGGCGGCGTTCTCCTGGCGGCCCTGCTGTCGCGCTCCATTGCCAAGCCGGTCGATCAGCTCGTGGCCGCAGCCCAGGGGCTCGGGCGGGGAGAAGAGATTTCCGGCTTGGCCACCACGCGCGTCCTAGAATTCGACACGATCAAGAAAGCGCTCGTGGAGGCCGCTGCCGGAATCCGCAAGCACGAACGCGAGCGGGAAGAGGTTCTCGCCCACATGGCCGAGAGCGAGGCGCGCCTGCGCCTGGCGCTCAATGCGGGGCATCTCGGCTCCTGGGAGCTTGTGCCGTCCACGGGGACGTTCACCACATCGGCCATCTGCCGGGCGAATTTCGGGCGCGGGCCGGACGAGCCCTTCTCTTATGCGGACCTGGTTGCATCGATCCATCCCGCTGACCGCGCCGCGCAGGCGGAAGCCGTCGCGCAGGCGCTCGCGAACCGTGCCGACCTGCACATGGAGTATCGGGCGATCTGGCCCGACGGCAGCGAGCACTGGATCCGGGTGAGCGGGCGGATGAGGATCGGGCCGGATGGGCAGCTGTCCATCGTCGGCGTGTCGCAGGACATCACGGGACAGCGCCTGGTCGAGGAACGGCAGGCGCTTCTGCTGCACGAGCTCAATCACCGGGTCAAGAACACGCTGGCCACCGTGCAGTCGATTGCCTCCCTGACCAGGCGCTCGGCCGACAACAGCGATCCGGCCGCCTGGAACGCCTTCATGGACCGGCTGCACGGGATGGCCAAGACGCACGACCTTCTCACGGCCACGCAATGGCAGGGCGCGCTTCTGGAAGACGTGCTGAGGAACGAGCTGGATCCCTACCAGGACGGCGTGCAGCAGCGCATCCGCCTGCGCGGCCCGCGGATCAACCTGCACCCGGGCGCCGTGCTGGCCCTGGGGCTCGCCATCCACGAGCTGGCGACGAACGCGGTCAAGTACGGCTCTCTCTCGGTTCCGGAGGGCAAGGTGCATGTGATGTGGGCCGTCACCGCAGGCGCAGGCCCATCGGCGCTGCTCGTGGAATGGGTCGAGAGCGGCGGGCCGCCGGTGAGAAAGCCGGAGCGCCAGGGCTTCGGGACCAAGCTGATCCAGCGGGGCCTCGCGCAGCAGCTGGGAGGCGAGATCAAGCTCGATTTCGCCCCGACGGGGATCCGCTGCGTCATCACCTTTCCCATTTCGACCATGGCCTCGGATCAGGGCGATGAGGATGCGGACCGCGAGCGCTATGCCTCGTGATGTGGAAGCGCATGGGGACTTAAGATCGACACGCTACCCCTCCACTGCATCGAGATCACCGGGACAAGCCCGGTGACGACGGCAGAGGGTGCCATCCCCGCATCCTGCTTCTCCCGAGGATGACAGCGGGGCGCTAGAGCAGATTTGATTTAGACGGGCTCATACCCGCTGTTCCTGAGGTAGTTCCGACACTCCTCGGGAGAGAACTCATCAAGCAGTTCACCGATGGTGGTCCAGAGCACCTCCTTGGTGCGTGCGCCCGCTTTGCGCAGGAGCGCCTTGAGCTTGGAAAAGAGCTGCTCAATTGGATTGAGATCAGGACTGTACGGCGGCAGGTACAGCAGGCTGGCGCCGACCGCTCGGATGGCCTCCTCGACGCCGGCGACTTTGTGAGCGGCCAGATTGTCGAGCACGACCACATCGCCAGGCGAGAGGGCTGGTGCGAGCATCTGCTCGACATAAGCCTTGAAGATCTCGCCCCGCATCGGCCCATCGACCACGAGCGGAGCGATGATCCCGTTCTCGCGCAGGCCGGCCACGAAGGTGGTGGTCAGCCAGTGCCCGTGTGGCACCGCATCGATCACCCGCTGTCCGCGCGGCGCCCTGCCGTAGCGCCGGGTCATGTTGGTGGCGGTTCCCGTCTCGTCGAGGAACACAAAGCGGCTGGCATCCATGAAACGCTGCCACACGCGGAAGCGGCGGCGCTCCTGGGCTACGTCCGGCCGGTCCTGCTCCGCCGCCCGGAGCGTCTTTTTTTGTGCGTCAGGTCCATGCGCTTGAGCATCAGGTGAATGGTCGAAAGCGCCTGCACCACGATCCCGCGGGCGCGCAGTTCGGTCTGGATCTCGGCCAGCGTGATGCCAGACTTGGCGTCCACCAGGGATCGCAGCAGCTCCTGATGCAGCTCGAGCACCGGGCGACGATGGCCGCCGATGCGCTCCGGCCTGACCGAGCCGGTCTCGCGCAGCCGCCGCATGAGCTTCACCGCCGCCGAGGGACTGACCTCGTAACGAGCGGCCGCCTGGCGGATCGAGCTGCCCTTCTCGACGGCCCGCACGATGCGCCGGCGCAGGTCCTGAGATAACGGTGTGGTCATGGCGAGCCTCTGTGCTCACGCCCCTGACCACTATCGAGTCAGATCTTCCGATTCCGTTCAACCCCAAACCGCTCTAG
>JAEWKH010000012.1 GCA_023386155.1 Pseudomonadota bacterium
AGCCAGATCTCGACGGCGATTGCCGCCGCCATGGAGGAGCAGGGCGCGGCCACGGCCGAGATCGCCCGCAACGTCCAGGAGGCGGCGCGCGGCACCGAACAGGTGACCGGCAGCATCGCGGACGTGCGCCAAGGTGCTGGAGAGACCAGCACGGCGGCCTCCCAGGTGCTGGGAGCGGCACGCGAGCTCGCCCGCCATTCCGAGGACCTCAATCGGGAGGTCTCGACCTTCCTGCAGGGCGTCAAGGCCGCCTGAGCCCGGCCCGAACGGACGATCCCATCCCCGCCCGGCTCACCCGAGCCGGGCGTTTTCGTTCGATCTTCCCGGCCGGTAATCTCCGGATGCCGTCCTTCCAGCGACAGGCCGTCGGAAAGCGATGGAAACCCGGGCTGCGAGGCTTATATGGTGGGAACGCCCTCGAGACCCGCTCATGCCCAAGACAGACGAACAGCTGGAAGACGAACTGGAAGAGCTGAATGGCACGAAACGTGTCAACTTCCGTGACTATCCGAGTTCCGGTCTTGTGGTGATCGCGGCTCTCAGCTCGGGGCTGGGGTGGATGCTATTCAAATGGCTCGGAAAGAAGCGCAAGGCCCGGAGCGCCCCCCCTGCGGAAGGCGGACCAGCCACAGCTTCCCCTCCTGAATCAGGGCCGCAGGACGATCAGAAGTCCTGAGTCGGAGTGCCCGCTCCCGCGAGGCGTGCTGTAGCGCACCGCCCCGTGATCTCCTAAAGATTACCTTAGGGAAATCGGCAGGAGGTTTTTATGGCCCGCGATGCTGTTTCCTTCGTTCTCGGCATCATTGCCCCCGTGGCTCTGGTCGGCTGGCTTCTCATCTTGCACTGAGAAACCCGATGCCGGTCGGACGGGCATTGTCCGCCTCGTCTCAATCCCCGAGCCAACGCTTCTTCGATGCATCGAGGTGCATCCGCATGGCGGCCTGAGCCAGAAGAGGATCCGCAGCTTCCAGGGCCGCATAGATCTGCTCATGTTCCAGAAGCGCGGTGTGCCAGCCCTCGCGGCTGTCGAACTTCACGCTGAGCTGGGCGGAAATCGGGCTGTGGCGCTCGTCGAACAGGTCGCGCACGATGCGCATGAGCACGGAATTGCCCGCTTGGTCCGCAAGGGCGAGATGGAACCGGCGGTCCTGCTCGAGCGGGTCGCGCCCATCCGCGATGTCGGCCCGCATCGCTTGAAGCGTGGCGTGAAGGGCTGCCAGCCCTTCCGGCGTCATGCGCGCGCAGGCGAGGGCTGCAACCGTTCCTTCGATGACGGCCCGCGCCTGCATGAGCTCCGACGGGCTCTCTCCCATAGAGCGTATCGTATGGGCCGACCGCTCCACCGGGGCGCAGACGTAGACGCCCGACCCGGAGCGGATTTCGACGCTGCCGTCGATTTCGAGGGCGATGAGCGCCTCCCGGAGCGACGGACGCGAAACGCCGAGTTGATGCGCGAGATCCCGCTCGGCCGGAAGGCGGGCTCCTGGCAGGAACTGCCCGCCCTGGATCAAGCCGCGGATCTGATCGGCGACCTGCTGGTAAAGGCGCCTGGGCTCGATGGGCTTGAGCGGGATCGACATGAACCAGAGCCGTTTGACGGAAAGCGGGAATCTGAAATTGGCCTGACCATATGCCGCCATCCGATCCCTGGCAATGAGCCCAGAATCGCTCCCAACGCCAGCATCCTTTTGACTTGACCAATTATTCCTCCCGGACATACTCCTATTGTCCGTAGACTGGCCTGACCAATCCAGGCCATGGAAGAGCCCTGCAACGAACGGGGCCATGTTGCAGAGGGAGGAAGCATGAGAGGCTCGCCGGCCCATGTCCGCCGTCGCATCGGCTCGCTGATCGGACCTCGAAAGGCGCGACGGGCGGCCCGTCCCTGCCGGGCGCCGAACGAGGGCCTGTCATGAAGGCCTCCGAACGCCGGACCCTTCCCCGCAGGGACCTGTCTCTCACAATGCTCGGGCTCGGCAGCGCGCCTATGGGAGGGCTTTACAGCCCGACCAGCTACGCAGAGGCCCAGGCCACGACCGAAGCCGCCTGGGCCCACGGCATCCGTTACTTCGATACGGCACCCTATTACGGCTACACGCGGTCCGAGCGGCGGCTCGGCGCCCTGCTGAGCGACCGCGACCGGGGTACTTATGCCATCAGCACGAAGGCCGGGCGCCTGATGGTGCCGGACGAGAGCGTCGGGGACGAAGAGAACGGCTGGGTCCGCCCTCTCCCATTCCGCCCCACCTACGACTACACCTACGACGCCGTCCTGAAGTCCTTCGAGGACAGCCAGCAGCGCCTCGGCGTCGTCCGGATCGACATTCTCTACATTCACGATATCGGCCGCTACACCCATGGCGACCGGCATGAGCATTACTGGCACCAGCTTACCTCCGGCGGCGGGTTTCGGGCGCTCCTGGAACTGCGTCGCAGCGGGCGCGTCACGGCCATCGGCCTCGGCGTCAACGAGACGGAGGTCGTTCAGGACGCCATGCAGGAAGCGGACCTCGATGTCGTCATGCTCGCGGGACGCTACACGCTCCTGGAGCAGATGAGCCTTCCTTTGCTGGAGAAGTGTGCTCGCGCGGGAACCGGGATCGTCATTGCGGGCCCGTTCAATTCGGGCGTCCTCGCCGGCAACAACAAGTTCAACTACGAGGATGCTCCGTCGGAGATCGTGCAGCGCGTTCAGGCATTGAAGGCCGTCTGCGACAGGTTCGATGTCACGCTCCCGGCCGCTGCCCTTCACTTCCCCATGGCCCATCCGGCCGTCGTCTCCTGCGTGACCGGAGCCCGCAGCGCCGAGCAGCTCCAGACCAACGTGGCATGGTTCGAGAACTCCATCCCGGCGGAGCTGTGGACGGAACTCCGGAAGCTCGGCCTTGTGGACGAAGCGGCTCCGCTCCCGGACAAAGGCGAATGAGCTCCATGCGGATCGATGCCCACCAGCATTTCTGGCTGATGCGCAACCGAGAGGGCCGATGGCCGCCGCCGGAACTTGCAGCGATACACCGCGATTTCATGCCGGGCGATCTGGAGCCGACCTTGAGGGCGTTCGGCATCGGCGGCACCGTCCTGGTGCAATCCCTTCCGACGATGGACGACACCGCGTTCATGCTGGATCTGGCGGATCGGCACCCCTTCATCCTCGGCGTCGTGGGGTGGGTCGACCTCAAGTCGGCCGATGCCGTCCGCCACATCGCCCGCCTCGCGGCCCATCCGAAACTGAAGAGCCTTCGGCCGATGCTGCAGGACATCCAGGATGTCGGATGGATCGACGATCCGCGCCTCGATCCTGCCATCGCGGCCATGAAGGAGGCGGGCCTTCGCTTCGATGCCCTAGTCATGCCGCAGCATCTGAGGGCTCTGACCGCTTTCGCGAAGCGCCATCCCGACCTTCCCGTCGTGATCGATCACGGAGCGAAGCCGCGCATCGCCACGGGCGAGATCGGCGAATGGCGCGAAGCCATGGCGGGCTTGTCCGCACTCCCGAATACCCATTGCAAGCTGTCGGGTCTCCTCACGGAGGCCGGCGACAAGCGGGATGCGGCCGCGATCAGGCCCTATGCGGACATCCTCCTCGAATTGTTCGGTCCCGAGCGCCTCATCTGGGGCAGCGACTGGCCGGTCGTGAGGCTTGCCGGCGACTACGAAGGATGGCTCGCCATGTGCCGCGACTTCATTCCGGCCGGCCATCACGACAGCGTCTTCGGCGCGAATGCCAGCCGTTTCTACGAACTCGACGTGAGCCGTCGTGCATCGAGCGCATGAGGCCGGTCCAGATGACATCGCGCGGGACCCGTGCTTAGATCAACGATGGCGCGAAGACGCCCCGCAGGCGACAGCCTGAAGTTATAGGGAGGAACGATCTTGTCACTCCTCGTCCTGAAAGACGTCGGGAAGGAATTCGGTGCCATCCGGGCCCTGTCCCATGTCAATCTCACGATCAAGCCCGGAGAGGTCGTCGGCCTGATGGGCGACAACGGCGCCGGAAAGTCGACCCTGGTGAAGATCATCGCGGGCAACTTTCCGCCCTCGCATGGCAGGATCCTGTTCGAGGATCAGGAGGTGCATTTCACCAGGCCGGTCGATGCCCGCTCCGTGGGCATCGAGGTCGTTTATCAGGATCTCGCCCTCGCCGACAATCTGACCGCGGCGGCCAACGTGTTTCTCGGCCGCGAGCTGAAGCGCAAGGTCGGGCCGTTCTCGTTCCTCGACCATGCGACGATGAACCAGCGGACGGCGGCCCTGTTTCGCGAACTCAAGTCCGAGACCCGTCCGGACGATCTGGTCCGCGCCATGTCGGGCGGGCAGAGGCAGGCGGTGGCGATTGCCCGCACGAGACTCGCCAAGGCGAAGCTCATCCTCATGGACGAGCCGACAGCGGCAATCTCGGTTCGCCAGGTGGCCGAGGTTCTCGACCTCATCCGTCGCCTGAAGGATGCGGGCATCGCCGTGATCCTGATCTCGCACCGCATGCCGGACGTGTTCTCGGTATGCGAGCGGGTGATCGTGATGCGGCGCGGGACCAAGGTGGCGGACAAGCCGATCGACCAGTCGAGCCCCGAGGAAGTCACCGCGCTGATTACCGGTGCCAAGGAAGCGGCGTGATGAGCGAACTCTCTCCAGCAACCAGTTCCGACACGAGCGACTTCTCGAACGTAGGCCGGGCCCGCTGGTGGCGGCGCGGCTTCTTCGCGAGCCAGACCGCCTACGTGGCGGCGGCCCTCATCGTCATCATGGTCGTGATGTCCTTCCTGAGTTCGGCCTTCCTCAGTCCGGGGAACCTGGCCAACGTGGCGAAGAACTTCTCCTTCGTCGGCATCGTGACGCTGGGCGTCACCCTCGTGATCGTCACCGGCGGCATCGATCTCTCCGTCGGCTCCACCATGGCCCTGTCGGCGATCACCTGCGCCATCGTCATGCAGGCGGTGAGCGGCACGGTGCTCGACAGCATCCCGCTGGCGGGCATGGTGGTCTCGCTCGGCGCGGGCCTCGGTGTCGCGCTGCTGATCGGCCTGACGAACGGCCTTCTGATCGCCCGCGTCGGCCTCTCGCCCTTCGTGACGACGCTCGGCATGCTCTCGATCGTCCGTGGCCTCGCCTATGCGGTCACCGAGGGACGCGGACAGGCGCCGACCGGGCCGGACGTGAACCTCTTTTACGACATCACCGACGGCAATATTGCCGGCGTGCCGGTGGCGGTCATCTATCTCCTCGTTCTAGCGGTGATCATCGGCGTCATTCTTCATCACACGGCTTTCGGGCGGCACATCTTCGCGCTGGGCGGCAACGAGAAGGCCGCGGCGCTCACCGGCATTGCCGTCGAACGGGTGAAGATCGCCGTCTATGTGCTGTCCGCCGTGTCCGCCGGATTCGCGGGTATCCTGATGGTGGGATGGCTCGGCTCCGCTCCGGCCAACCTGGCGACAGGCTACGAACTGACGATCATTGCAGCGGCCGTCATCGGCGGCGCCAACCTCAATGGCGGCATCGGCGGGCCGGCAGGCGCCGTGATCGGCGCCCTTCTCATCGAAGTCATCCGCAACGGCCTCGTGCTCGCGGGCATCAATGCCTATTGGCAGATCGTGCTCGTGGGCGGGATCATCATCCTGGCGGTCCTGGTCGACCGCTTGCGGACCCTGCGCATGACGTCTTGAACACCGTTGTCGGAGGCAAGTCGTCTTGTCTCGAAAGCGGATGAGACAACCGGCCGATAGAAGCCGGGCAAGAAACCCCAGGCATGGGGCGCCAAATCAACCAGGAGGAAGACATGATGAAACGCCTGATCCTTGCCGCAGTCGCGGCCGCGGCGCTCACCGCCCCGGCGATGGCGCAGCAGACCTACAAGTTCGCCATCGTGCCGAAGGCGATGAACAATCCCTATTTCGATCTCTCCCGCGATGGCTGCATCAAGCGGGCGAAGGAACTCGGGAATGTCGAATGCATCTACAAGGGTCCCGTCGAACATGAGCCGGCCAGCCAAGCCCAGATCATTCAGGATCTGATCAGCCAGAAGGTCGACGGGATCGCCATCTCCGTGTCGGATGCCGCGGCGGCCGTGCGCGTGATCAAGGCCGCGCGCGATGCCGGCATTCCCGTCATCACCTTCGATGCCGATGCGCCGAGTTCCGCCCGCCAGGCGCATGTGGGCACCGACAACCGGGCCATGGGCCGCGCTCTCGGCGAGGAGCTCCTGAAGTTGCGTCCTGACGGCGGCAAATACGCCATGGTGTCCGGCGGCCCGGCGGCCGCCAACCTCAAGGAGCGCGTCGAGGGTGTGCGCGATGCGCTCAAGGGCTCCAAGTGGACGGAAGTCTCCGGCTCCCCCACCTATTGCAACGACGACCTCGCCCTCGCCGTGCAGCAGATGCAGGATCTCAAGACCGCCAATCCGGACCTCGCCGCCATCGTGCCGGTGGGCGGCTGGCCGATGTTCGTGCCCGAGGCCTACAAGAGCTTCGTGAACAAGAACAAGGAAGCCATGGACCAGGGCAAGTTCAGCCTCGTGGTGGCCGATACGCTCAAGGTCCAGCTCGAGCTGCTGCGCGACGGCTATGCGAACGCCCTCGTCGGCCAGAGGCCCTACGAGATGGGCGAGAAGGCGATGGACATCCTTATGCAGCTCAAGAAGGGCGAGAAGGTTCAGGACATCATCTATGCCGGCATCGATCGCGTGACGAAGGACAATGTCGCTTCCATGCTGAAGTGATAAGACTTTCCACTCAAAGACCAACTCACGGGGCGCCCTGCTCAGTCAGCGGCGCCCCTATTCGGCACTCACCGGCTTCGGCACCGGCGGAGCCGGCCTCAGGGCGCTGAGGGTATAGATCGCGAGGGCGATCCAGATCAGTCCGAATGCCAGGCCGTCGATCCACCCGAACGCTTCTCCATAAGCGAGGACGCCGAGCGCGAGCTGGCCCGAGGGCGCCAGATATTGCAGCAGCCCGATGGTGGAGAGCTTCAGCCTCTGCGCGGCCGCGGCAAACCAGATGAGGGGCAAGGCGGTGCTGAGCCCCGTCAGGATGAGCAGCGCGTCCAGGCGCAGATCACCCCGGAAAGCCACGGATTGGTCGTTCAGGACCGTATGGACGAGGTAGCCCAGGGCCAAGGGAGTCAGCAGAAGCGACTCGACGCAGAAGCCGACCAGGGGAGCGACCGGCACGATCTTCCGGACCAGGCCGTAAAAACCGAAGCTGCACGCCAGGGCCAGCGCAACCCAAGGCATCTCGCCCGAGGAGACGGCGAGGACGAGCACGCCCAGGGCGGCGATCAAGCAGGCGGCGACCTGCGCCGGCGTCAGCCGCTCCCGGAGGAAGAGAACGCCCAGCACGACATTCAGGAGCGGGTTGATGAAGTAGCCAAGGCTTGTCTGAACGAGGTGCCCGGAATTGACGGCCCAGATATAGATGAGCCAGTTGATGGCGATCAGCCCGGCCGAAAGGCACAGCAGCGGCAGCCGGCCGCGGGAGGTCAGCGCCTCGACAAGCATGCGCCATTGCCGGCCGGCAAGGATCAGGCCCAGCGCGAACAGGGTTGCCCAGACGATGCGGTGGGCCAGGATCTGGAGCGCGGGCGCCTCCGCGACAAGCTTGAAATGGATCGGAACGGCCAAGCCCCACATGAAGAATGCGGCCAAGGCATAGAGAACGCCAGCCCTTGCCCGACGCGCCTCGGAAGGTGCTGATCCTGTGTCCATGGAAAGCCTCTAGCGCATCGTACGAAAAAGTGGACCCGGTTTTTCGCACTCAACGATGCGCCAGCCAAGAGGCGAAGCATCGCCCTGTGCGGACCCCGACGGCCGCACAGAGCGCCAGATCAACTCCAGAAGGCGCGACAGCCTGACTTTGGCAAAGCCGACAGGCCTGCGCTTTACTGCCGGGAGCCGGTCCTGACGACAGGACATCGCGGGGCTGGCCTTGAAGGAAGCGGAAGGGCCGATCCGATGCTCAGGCCCTGGATCAGGCACAGGTCGAAGGTTCGAAACCGTCAAAGGCCTGGCTTTAAGGATGGTACAGCCGCCCCGGCTCGAACGGGGGACCCCCAGATCCACAATCTGGTGCTCTAACCAACTGAGCTACGGCTGCACGTGAGGCAGGGTGTAATCGCCCGGACGGGCAATTTCAAGCCCTGTTCGAGATCTCGGGACCTGAAATGAGAACGGCGGGCCGATAGCCCGCCGCCTCGGATGGTCAAGCTTTGCCGGCTTACTCGGCCGTGGCGCCGGCGGCCTTGAGGACCGGGGTCCAGCGGGCCACCTCGCTCTCGACGAGCTTCTGCAAGGCTTCCGGGGTGCGCTCGGCCGCGGTCGGGATCACGCCGCCGAGGTCGAGGAGGCGCTTCTTGGTGTTCTCGTCATCGAGGGACTTGATGAGTGCGTCGCTGAGCTTCTTCACCACGTCCGGCGGGGTTCCCTTGGGCGCGAAGACCGCGTTCCAGGCGCTGACCTCGTAGCCATCGAGACCGGCCTCCTTGGTGGTCGGAACGTTCGGCAGGACCGGCGAGCGCTCGGGAGTGGCGATCGCGAAGGCTTTGATGTTGTTGCCCTGGATCTGCGGGGCCACGTTGACGATCTGGTCGGTCATGAAGTCGACCGTGTTGCCCATGAGGTCGTTCAGGGCCGGGCCCGTGCCGCGATAGGCCACCATGGTGGGCTTCACCTTGACCACGGAGTTGAAGAAGATGCCCGTGGAGTGGGAGACGGAGCCCACGCCCGCATGGGCCATGTTCACCTTCTCGCCGTTGGTCCTCAGGTATTCGAGGAAGCTCTTCAGGTCGGTCGCCGGAAAGTCCTTCCTGGCCACGATCACGATCGGCGTGCCGGCCGCGAGCCCGATGGGAGCGAAGTCCTTGGCCGGATCGTATTTCAGGTTCGGATACAGGGCCGGGGCGGCGCCGTGCGTGCCCATGTGGCCCATCATGATCGTGTAGCCGTCGGGCTGGGACTGGGCCGCGCGGGTGATGCCCGTGGTGCCGCCGGCACCGGCCACGTTCTCGATCACGATCTGCTGGCCGAGGGTGCGGCTCATGTGGTCGGTGACGATGCGGGCGATCACGTCGGTCGGGCCGCCGGCCGCGAAGGGCACGATCATGGTGATCGGACGGGTGGGATAGTTCTGGGCCTGGGCGCCCGTTGCGGCCAAGCCGGCGACAGCGGCAAGAGCCAGTACGACTTTCTTCATCAGTTTTCCTCCCTGGAAAAAGGTTATGGCCTTACATGTGGGCAAGGCAGGGTCGAAGGCAAGCTACTCCGTGAACACCTCGTCCCTTCCCTTGCGGATGGAGGGCAGCAGGGCGATCACGAGCAGGATCGCCGCGACGGCGAGCAGGCCCGCGCTGATCGGGCGGTCGATGAAGGTCTCCAGCGACCCGCGCGAGATGATGAGCGCGCGGCGCAGGTTCTCCTCCATCAGCCTGCCGAGCACGAAGCCGAGCAGCATCGGGGCCGGCTCGAAGCCGAACTTGATCAGCGCGTAGCCCACGAGCCCGAACAGCCCGATGAACATCACGTCGGTGGGCAGCGAGTTGATCGAATAGATGCCGATGCAGCAGAACATCAGGATCGCCGGGAACAGCAGCCGGTACGGCACCTTGAGAAGGCGTACCCACAGGCCGATCATCGGCAGGTTGATGACCAGCAGCATCAGGTTGCCCACCCACATCGAGGCGATCATGCCCCAGAACAGGGTCGGGTTCTTGGTCATCACCTGCGGGCCGGGAATGATGCCGTGGATGGTCATGGCGCCGACCATGAGGGCCATCACGGCATTCGGCGGGATGCCCAGGGTGAGAAGCGGGATGAACGAGGTCTGCGCGCCGGCATTGTTGGCGCTCTCAGGCCCGGCCACGCCCTCGATGGCGCCGCGGCCGAAGCGGCGCGGGTCCTTGGCGAGCTTCTTCTCGAGCGTGTAGGTGGCGAACGGCCCGAGCACCGCACCGTTGCCGGGCAGGATGCCCAGGATGGCGCCGATGAAGGTCCCGCGCAGGACCGGCTTGTAGGACTGCTTGAAGTCCTCCTTGTTCGGCAAAAGCCGGCCGATGGCCTGGCGCACCACGTCCCGATGCTCCGTATGGTCGAGGTTGCGCATGATCTCGGCGATGCCGAAGATGCCCATGGCGAGCACCGCGAAGTCGATGCCGTCGGCCAGGAACGGCAGCCCGAAGGTCATGCGCTCCTCGCCGGTTTCCAGGTCCGTGCCCACCGTGGACAGCAGAACGCCGACCAGGATCATGGCGATGGCCTTCAGGATCGAGCCGCGCGCCAGCACCACGGCGAAGACCAGGCCCATCACCATGAGCGAGAAGTACTCGGTCGGGCCGAAGATCAGCGCCAGGCCGGTGAGCGGGGCGCCGAGCGCGGCGATGACCAGAGTGGCGACGGTGCCGGCGAAGAACGACCCGATGGCCGCGATGCCGAGCGCCACGCCGGCGCGGCCCTGCTTGGCCATCTCATGGCCGTCGAGGGCGGTCACCACAGAGGTCGCTTCGCCCGGGATGTTGACCAGGATCGCCGTGGTCGAGCCGCCGTACTGGGCGCCGTAATAGATGCCGGCCAGCATGATGAGCGCGCCGACCGGGTCGAGCCCGAAGGTGATCGGCAGCAGCATGGCGATGGTGGCGATGGGCCCGACGCCCGGCAGGACGCCGATCAGGGTGCCGACAAGGCAGCCGAGGAAGGCGAGGCCCAGGTTCTGCAGGCTCAACGCGACGCCGAAGCCTAGGCTGAGGTTGGAGATGAGATCGCCCATCAGATTCTCCCGCTATGGTCGGCGACGTCGATCGACGTCTGGCGGCGGCCACGGGTGGTCAGGAACACGAGGGCGGAAGCCGCCGCCATGATCGCCGCGGTGGCCCGCAGCACGGCCTTCTGCGACCAGTCGGCCGGGAACAGCCCGGTGAGCGCCTGCGGGAAGACCGGGATCGGCAGGTTGAGCAGGTCGCCGAACAGCACCATGCAGAAGGGGGTGAGGCTGAGCGCCAGGATGACGAGATCGCGCAACCGCGCCTCGGAGGTGGCGAAGCCGCCGAGGATGATGGCGAGAGGCCCGGCCACCAGCATGCCGAGACCGGGGATGACCAGCGATCCGAAGGCGTAGCCGCGGATGGTGACGGCAAAGGCCAGGATGGCGCCGATGACGAAAACCGGCCCCCGCAGGCTCCAGCGCTCCAGGCGGTCACCCTCCTTGAGGAAAGCGAAGGCCAGCAGCGCCAGGCCCGAAAGCCCGACCGCCACGGCGAGCCAGCGCGGCAGCATGGCCGGGCCCATGGCGTTGAGGGTGCCCTGGTTGAGGTCACGCGTGAGCCAGAGCGCGAGGGCGGCAAGGGCGATGAGGAGAAGGCCGCCCGCCAAGCTTTGCGGGGCCCGCACCGGCCCACGTTGCCGCGGAGGCTCGGGGCCTTCATGAAGAACAGACATGGACGACCTCCCGACGGGCGCATCCCGCGCCCAAGGTAATTGAGACCGATATGGCCCAAGGCCGCAGTCTGGATCAAGCTTCGGTTGTCCTGCTGAGAATGTTTCTCAACAAGACCTCTTCGAGTGAACAGGCTGGGGAGAAAACGTCTATTGAACTATAGATTAGTGGCACATGCCCCATGGGAGATCACTTGATCCTCTGCTGCATCTTGTCTAGATGGACCCCTGTAGCCAGGCCGGGCCCCTCTGGTCGCTCTTAAAACTCTCAAGAGCGGCGATGTCGGACTGGATGAAAACCAGGGCGGCCTGGGTTCGTTCAAAAAGACGCTTTTGCCTGCATTTCGGCTCCCGGCCCGGGACATTCCGGACCAGATCAATGCCAGATGCGTCTTTTTGAGCGTTTCGCATGCGCGGCCCTAACCCCGACATATGAGGCACTGCATGTTTGAACTCTCGCAGTTTTTCGGACCCGAGGTCGTCGCCTTCCTGATGGTCGTCGGCATCGATCTGGCGCTTGCCGGCGACAATGCCATCGTCATCGGACTGGCAGCCGCCGGTCTTCCCAAGGAGCAGCGCAACAAGGCGATCCTGCTCGGCGTTCTCGCCGCCACCGTTCTGCGCATCCTGTTTGCGCTCGTCACGACCCAGCTTCTCCAGATCGTCGGCCTGCTCCTCGCCGGCGGCATCCTGCTTCTCTGGGTCTGCTGGAAGATGTGGCGCGAGCTGCGCACGACCCATGAGGAAGAAACGGCTGCCGAAGAGGCCCTGGAAGGTGTCGATCTCGACAATGACGGCACCATCGCCGGGAAGGCTCCACGCAAGACCTTCTCGCAGGCCGCCTGGCAGATCGTCATCGCGGACGTGTCGATGTCGCTCGACAACGTTCTCGCTGTGGCCGGCGCGGCGCGCGAGCATCCCTATATTCTTGCCTTCGGCCTGCTTCTGTCGATTGCCCTCATGGGCGTTGCCGCCTCCTACATCGCACGCCTGCTCCAACGCTACCGCTGGATCGCCTATGTGGGCTTGGCGATCATCCTCTACGTGGCGCTCAAGATGATCTACGAGGGCTTCCTCGAGATTTATCCGCTGGTCAACGGCACCGTCGGCTAACAAGCTGTCCACCTGCTCGCCAACAGGCGGCGAGAGCATCGGACCCAAAAGTGGATTTGCCCTTTTGGGTCCGATGCTCACGTGGAAACAGCTTTCACAGCTTTCCCATCACTCCCGCCTCGTCCTGAGGCGCATCGCGTGAGCCATCCGTCTCGAAGGAGGATCCAGTGTTCTCTGGAACCTCCTTCGAGACGCAGACTGCGTCTGCTCCTCAGGATGAGGTGAGTGTGTGTTGACAGCGTCGTTGTCTCGACTTGGCGGGAAACAACTCTTTTCTCCAATTGACGGCGGGGATGCGGGAAGGCAGAGAGCGTGTCGCTCATGTCCGCCGCTCTCCGCCCTCATTTTTCCTCTGCAGGCCTGCGCCACGGCGCCCGTGCCGCCCTGCCCGCCTTTCCCGGCTTCATCATGTTCGCCGTGGCCTTCGGCACGGCTGCGGCGCAGAAGGGCCTGTCGCTTGGCGAAACCATGGGCCTCTCGGCCTTCGTCTATGCCGGCGCCTCCCAGATGGTCGGGCTTGAAATCTGGCAGCAGGTCTGGACGCCCTCGACGATCCTCACGATCATGACCGTCACGGCCGTCGTGAATGCGCGCATGATCCTTCTGGGCGCCACGCTTCAGCCCTGGCTCAAGGACGAGCCGCTCGCCCGCACGGCCCTCAACCTGTTCCTCCTCACCGAGGCAGGCTGGCTCGTCGGCACCCGCTATCACAGCGAGGGCGGACGCGACATCGGCGTGCTCTTGGGATGCGGGATCATCCTCTGGCTGGTCTGGCTCGTCGCAACGCTCACCGGCTTCTTCGCAGGCGCGCTCGTGCCGGAGCCGAGGCGCTTCGGCCTCGACCTCGTGATGCCGATCTTCTTCGGCGTCATGCTCGTTCCCTTGTGGAAAGGTGCGAAACCCGCCCTGCCCTGGCTCGTGGCCGGCCTGGTCTCGCTCGTCGTCCATGCCCTCGTGCCCGGCTATGTCTTCATCATTGTCGGCGCTTTGGCCGGCGTCGCAGCCGGGATGCTGATCGAATGAACGCGCTCGGCACCGTCATCGCGAGCCCATGGGGTTCCGTTCTCGCCATTGCGGCCATGACCTTGGTGACGTTCCTGTGCCGCATCGCAGGCGTCGTGGTGATGAGCCGGGTGCGCCTCACGCCGCGCATCGAGCGTGGTCTGCGCGCCCTTCCCGGCTCCATCATCCTGGCGACGATCCTGCCTGTGGTGATCGACAATGGTCTGCCTGCGATCATGGCCCTCACGGCCGCCGTCATCGCCATGGCCGTGACGCGGATCGACATCGTCGGCCTCGTCGTGGGCCTAGGCACCCTCGCCATGATCAGGGCTTTTGGGTGAGCTCTGCTTGAGCCGCAGGCGGATGCGGTACATCAGCCCGTCCCGGATGTTGCGATAGGCATCGAGCACCTGCTCGCGCGAGCCCTGCGTGATCGTCGGATCGGGCGTCGGCCAGTACTCGACTTCGGCGGCGATGGTTCGCGTCAGCTCCAGGGCGGCGTGATGCGCCTCCGGCGACAGGGAGATGATGAGGTCGAAGTTGAGCCCCTCCCACTCCTCCAGCTCCTGGAGCGTGCGCGGCCGGTGCTTGGACCCATCGATCCCGATCTCGGACAGGATCGACGCCGTGAAGGCATCCGCTTCACTTTTGCGAACACCCGCCGACTGCACATAGATCGACTTGCCGAAGTAGTGACGCGCAATGGCCTCCGCCATTGCGGAACGCACCGCGTTCATGGCGCAGACGAACAGAACCGAATGGATCCGTTTCGAGCGGGGCTCATCCAAGCGTCAGCCCCTCCAGTGAAGCGCGAAGATCAGCGTGAAGATGCGGCGCGCCGTATCGAAATCGAGGATCAGCTTGCCATCCAGGCGCTTCATCAGGAGTTCGGCAGCCTCGTTGTGCAACCCGCGCCGTCCCATGTCGATGGCCTCGATCTGGGCCGGTGAGGCCGAGCGGATGGCCTGGTAATAGCTGTCGCAGATCAGCTCGTAATCGCGGATCGCCTTGCGGAACGGCGTCAGCGACAGGTGATGCGAGACGAGATGCGTGCCGTCCTGCGTGGAAACCTCGAAACAGAGCTTCTTCTCGACGAGCGAGATGCGCAAGCCATAGGGCCCGCCTTCGTAATTCGGCAGCCCGAAGGTGTTCTCCTCGAGAATGTCGTAGATGGCGATGGCCCGCTCGTGCTCCTGGTCGGGATTGCCGCGGCCGATGGAGGCCTCGTCGAGCGTGACGGCGACCAGCCGGGTCCGCTCCTTCGCTTCGCTCGCCATCCCCCCTCCGCTCGCTTTAGCATCGGACCCAAAAGTGGATTTGCACTTTTGGGATCAGTCCGATGCTCCTGTTCATGATGAGCGCATCGCTGAGCGCGGAACCGGAGGTCCGCATCAGCGAAAACCGGAACCACTTTTCCGCACGATGCGCTAGAGCATTTTTCGGCGAAGTGGAACCGGTTCGCCGTCAAAAATGCGGCACAACAAAGAAAAGAGATGATTCCACGCAAGTGGAAACAGCTCTAGAGGTTCAGGCGGATCGCGACCGATCGCGCATGCCCCTCCAACCCTTCCGATCGCCCGAGCGCGATCGCTGCGGGGCCGAGCGCACGCAGAGCGTCCGCGTCGCATTTCAGGATCGAGGTTCGCTTCATGAAGTCAAGCACGCCCAGGCCCGACGAGAACCGGGCCGAACGGGCCGTGGGCAGGACGTGGTTCGGGCCGCCCACGTAGTCGCCGATGGCTTCCGGCGTATGGCTGCCGAGGAAGATCGAGCCTGCGTTGCGGACCTGCGCGGCAAGCTCCTCGGCGTCCTCCGTCTCGATCTCCAGGTGCTCCGGAGCGAGCCTGTCCACCAGGGGAATGGCATACTCCAGGCGGTCGATCAGGATGATGGCGCCGTAGTCGCGCCAGCTCGCGCGCGCGATCTCCGCCTTGGGCAGTGTCTCGAGCTGGCGCTCGACCGCCTTTTCCACCGCGTCCGCGAGAGCGGGAGAATCCGTCACGAGGATCGACTGCGCGGCCGGGTCGTGCTCGGCCTGGGCCAGCAGATCGGCCGCGATCCAGTCGGGATTTCCGTGGGCGTCCGCGAGGATCAGCACCTCCGAGGGACCTGCGATCATGTCGATGCCGACCTGGCCGAAGACACGGCGCTTGGCGGCCGCCACATAGGCATTGCCGGGTCCGACGATCTTGGCGACCGGCCGCACGGATTCGGTGCCATAGGCGAGCGCCGCCACCGCCTGGGCGCCGCCGATGCGGAACACCTCGTCGACGCCGGCGAGGCGCGCGGCCGCCAGGACGAGCGGGTTCGTCTCGCCCTTCGGCGTCGGCACCACCATGGCGATGCGCGGAACGCCCGCCACCTTCGCCGGGATCGCGTTCATCAGAACCGAGGACGGATAGCTCGCCCGGCCGCCGGGCACGTAGAGGCCCACGGATTCGATTGCGGTCCAGCGCCAGCCCAGGGTGACGCCGAGCGGGTCCGTGGTCATGGAATCCTGGGGGCGCTGCGCCCGGTGATAGGTCTCGATGCGCTCCTTCGCCAGCGCAAGGGCGTCCAGCGCCTCCTTCGGGCATTGGGCCTCGGCGGCATCAATCTCGGCATCCGAGATGCGCAGGGTCTCCGGCTGGAGCGCCAGCCCGTCGAAGCGGAAGGTGAAATCGATCAGGGCCTCGTCGCCCCGCGCCACCACGTCCTCGATGATGACGCGCACGGCCTGATCCACATCCTCCGACACCTCGCGCTTGGCGGCGAGGAGGGTGGCGAAGGCCTGCGGGAAGGACGGTTCCCGCGCATCGAGCCTCTGCGCCATTACAGGCGCTCCGCCGATTGTACGGGCTCCTCGTGAGAGGGGCGGCTTTCGGCGGCCCAGACCGGGCCGGTGTCTTTCATCTGCATTTCGATGCACTCCAGGTCCACCTGGATGGCGCCACCTTCGGCAAAGATCAAGGTGGCAGTGCCCGATGGGGCATTGGTCTCCTCGAACGCAATGGCGAGAAGGTTAAGGACCGCGTCCTTGTTGGTCTGGTCGATGCCGCGGACGCGCACGCCCGTGACATTCTCGAAATGCATGCAGGTCAGCCGGCGCTGGGGCGTTGCCGCCTCCCAGTCGTAACGGCGGGTCTGGATGGCAAAACGCCGTTCCTTGGGAAGATAGGCGATATCGCCGACCCGCAGCAGGGAATCCTGCAAGTGAGCGGAGATGACGGCAAGGTCTTCCGGATCGAAAGCGACAAGTCTCAGGAGGTCCATGGAGCCACCAACCTATTGTTGAACTTTAAGGTTTAGGTAGAGAGCCCCCTGCCCCGGCGCAACCTGTCCGCTTCGGCTTCTTCTTCCTGGCCGGAGATGGGAAAGGCCGGCCTCGAGGCCGGCCCTGTCGTCCTCAGCCCCTCAGGCGCTCGATCTGAGCGCCGCAGCGGGCGAGCTTGGCCTCGAGCGCCTCGAAGCCGCGGTCGAGGTGGTAGACCCGGTTGATGGTGGTCTCGCCCTCGGCCACGAGGCCCGCGATGACCAGGGACACGGAGGCGCGAAGGTCCGTCGCCATGACGGGCGCCCCCTTGAGGCCGGCCACGCCGTCCACATAGGCGCTGTCCCCGTCGAGACGGATCTGCGCGCCCAGGCGGGCGAGCTCCTGCACGTGCATGAAGCGGTTCTCGAAGATCGTCTCGCGGATGCGGGACGTGCCGTTCGCCCGGGTCATCAGGGCCATGAACTGGGCCTGGAGATCGGTTGGGAAGCCTGGGAAGGGATCCGTGGTAACATCTACCGGCTGGATGCCATTGCCATTGCGCCGGATGCGGATCCCGCCATGGGTCGAGGAGACCTCAGCCCCTGCCTGGCCCAGAACGTCGAGGGCGGCCTGGAGATATTCGGGCCGGGTGTTGTCCAGGACGAGGTCGCCGCCCGTCATGGCCACGGCCATGGCATAGGTGCCGGTCTCGATCCGGTCGGGCATGACGTCGTGGGAGGCGCCGCCGAGGCGGGACACGCCCTCCACCACGATCTCAGAGGTGCCGGCTCCTTCGATCCGGGCGCCCATCTTGACCAGGCATTGGGCCAGATCCACCACCTCCGGCTCGCGGGCGGCATTGCGGATCACGGTGGTTCCCCGAGCGAGCGTCGCCGCCATCAGGGCCACATGGGTGCCGCCGACCGTCACCTTGGGGAAGTCGATCTCGGCCCCGATAAGCCCCTTGGGAGCGGTCGCCACCACATAGCCGCCTTCGATCTCGATGGCCGCGCCCAGCTTGGCGAGCGCCATGATGAGGAGGTCCACCGGCCGGGTGCCGATGGCGCAGCCGCCAGGCATGGACACCTTGGCATGGCCGAACCGAGCCACCAGGGGGGCGATGACCCAGAAGCTCGCCCGCATGGTCGAGACCAGCTCGTAGGGGGCGGTGGTGTCGATGATGTTCTTGGCCGTCAGGCGGATGGTCTGGCCCGTCTCCGAGGACTGGCCGGGCCGGCGACCGGCGATCGAGTGGTCGACGCCGAAATTGCTCATGATCCGCAGGAGGGAGGAGATGTCGGCCAGCCTCGGCACATTGCCGAGCTCCAGGGTCTCCTCCGTCAGGAGGCTGGCGATCATGAGGGGCAGAGCCGCATTCTTGGCGCCCGAAATCGGAATCAGGCCGTTGAGAGGCGTGCCGCCCCGGATGCGAATGCGATCCATCGAATTCCCCTTGCAATGTTTGAGCGAGCCATGCGCTATGCGCGCCTTGGGCCTTCTAATCTAGTCGGACGGCTTGTCGCGCTGAGGCGTAACGCTCAAGCTTCCGCTTTCGTTTCCGGATGCCTTCACAGCCTGCCGCCCTCGCGCCTGGGCCTTGCGCCGCTTGAGATTCTCTTTCAGCGCCGCCTTCAGCCGGTCGGCTTTCTCTTGCGATTTCACGTCAGTCATGGTTCACGCGACCCATCGTCGCCTTTATCAAATAGAGGCTTCGCAAGCGGCTCTCAACCGCAATATCACGGTTCAGGACTTTGACCCGGATCAATGTGATCTGGCATAATAGGTCCAGTATCCCCGGGCATTGCATTGCCCACCCGGTGAGATGATGGATTATCAGAACTTCTTCACGTCAGCTCTCGACCGCCTCCAGGCCGAGCGGCGCTATCGCGTTTTCGCCGACATCGAGCGCCTTGCCGGCCGCTATCCCCAGGCGATCTGGCACTCCCCGGAGGGCCCCCGCCCGATCACCGTCTGGTGCTCCAACGATTATCTCGGCATGGGCCAGAACCGGGATGTGACCCGCGCCATGGTCGAGGCCGCCTGGCGCCTCGGCACCGGGGCCGGCGGAACCCGCAACATCTCCGGCAACAGCAACCCCATCGTGACGCTCGAGGCCGAACTCGCTGATCTCCATGGGAAAGAGGCGGCCCTGGTCTTCACCTCGGGCTACGTGTCGAATCAGACCGGCATCTCGACTCTGGCCAAGCTGATCCCGAACTGCCTGATCCTGTCGGATGCCCTCAACCACAACTCGATGATCGAGGGCGTGCGCCAGTCCGGCTGCGACAAGGCGATCTTCCGCCACAACGACCTCGAGCACCTGGAAGAACTGCTCCAGGCCGCCGGCGACCGGCCCAAGCTGATCGTGTTCGAGAGCGTCTATTCCATGGACGGGGACATCTCCCCCATCCACGCCATCTGCGACCTCGCCGGGCGCTATGGCGCCATGACCTATATCGACGAGGTCCATGCGGTCGGAATGTACGGACCCCGCGGCGCCGGCATCGCCGAGCGCGAGGGCGCCATGCACCGGATCGACGTGATCGAGGGCACCCTGGGCAAGGCCTTCGGCGTCATGGGCGGCTATCTGACCGGCACCCGGGCCGTGATGGATGCCATCCGCAGCTTCGCGCCGGGCTTCATCTTCACCACGGCCCTGCCGCCGGCGGTCGCCGCGGCCGCCACCGCGTCGATTCGGCATCTCAAGGAATCATCCGCCGAGCGCCAGCAGCAGCAGCGGCAGGTGGCCCGCACCAAGGCGATCCTGACCGGCGTCGGCCTGCCGGTCATGGATACGGCGACCCATATCGTGCCGGTGATGGTGGGCAACGCGGAAGCCTGCAAGGCGGCCTCGGACCGCCTGCTGGAGAAGCACGGCATCTATATCCAGCCCATCAACTACCCCACCGTGCCCCGCGGCACGGAGCGGCTGCGCATCACCCCCGGGCCGTTCCATTCGAACGCCCACATCGACGCCCTGGCGGCCGCCCTGGTGGAAGTCTGGACCGCGCTCAGGCTTCCCCTGGAGCCGAAAATCCAGGCCGCCGAATAAAGATCATTTTCAAGCTTGCAAGGAGGGCTGCCCTGTGGCAGTAAGCGGCCCTCCCCGTTGGCGCGCTGCCGTAGCTCAGTGGTAGAGCACTCCCTTGGTAAGGGAGAGGTCGAGAGTTCGATCCTCTCTGGCAGCACCAGCCCTCCATCCGGAATTTTCGCAAAGTTCGAACGGGCCTCAGGTTTCGGGCGCCCGCGCCGGGGTCGCGAGCCTGCAAGACATCTCCCGCAGCAAGACAGCCGTGCCGGTTACGGCCGCACAAGCTCGAAGTGCGAGCGGTCCGCGTTCTTGAAGCTATGGAAATGACCTCCCCAGCGAAGGGGCACGCCCAGTTCGGCGGCAGCCTTTTTCATTGCAGACGCGATCCGGTTCTGGGCCGCTCGATCAAAGACAACCCTCCCCTCCCGATCGAGAGGCCATAGATCGACGGCGTCTCCGGATTGGTGCGGACTGCTTTGCGTCCTCGACCAGCCCCACGCCAAGGCCATTCGTTGCAGTCGCCCATTGCGTTTGCCTGAGCCGATGACGAAACGCTGGCCAGGGTTGTCCGCCTGCGCCTTCCGGACGATTTCGGCGAGAATGGGATTGAGAGCGAGGAGGTTCGCCTGGTGCTGTCCTACCGGGTCCGGGTTCCAGGCGTGAAACATCGCGATTTGATCCCGCCCGAACTCGTCCCTGGCCGGAATCTTTGCATAGACGCCGTCAGGCCCATGGAGCGGATGGACGACCATGCCAGAGGAGCTTTGAGCTCCAGCGCCGGGATTGACCTGAGCCCTGGAATCCTGGCTGACACTGAAGAATCCGAGACCCAGCAGAACGAGGGCGAGGAAATGCGCTTTCTGGCTCATGACGCGGAAGAGTCGCAGCCTGTCGGCTCCGAGGCAAGGAGATAGCATTCAGGCTCTGGCGACGACCGAGCTTGGCCGATGCAGGCCGTACCATGCTTGGGCTCCACGCCCATGCGGAGGATGCGCCGAGTCGAACGCCATCGGCCGCACAGGCGGAAACTGCTTGGGAAAGCTGAGAGCGGGGGTTCCTAATCCGTGAATCGGACAGTCTTGTCCTTGCAGACATCCAGCTCCGGGAGCTCGGCGGTCGATTCATCCTCGAAGGCAGCCGCAACGGCCACGACACAACCGGACATTTTCGGCAGCTTCAGAGTGGCTTTCGCCTTCGGCGCGAGCGGCTTCGCCAGTCGTACGGTTTGTCCATCGACATCAACGGAAATGTCTGTCGCCGCGACCTCACGGGCATTGGTGATGACGACGGTCGAGGCCGGGTTGGTCTTCGTGGGGGCCGCCATGGCAGCCGTGGCCGACAGCAGCAGGCCTGCAGCGGTGATGATGCGGATAGTCATAGCCACTCCTCTCTGTACCGATGAAGGTGAAATGTACGCGTATGGGGACAGTCAGGGGCTCGCTTGGAACCGCCGCAATGTCTCTTGCCTA
Source organism: Pseudomonadota bacterium (assembly GCA_023386155.1). Taxonomy (GTDB): domain Bacteria; phylum Pseudomonadota; class Alphaproteobacteria; order Rhizobiales; family Beijerinckiaceae; genus Microvirga. The sequence goes on from JAEWKH010000012.1 coordinate 21,264, forward strand.
CGGTTGATCCTCTCGGCCGACCCAGCCTGTCTTCACGCCGAGCATTCATCAAAGAAAGAGCGCCAGTTGCGCTTGGCGCTCGAGGAAGGCCGCCTTTCACGGCCAGCTTCAGAGGAAACAACGACCGTGCCATATCGGCACACGAAGAGGCTGCGCCCAGGAGGTTAACAGACAGTTACCGGCGCGTGCAAAATGCATCGCCCGTTACGACAGGCCATGGGAACCATCTGTCACGGGCCGGGCCGCGCATGGCGATCCTCGCACGTGGCAGGCCTGCGCCTTACGCTCTGTTCCTGTTCCTCAGCCAGCGTTCGGCAGGCGTCGCCAGCGCGGTGGTCAGCACCACGATGGCAGCACCGATGCAAAGGGCCAAGGATGGGATCTCACCGAAGTAGAGCCAGCCAGCAAATCCCGAAAACAGGATCGACAGATAGCCGATCGGCGCAAGGAGGCGCGCTTCCTGCTTCTGATAGGCCTGCAGCCAGCAATATTGGCCGAGCTGCGCCAGGACACCGACGAGGATGATGTTCGGCGCGTCGCTCCACGGGATCGGCACCCAGGCGATAGCAGCGGGCACCGATGTCAGGACCGTGAGGCCGACCGTGTAGAAAAGCATCAGCACGACAGTGTTCTCGCCGGCAAGCCGCCTTGTCTGGACGACGGCGAGGGAGCCGAAGAACACGGAGCCGAAAGCTGCGAGCAGTCCCATGTTCCACGGGATCGCGTTCGGCTGCACCATGACGATCACGCCGATGAAGCCCAGCGCCGTAAAGACATAGCGGGACGGGCTCACCCGCTCTCCCAGCATGATGGCCGCCATCACCAGGAGCATGATCGGCCGGGTGAAGCCGATGGCGGTGACAAGCGCCAGGGGCAAGGCTGCGAAAGCCGCGAAATTGAGGGTCAGGGCAGCCGAGTTGAAGGCGACGCGCGTGAGATGGCCGCGAATGTTCGACAGGTCCGTCAGCTTCCTGCGGTGGCGCCACACCAGCGGGGACACTGCGACGAGTCCGACGAGCGAACGCAGAAAGACGAGCTGGACCGCCGGGTAGGTCTCGCCCTCCGCCTTGACGATGGCCTGCATGGTCGTGACCAGCGCCATGTCGAGCAGAAGCCATCCAGCGCTGATCCACAAAGGAACGGGAGGTGCACTCGATCGGCTTTCGGGCGCGGCTGTCATGTCCACTCAGGCAGGCTGAACGAGATTGGCCAGGAGGCGAAAGGCGCCGGGGACGAGCTTGTCCAGCTGATGATGCAGCACAAGCGCCGCGTGCGTGTGCCTCCCGCGGCCGATACGGGCTGAAACCAGCGATCCCTTCAGCGGCTTCTCGCCCGGATCGTTGAGGGACAGAAGCTCTTCGTAAGCAGGGTCGTACTCTGCAGCGAAATAGAGTCCCCTCTCCTTGTTCCAGCCCTGCCAGTCGCTCGCCTCGATTCGGTTCGGAGACGTGAGCAGCGGACTATCCGGATTCAGGACCATCACGGGAGCGGCGGGATCGGTGACGCGCCAGCGGAGTGATGGCGAACCGATGGACAGGCGCAAGGGCGGCGTCCCTTCCGGATCCCAACCGTCCGTCGGACGATGATAGAGCGTCACCAGATGGCCGCCCTCTTCTACGAACCGGTGCAGTCTACCGGTTGCAGCCTGAAGGTCGGGTCGCAAGCCGAATGCGAAGATGCCGATGACGATGGTTGTGAACTCGGAAAGAGAACCTGATGCCAGATCCGCTTCCGCGAGATCCGTCACATCGAGCCCGAGGCGGCGCATATGCGTCCCGACATTGTCGCTTCCGCCTCCGACATACCCGATGCGGGCACCCTTCGGCAAAGCCACGTCGAGCGTCAGAACCTTGAACTCTGCCTGTGCGACGAACGCGGTCGGCCGGATGTGAGGATAGGCGATGGCCCTGACCGAGCTTGCCGGCCTGCCGCTCAGGATCGGGACGAGACGTGAAATACCGGGCGTCGCCCCGCGCGGCGGATCGATCATCCAGTCCTTGTCCTGACGCCGGACGCTCCAGCCCGGAGGGACCTGCCAATCCATCGGGTCCGTGCCCACGGCACGGACCCGGATGCCGGATGTCGGCTCATTGGTCCGCACGATTGCGAAAGCCGGATCGAGCGACAGCGATTCCTGCGGGCCAATCGTCAGAGGTTCCTCAGGATCAAGGTCGACCGTGATGGTGCGGCCGTCGAGCTCGCCGGTGACGCGAATGCCGGCTGGGCCGTTGCCGCCCATGGAATCGAAGGCTGCCGGGTAATGTCCCGTGTAGGAGGCTGTTTCAGGGATTGTGATCGCATAGCGGACATGTCCCGGGTCGCGAAACACTTCCGTTGCCGCGATCCCGTCGGGAAGCCGCGGCACGACCGAGAGATTCGCAAGACCGGGCGCCTCGATGGTGACATCCAGGCCGATCTCCGTGCCCGGATGCCCCATTCCCTGAAAGATGGCTCGCGCCGTCGTCGCATGGGCTTCGAAGAGCGCGGCATCGATCTCGCGAAGCTTGCGGTCGAGACGATGCCCCACTCGATCGACGAGGAACCGATCCAGGCTCGCCCGCGCTTCTTCGATCAACAGCGCCGCCTGGCCGAGCGAGACGGCGATCCTCCTGCGATCCGGGAAGGCCGCCATTGCGGCATCGATATGCTCCTGGGCTTCGCGCAAGGCATTTCCGGCGGCGTCCGTCAGTCCCGATGCGGCGGCAAGTTCGCCGAGGCCCGCAGGCAGATGATCGCGAATGTCCCGCTCCGGCCCCGCTGCATCGCCGGCCCGGAACTTCAGGTGAAGGCTCCACCGGTCGACCGGATTGTCCCGCCACACGCCCATTCCCTGCGATGCATGCGCGGCCCGGGACCACTCGCCGAGCTGCCGATACGACAGACCGGTGACCGCGTCCCCGCCCGCGGCCTGAAGGCTGAGCGTTTCAGGAGGCGGCGGCACCTCGTCGTCATAGGCATAGCCGGCGCCCGACCATGCCGGGAGATAGAGTTTGGAAACCTGCCAGGGTGCGAAACCCAGATCCACATGACCGGGAAAGGCGGAAGGATCGGCCGCCAATGCCAACGCGGTCTCGGCGGCACGGGTCATGGCACGATGGTGGCCGTGCTGTCCCGGCACGTCCAGGAACGTGGGAATCACGATATCGGGCCGGTACTGGCGATAGGCCCGCACGAGCCGCTCGACGGTCCGTTCCTCGCCCCACCGCCGAAGGGAATCATCCCCGTTCTTGGAAAATCCGAAATCGTGTACGGGGTCCTCGGGACCATGACCGAGCCATGCCACATCGGCATCGATGCGGCGGGCGGCCTCCTCCATCTCGGCGGTGCGCAGCACGCCGAGGGCGCCGCCCCGCTCCGGCCCGAGAGCGTTTTGCCCTCCCTCGCCCCGGGTCGAGCACGCGACCACGATCCGCATGCCATAGGCAAAGCGCAAAGCTGCCAGCATGCCATTCGCCTCGTCGTCCGGATGCGCTCCCGTGTTCATCACGGTCAGCACCGACTGGAGCCGGCTCAAGGCGCGGTGCAGGCGGACAAGGGCCGGCTGATGGACGGCTCGGGCGAGACGGCTGTAGTCATCCAGCAAGAGTGATCTCCTCGTTCGGTTCTTCGCGCCGGGCTGCATGCGCGGTGTCGAGGCGCGGGGTCATCGTCTCCAGGAGCGGCAATGCGGCGGCGCCGAGCGCTGCCGTGAGGCGGCCGGTCCGCCCATGGAGCAGGCGCGCCCCGCTCCTGTTCCGGCGGCGCGCGACCGACAGGGGAAGCGGCTGCATGGCCTGCACGAGATCCTCCAGCAGTCCGGGCGGAAGAACACCGCCGAGGACGATGGCCTCCGGATCGAACAGGTTCTCGAGCATCGCGACCTGTGGCGCCAGATAGCTTGCGGCTTCCTCGATCCACGCCAGGAGAACAGGATGCCGCTCGCGATGAAGCCGCTCGAGATCCGTGTACTCGACTCCGTGGATGCCAACCTCCGCCAATCGCTGCGCCAGGGAATGGAACGAGGCATAAGCTTCGAGGCAGCCATGCTGCCCGCACGAGCAGAGGCGCCCGCCCTTCTTCACCAGCACGTGCCCGATCTCGCCCGCATTGCCGTTCGCCCCGCGGAACGGGCGTCCGTCGATCATGATGCCCAGGCCCAATCCCTGCCCGAAATAGATCAGGCAGAAGTTTTTCAGTTCCCTGGCCGCGCCGTGGAGACGCTCGCCGACGGCGGCGGCGGTGGCATCGTTCTCCAGCGTGATGGGGACACCGAGCATGTGGCCGATGCTGGCGGCCGCGTCGAAGTCGAACCCTCCGGACAACGTGGTCGGCCCGACGGACGTCATGCCCTCGACGTTGAACGGGCCCGGCATGACGACGCCGACGCCGAGCAGCTGCGGCACAGGCGGTTTCAATTGCGCCCGCGCGGCCTCGATCTCGGCCTGGATGACAGGGAGCACCGTGTCGGGATCGTTTCGCGGAAGCGATACGCTCCGTTGGGCGCGGACGCGGCCGCCGATATCGACCAGGAGCGTCGAGATGTGGTCGGCGGCAATCTCGATCCCTGCCGTCATCCCGCCGTTCGGATTGACGGCGAACTGGATCGGCGGCAGGCCGCGCCCTGCCCTGAGCCGACCGGTCCTGATCAGCAGCCCGTCGGCCACGAGATCCTCGACGATATTCGAAACCGCCTGGGTGCTCAGATGCGCATGGCGCGAGATTTCCATCCGTCCGACCGGGCCGAGCTGGCGCACGACATCAAGCACCACACGCCGGTTGTGGGATCGGTTGCGCTCCGGATTGCTGCCGATCGTCGATGGCGTCCCGGCCTTTGCTCTTTTCGGCATTTCCACCACTCCGTACCCAGGACGATGAACCGACACAATGAATAACTCAAGTGAATTATCTTATTGACAGTTCCGAGACTCTGGGGGAGCCTTGGCCCCGGAACGGTCCTTGCGAAGGCCGCCACCAGAGAAATGCCGGCGCGCCCGCGCCAAAAAAGGAGAGGGATATGCGTTTTCGTCAGTTGCTCGCGAGCGTCGCCTTGGGCGTCGCCACTCTAGCCGCCACCGGAGCGAAGGCCGTCGAGATCGAATACTGGCAATATGTCTTCGACACGCGCGTCAAGGCGATGAACCAGCTGATCGCGAAGTTCCAGGAAGCCAATCCGGACATCAAGGTCAAGCAGACGACATTCCCCTATGCCGACTACCAGACGAAGGTCGCCGCCGCGATCCTGGCCGGTCAGGGCCCGGATGTGGTGCAGCTCTATTATGGCTGGCTCGACAACTTCATCGGCGGCAAGATGATCCGCCCACTGCGCGCAGAGGCATTCCCGACGGCGGACATCGAACGCGACTTCTTCCCGATCGTGAGCGCGATGAAGCGCGGGAACGACTATTACGGCCTGCCGACGGCCGTGCGATCCCTCGCCCTGTTCTACAACAAGAAGGCCTTCAAGGATGCGGGCCTCGATCCGAACAATCCGCCCAAGACCCTCGACGAGCTCGTCGCCGCCGCCGAAAAGACCACCAAGCGCGATGGCAGCGGCAACATCGTGTCCGAAGGCATCACCCTCGACATGGGCGGGCAGGATCAGCATTGGTGGCGTGAAGTCCTGGTCCGCCAGTTCGGCGGCACCCCCTACACGAGCGACGACACCAAGGTTGCCTACAACGACGAGGCAGGCCTGAAGGCGCTCACCTTCTATACGGACCTCCAGAAGAAGCACAAAGTCGGTCAGGTCGGCTTCATGGATGAAGGTCAGGCCGCCTTCCGGGCGGGCCTTGCCGCCATGACCATCGACGGCACCTTCCGCCTGGGCTCCTTCAACTCGATCAAGGCCTTCGAATGGGGCGTGACAGAACTCCCGGCCAATGCCCAGGGCGTGCGCAGCACCTTTGCGAGCTATTTCGCCAACGCGATCACCACGAAGGCCGAGGGCGAGAAGCTTGCCGCCGCCGAGAAGTTCCTGGCCTATGTCTCCTCGCCTGAGGCGATGAAGATCTGGCTCGAGGTTGTCGGCGAGCTGCCGGCACGACGCGCCTCCGCCCTCACTCCCGAGAACGTCGCCAACCCGATCTATGGCCCATTCCTCAAGGGCCTGGAATACGCCCAAACGACGGCATTCAAGGATGAGCTGGCCCAGCGCCAGGTGGCCATCGACATGGTCAACCGCGTGCTGATCAACGGCGAAGATCCCAAGGCCTCGCTCGCCAAGGCTGCGGAAGCCGAGCAGGCGATCCTCGACCGCGCGAAGCGCTAAGGCACTATCCGCGAGGAAAAGCGCATGTCCGTTGCTGCACAGCGAGAGGCCGCCTCCGGCGGCCTCTGGTCGAGGATGAGCCTTGGCCAGAAACAGGTGGTATGGGCCTGGGGCTTCCTCGCGGTTCCCCTTCTCTTCTACGTCGTCATCCGCTTCTGGCCCACATTCCAGGCCTTCTACCTGTCGGTCACCGACTGGACCATCACGAAGCCGGCCTCTTTCGTGGGCGTGGAAAATTACAAGCGGCTCTTCGCGGACCCGCTCTTCTGGCAGGTGTTCCGCAACACCTTCCTCTACCTGATCCTCGGCACGCCGATCAGCCTGCTGATCTCGTTCGTCGTGGCCTATTATCTCGACCGGGTGCGGTTCATGCACTCGTTCATCCGCGCCCTGTACTTCCTGCCCTATCTCACGACGGCGGCGGCGATGGCCTGGGTCTGGCGCTGGTTCTACCAGCCCGTTCCCATCGGCGTGATCAATGACGTTCTCGCGAGCTTCGGCATCCCGCAGCAGCCGTTCCTGCGCTCCACCTCGCAGGCTCTGCCGGCTGTTCTCGCGCCGGCCGTGTGGGCGGGCCTCGGCTTCCAGATCATCATCTTCCTGGCCGGCCTGCGGGCCATCCCGGTCACCTATTACGAAGCCGCGCGGATCGACGGCCTGTCGGAAGGCGCGATCCTGAGGAAGATCACGATCCCGCTGATGAAACCGACCCTGGTCTTCCTGGTCGTGTTCTCATCCATCGGCTTCCTGCGCATCTTCGATCAGGTCTACAACATCAACACGAACGACCCCGGCGGCCCGCTGAATTCCACCAAGCCGCTCGTGCTGATGATCTACCAGACGGCCTTCAGCTCCTACGAGATGGGATACGCCGCGGCCCAGACCGTCGTTCTGTTCATGATCCTGCTCGTGATCTCCCTCGTCCAGCTGCGCATCATGAGAGACCGCTGATGACCCAAGTCGCATCGTCCCCCATGCCTCTGTCCATGCTGCGGATCAGGCCAGGCCGGATCATCGCCTGGACGCTCCTGTTCATCGGCGGCGTCATCATGGTGACTCCCCTCCTCTTCATGCTGTCGACCTCCCTCAAGGACGCCTCGCAGGTCTATGATCTGCGCGTCATTCCGGTAGCGCCCACCCTCGACAACTACATCGAGATCCTGGGCGACGGGCGCTTCACGCGCTGGTTCGTCAACTCGATGATCATCGCGATCATCGTCACCCTCTCGAACGTCTTCTTCGACAGCCTGGTCGGCTACACGCTGGCGAAGTTCAGATTCCGGGGCCGGTACATCGTCTTCATCGCCATTCTGTCCACGCTGATGATCCCGACCGAGATGCTGGTCCTGCCGTGGTACCTAATGGCGAGCCAGTTCGGATGGCTGGACAGCTACTGGGGGATCATGTTTCCGGGCATGATGACAGCCTTCGGAACCTTCCTGATGAAGCAGTTCTTCGAAGGCGTGCCTGACGACTTCCTGGAGGCGGCGAGGATCGATGGCCTGAATGAGTTCACCATCTGGTGGAAGATCGCCATGCCGCTCGTCACCCCTGCCCTGTCGGCCCTCGCGATCTTCACGTTCCTCGGCAACTGGACCGCCTTCTTCTGGCCGCTCATCGTGACGACGAGCGCGGAGCTCTACACGCTGCCGGTCGGGCTCTCCAGCTTCGCGGTGGAGCAGTCCATCCAGTGGGAGAAGATCATGACGGGCGCAAGCATCGCCACCCTCCCCACCCTCGTCATCTTCCTGTTCCTCCAACGCTACATCGTCCGAGGCGTGATGCTGGCCGGACTAAAAGGCTGAAGCCGATGAATGCAGGCACCTTCAACGACACCTCCGTCTTCCCGGATCCGGTCTACAAGGAGACCGTGCTGCGCCCCCTGTTCGACGGCGCCAAGGACCATCACGTGGAGGGCTTCCGCCTCATCGACCGGGCTCATCTCGTCATGCTTCACGAGACCGGGATCCTGACGATCGAGCAGGCTCGCCCGATCGCCCAGGCACTCGAAGCCATCGACCGCGATGTCGATGTCAGCACCCTGACCTATACCGGCGAGGTCGAGGACTTCTTCTTCCTCATCGAGAAGCAGCTTCGCGCCCGCCTCGGGCCCGACCTCGCCGGGCGCCTGCACACGGCGCGCTCGCGCAACGACATCGACCACACCCTGTTCAAGATCGGCCTCAAGCACCGCATCGACCCGCTGCTGGAGCGCCTGGTGCATCTCGCCGAGACTCTCGCCGCCGCGGCCGAGCGGGAAAGCGGAACCCTGATCGTCGCCTATACCCATGGACAGCCGGCGCAGCCGACTGTCTTCGGTCACTACCTGTCCGCCGTTCTCGAGACCCTGCTGCGCGACATCGCACGTCTGGAGGCGGCCCGGGAGATCGTCGACCGGAGCCCGATGGGCGCGGCCGCCATCACGACGAGCGGCTTTCCCATCGACCGCGAGCTGATGGCCCATCTGCTCGGCTTCAGCCGTCCTCTGCAGAATTCGTATGGCTGCATCGCATCAATCGATTACATCACGTCCACCTACTCGGCCATCGAGCTGATCTTCCTGCATCTGGGCCGTTTCATCCAGGATCTGCAGTTCTGGACGAGTTTCGAGGTCGGGCAGGTCTATGTTCCAAACGCTTTCGTGCAGATCAGCTCGATCATGCCGCAGAAACGCAATCCCGTTCCCATCGAGCACATGCGGCACCTGTCGTCCCAGACCGTCGGCCGGGCGCAGGCGATGCTGACGATCATGCACAACACCCCCTTCACCGACATGAACGACAGCGAAGGCGAGAGCCAGGGCTTCGGCTACGGTGTCTTTGAGAGCGGCGGGCGAGTTCTCGACCTGCTCGCCGCGCTGGTTCCGTCCCTCCGGGTCGATGGCGAAAGGGTTCGCCTCAACATACGCCGCAGCTGCATCACCGTGACAGAGCTCGCCGACAGCCTCGTCCGCCTCGAGGGGCTGTCCTTCCGCGAAGCGCACGAGATCGCCGCGGAGGTCGCACGGTCCGTCGTTGCCATCGGCGGGGATATCGCCAGCGATGGCTACGAGGCCTTTCAGAAGGCCTTCAATCGCTGCGCGGGCCGTGATACGAGCGTCGACCCGGCCCGGTTCGCCGAAATCGTCTCGCCGGAGAACTTCGTCGCTGTCCGCGACCGGTTCGGCGGACCCGCGCCGAGAGCGCTGTCCCAGGCGATTGCCGGATACAAGCAAGAAATCGAAGGATTCCGGAGCCGCATGCAGGCCGCGAAGAACCGCGCTCTGGCATCCGCCCAGGATCTTCAGTCCCGTTTCAACGCACTTCTCGGAGCCCGCTGATGGCGACCATCGAACTCGATCGCCTCGTCAAGAAATATGGGCAGACAGCGGTCGTCCATGGCATCGACCTTGCGATCCAGGACGGCGAGTTCGTCGTGCTGGTCGGCCCCTCGGGATGCGGCAAGTCCACGACATTGCGGATGATCGCCGGTCTTGAGGAGATCAGCGGCGGCCAGATCAGGATCGACGGGCGGGTCGTCAACGACCTTCAGCCCAAGGACAGGAACATCGCCATGGTGTTCCAGAATTACGCCATCTACCCGCACATGACCGTTGCCGACAACATCGCCTTCGGCCTCTATCGCTCCAAGCTCTCGAAGAGCGAGAAGCGCGTGCGGGTGGAACAGGCTGCGCAGACACTGGGCCTCTCGCACTTGCTGGAGCGCCGTCCGTCGGCCCTGTCGGGCGGACAGCGTCAGCGTGTCGCCATCGGGCGCGCGATGGTGCGCGATCCGGCGGCCTTCCTGTTCGACGAGCCCCTGTCCAATCTCGATGCCCAGTTGCGCACCCAGATGCGTATCGAGATCAAACGGCTTCATCACCGGCTCGGCACCACGTCCGTGTTCGTCACTCACGATCAGGTCGAAGCCATGACCATGGCCGACAGGATCGTCGTGATGCGCGAGGGAAGGATCCTGCAGGTCGGCTCGCCTCTGGAACTGTATGAAAAGCCTGTCGATGTCTTCACGGCGCGCTTCATCGGCAGCCCGACGATGAACCTGCTGCCTGCCTCCCTGAAGCAGGGAGAAGCCGATCTGTCGATAGGAGGCTCCGTCAAAGTTCCGCCTCTCTCGGCGCCAGCGTCCGAGATCCTGGTCGGCGTTCGCCCGCAGGATCTCGCTCCCGGGACGCCCGGCATGCCGGGCCTCTCCGTGTCCGGCACGGTTGTCGTCGTGGAAACCCTGGGCTCCGAAACCCTCGTTCACATCGAGAGCGGCAACCAGACCCTCATCGGCTCGGCGCCAGGGCGGCAGGTCCCGAAAATCGGAGAGCAACTGACCCTGCACGCCCCCGCGGAGAGGCTTTACTATTTCGACAAGGCAACAGAGAAGGCGTTAGCCGTTCAATGATTGAAAGAGCCCCTGTGCGGGACAAGGTTCTGTGCCTTGGACGGATCTATTGCGACATCATCTTCACGGGCCTGCATGACATGCCGGCGCTCGGCCGCGAGCGCTTTGCCGAAGACGTGACAATCGCCGCAGGCGGCGGCGCCTACATCACCGCGGCTCATCTCGCATCCCTCGGCCGGCCCGCAGGCCTCCTCACGCGTCTCGGGACCGATCCCCTCTCGCAGAGCCTCAATTCCGAGCTCGAAGGCAGCAATATCGACCTCGCCTTCGTGGAGCGGTCCGACGATGCCGGGCCTCAGCCGACCGTTGCCCTGGTGAAGGGCGGCGAACGGGCCTTTGTCTCCCGCCGCGCCGGCACCTCCCGGCCATCCTCCCTGGAGAAGGCGCTCTCGGCGCCCGACATCGCTCATCTGCACATCGCGGAATTCGCTACCCTCAAGGACAATCCTGATGTGATCGCCATGGCCAAGGATCGCGGTCTGACGGTTTCCCTCGATCCGAGCTGGGACGATCAGTTGATCCGGCGGAACGCAGGGTTCTTCGAGGCATGCGCAGGGGTCGACATCTTCTTCCCGAACGTCGCGGAGGGGGAAGCCCTGACGGGTGAGGCATCGCCCGAAGCCATTCTCCACGACTTGCAGAAGCACTTTCCCCTGGTCGTCCTGAAACGGGGCGAGCACGGTGCCATGGCGTCCCGGGGAGCGGCATGCATCTCGGCGGAAGCGCTCCCGGTCACCGTGGTTGACACCACCGGAGCGGGAGACGCCTTCAACGCAGGCTTTCTGCACTCATGGCTCGGCACGTCCGACGTCGAGAGAAGCCTGAGAGCCGGCATCGAGGCCGGCGCCCTCTCCGTTCAATCGGCGGGAGGAGCCCCATCACGGCTGCGGTAAGAGGGGCGGTTCGAGCGTCCCTCCCGAGTGTTCGAGGCAAGCGATGCGAACCGGCTCCGGTTCTCCGCATGGGATCGTCAGCGCCCTGAGACCCATCGCTCTCGGGCTCACTTGAGCGTCCCATCGGTCCCATCTGGACATGAAACACGATTTCACATTGCCAGAACCCGTGGCGGCGCTTGCCTGCTTTTCCCGTTCGTCCTGTTATCGGAAGGGTTATCTCACGCCAAAATGCTCAGGCGCAGGGTTGCTGAACCAGTAATCGACCCTAATACCTGTGGTTAACTTGAACCTAGATTGCGGCAACGAAGCTTCAGATCGAGTAGCTGGAGGACAGGCCGTCATAGGCCCGAACCAGATCTATTGACTGGGCTGAGCTATTCTCACTGGAGGCAATCGCCCAGATGACGATGGATCAGGTCCACGGGTCGCAGCCCACCTCCGCCCCCCTCGAGCGTGACGCCCGCTTGGTGTCCACCGATCACAGGGTCGCCCCGAGCGAGATCGCCATCGGGGTCATCATCGGTCGGGCGGCGGAATACTTCGACTTCTTCGTTTTCGCCATCGCGTCCGTGGTGGTCTTCCCCAAGGTGTTCTTCCCCTTTGCGGAACCGGTAACGGCGACGCTCTACTCCTTCGCCATGTTCTCGCTGGCCTTTATCGCTCGGCCGATCGGCTCGATCATCTTCATGGCCGTCGACCGCCGGCACGGCCGCGGCGTCAAGCTCACCATCGCGCTCTTCCTGCTCGGCTTTTCCACCATGGCGATCTCCTTTCTGCCCGGTTATGCGCAGATCGGCGCCTGGTCTCTGTATCTTCTCGCCATGTTACGGATCGGACAGGGGCTCGCCCTCGGCGGCGCCTGGGACGGGCTCGCGTCGCTTCTCGCCCTCAATGCGCCGATAGAGCGCCGCGGCTTCTACACCGCCATCCCGCAACTCGGCGCTCCGTTCGGCTTCATGGTCGCCAGCGTCCTGTTCGCATTCTTCCTGCTCAACCTGTCGGAGGAGGATTTCCTGGAATGGGGCTGGCGCTATCCGTTCTTTTGCGCCTTCGCCATCAACGTCGTGGCCTTGTTTTCGCGCTTGCGGCTCGTGGCCACTGAAGAGTTTGCGCGCCTGCTCGAACGACGGCGGCTCGAACCCTCGCCCATCCTTCCGCTGATCCGGACCCAGGCACGTATTCTTCTCGTCGGTGCGCTGATCCCCTTGGCGAGCTTTGCCCTGTTTCACCTCGTGACCGTGTTCCCCATCAGCTGGATCACCCTGTTCACCCAGCGCTCGGCAGGCGAGTTCCTGATGGTACAATGTTCCGGCGCCTTCATCTGCGCCGGCGCGGTCGTGGCCTCGGGCCTGATCGCCGACCAGATCGGCCGCCGCAGACTCCTCCTGATCTCGGCAGGCCTCATCGCCGTCTTCGCCATCTGCAGCACGATCGCCCCCTTGATTGTCGAGGAGAATGCGATCGGCCAGACGATCTATGTCAATGCCGGCTTCGCGCTGCTTGGTCTGTCCTATGGGCAATCGTCGGGCGCGGTGACGTCGCAGCTCGAGCAGCGCTACCGCTATACCGGTGCGGCCCTGACCAACGACCTCGCCTGGCTGCTCGGAGCGGGTTTCGCGCCACTGATCGTCCTGTTCCTGTCGGCGCGCTACGGGCTTGCCTGCGTTGGCCTGTACCTGCTGTCGGGGGCTGTCACGACCCTGGTGGCGCTCAGCCTGTCCCGCTCAGAAATCCGGCAGGTTTGAGCCATGCGGAAGCCGATTCATCCAACTCGACAGGACGCCCACCGCCGACCGGGCGCCTTCCTGAAGCGCGGGCCCCTTCGCATCCTCGCGCTCCTCGCCATCGCGGGGCTGCTCGCCGGGTGCAACCTGACCGTCATGGCCCCCTCCGGCGACGTCGCGGTCCAGCAGCGCAACCTCATCATCGCGTCGACGGCGCTCATGCTGCTCGTCATCCTGCCGGTGATCGCGCTCACCTTCATCTTCGCGTGGCGCTATCGCGCGTCGAACGCGGAGGCGACCTACGACCCCGATTTTCACCACTCGACCCAGCTCGAGGTGGTCATCTGGACCGTGCCCCTCCTCATCATCATCGCGCTCGGCGCCATGACCTGGATCAGCACGCACACCCTCGACCCCTTCAGGCCGCTCTCCCGGCTCGCGCCCGACAAGCCCGTGCCCGCCGACGTGAAGCCCCTGACCGTCGAGGTCGTCGCGCTCGATTGGAAATGGCTCTTCATCTATCCAGAGCATGGAATCGCGAGCCTGAACGAGATGGCGGCGCCCGTCGATGTGCCGATCTCCTTCAGGATCACGTCCTCGTCCGTGTGGAACACGTTCTATGTGCCCGCCCTCGCCGGCATGATCTATGCCATGCCGGGCATGGAGACGAGGCTTCATGCCGTCATAAACAGCGAAGGGGACTTCACCGGCATATCGGGGATGTACAGCGGTTCGGGCTTCTCCCGCATGAACTTCCGCTTCCAAGGCGTCTCCCGGCAGGGATTCGACGAGTGGGTGGCAAGGGCCAAGGAGACAGGAACGCCCCTCGACCGCGAGGCCTATCTCATACTGGAGAAGCCGAGCGAAGCCGTGCCGGTCCAGCACTTCTCATCCGTTGAGGACGGCCTCTTCGGCGCAATTGTCGGCCTGTGCGTCGCACCGGGCCAGATGTGCGTGCATGAGATGCACCAGATCGACCGAATGGGCGGCGCAGCCGACGACAGCGAAGCGAACCGCCAGCGGCTCGACTACGACAGCCGCCGCCTGGAAGGCGGCGACGAGCCGTCCGGAGCGACCTTCCCAGCTTCCGGGCGACCGCCGAGGAGCCTCGAAGAGCCCGAAGGCGTGATGCCGCGCGACCAGCCCGGAGAAGACGGCGCCAATGCTCCGCAAGGCAGCGGCCCGCCCCGCCCGGAGAGCGGCCCGGCGCCCACCCAGCTGAACAACCGACCTGCCAATCCCCACCAGCACTGATCCGGACGGGCACCCGCATGTTCTCGAACAACGATCTTCAGCAATTCCTCTTCGGGCGCCTGACGCTGGAGGCCATTCCCTATCACGAGCCCATCCTGCTCGTGACTTTCATCGTCGTGGCCCTGGGCGGCCTGGCTCTCCTGGGCGCGGTCACTTGGTACGGAAAGTGGAGCTACCTGTGGCACGAATGGCTCACGAGCGTCGATCACAAGAAGATCGGCATCATGTACATCATCCTCGCCATCGTGATGCTGCTGCGCGGCTTCGCCGACGCGATCATGATGATCACGCAGAAGGCGCTCGCGGTCGGCGCATCCGAGGGGTACCTGCCTCCGCATCATTACGACCAGATCTTCACCGCCCACGGTACGATCATGATCTTCTTCATGGCCATGCCCTTCGTAACCGGCGTCATGAACTACATCATGCCGCTGCAGATCGGCGCGCGCGACGTGGCCTTTCCCTTCCTGAACAACTTCAGCTTCTGGATGACGGCGGGCGGTGCCGTCCTCACGATGATGTCCCTGTTCGTCGGCGAGTTCTCGCGGGCAACCTGGCTCGCCTATCCGCCGCTGTCGGGGGCGGCCTACAGTCCGGGCGTCGGGGTCGATTACTACATCTGGGGCCTTCAGATCGCGGGCGTGGGAACCACGCTGTCCGGCATCAACCTGATCGCCACCATCGTGAAGATGCGCGCTCCGGGCATGACGATGATGAAGCTGCCGGTCTTTACGTGGACGACGCTCGCCAGCAACGCCATCATCGTGACGATTTTTCCGATTCTCACCGCGACCCTGGCGCTTCTCGCGCTCGACCGCTACGTGGGGACACGCTTCTTCACGAACGACTTCGGCGGCAACTCGATGCTGTACATGAACCTCATCTGGATCTGGGGGCATCCAGAGGTCTATGTGCTGATCCTGCCGGCCTTCGGCATCTACTCGGAGGTCGTGTCGACCTTCTGCGGCAAGCGCCTGTTCGGCTACACGTCGATGGTGTACGCCACAATGGTGATCGCCGTCGTATCCTGGCTCGTCTGGCTCCACCACTTCTTCACGATGGGAGCAGGCGCCAACGTCAACGCCTTTTTCGGCATCACGACGATGATCATCTCGATCCCGACGGGCGCCAAGGTGTTCAACTGGCTGTTCACCATGTACCGGGGGAGGATCCGGTTCGAGACACCTATGATCTGGGTAATGGGCTTTATCCCCACCTTCGTGATCGGCGGCCTGACGGGCGTGCTGCTCGCGGTGCCGCCAGCCGACTTCGTCCTGCACAACAGCCTGTTCCTGGTCGCGCATTTCCACAATGTCATCATCGGCGGCGTGGTGTTCGGGCTGCTCGCGGGCGTCAACTACTGGTTCCCGAAGGCCTTCGGCTACAGGCTCGATCCGTTCTGGGGAAAGGCGTCGTTCTGGTGCTGGCTTGTCGGCTTCTGGGTCACGTTCATGCCGATCTACATCGTCGGCCTCATGGGCGTGACGCGCCGTACGCAACATTTCGAAGATACGGCCGTTCAGCCCTTCCTGGCGCTCGCCGCGCTCGGCGCCTTCATCATCATGGCCGGCATCCTGGCCTTCGTGATCCAGCTCGTCGTCAGCTTCCTCCGGCGCGAGCAGCTGCGCGACCTCACCGGCGACCCCTGGGGCGGCCGGACCCTTGAATGGGCCACCACTTCGCCGCCTCCACCCTACAACTTTGCCTTCATTCCGGTGGTTCACGATCTCGACGCGTGGTGGGACATGAAGAAGCGCGGCCACGATCGCCCCATGCAAGGCTTCAAGCCGATCCACATGCCCAGGAACACCGGAGCCGGCATCATCCTGGCCGGGCTCAGCACCGTGCTCGGCTTTGCCCTTGTCTGGTACATCTGGTGGCTGGCCGCCCTGTCGTTCGCCGGCCTCCTCGCAGTCGCCATCATCCACACGTTCAACTACGACCGGGACTATTACATCCCAGCCGAGGATGTGGTTCGGATCGAAAGCCAAAGAGCGCTGCAACTCGCAGGAGGAGCTTGACGCGATGCACGAGACGACCCCTCCGCCCGGCGCCACGGCGCCTGTCTTCTACGATGAGGAAGGGCATACCCACGGCGATGGGGGGACTCTGTTCGGGTTCTGGCTCTATCTGATGAGCGACTGCCTGATCTTCGCAGCCCTGTTCGCCACGTTCGGCGTGCTCGGCCGCAACTACGCGGCAGGACCGTCCGGAGCCGATCTGTTCGATTTGCGGCTCGTTGCCGTCAATACGGGCCTCCTGCTCCTGTCCTCGATCACCTATGGTTTTGCCATGCTGGAGATGCAGAAGGATCGGATCCGGACGACCCTTGCCTGGCTGGCAGTCACAGGCCTGTTGGGAGCTGCCTTCATCGCGGTCGAGCTCTACGAGTTCTCGCATTTGATCCGCGAGGGCGCGACACCCCAGCGCAGCGCATTCCTGTCCTCCTTCTTCGCGCTGGTGGGGACGCATGGGCTGCATGTCACATTCGGCATCATCTGGCTCGTGACACTGATGATCCAGGTGCGCCAGCGCGGGTTGATCGCAGCCAATCAGCGCCGGCTCATGTGCCTTTCCATGTTCTGGCACTTCCTCGACGTCGTCTGGATCGGCGTCTTCACCTTCGTTTATCTGATGGGGTCCATGCGATGAGTGAGGTCACCGAACCGGGGCTCGCCCACAATCCGCATGACCATGGAGGGCATTCTCACGACGCGCAGGGCACGTTCAGAAGCTACATGACCGGCTTCGTCCTGTCGGTCATCCTCACCGCCATTCCATTCTGGCTCGTGATGGGCAATGTCCTGAACGATACCCTCGTCACCAGCATCGTCATCATGGCGTTCGCCGCAGTGCAGATCGTGGTTCACATGATCTACTTCCTGCACATGAACACGAAATCCGAGGGCGGCTGGACCTTCCTGGCCCTGCTGTTCACACTCACCCTTGTTGTCATCACGCTGGCTGGCTCGATATGGGTCATGTACCACATGGATCAGAACATGATGCCGATGTCGCCGCACGAGGCGCTGCAAAAACCCTGACGCGCGGAAGCATTCTGCGGCTCGTCGCCTTCGACATCGCCGCCATCCTGCTCGTGGCCTGCCTCGTGGCGCTTGCGGTCTGGCAGATCCATCGCCGCGCCTATAAGCTCGACCTGATCGCACGCATAGAAGCGCGGGTTCACGCCGCCCCGATGGCTGCGCCCGGGCCGGACCGTTGGACGGGCATCTCGCCCGCCGCGGACGAATACCACCGCGTGACTGCATCAGGCGACTGGCTCGAGAATCGCCCGACACTCGTCCAGGCCGTGACGGAATTGGGCGGCGGATATTGGGTCATGACACCCCTTGCCCGGGACGACGGAACGACAATTCTCGTCAATCGCGGTTTCGTCCCCGCCACCGCACGCGACCCGGCCTCCTGGCAGCCGCGGAGTCCGGAACCCGTCACCATAACGGGCCTCCTGCGCATGTCCGAGCCGGGCGGCGGTTTTCTGCGTGCCAACGACCCTGTATCCGATCGCTGGTATTCCCGCGACGTGTCCGCAATCGCGGCATCGCGCGGCTTGAACAACGTCGCGCCCTACTTCATCGACGCCGAACGCGTGCCAGGCCAGGACGGCCTCCCCGTGGCGGGATTGACGGTGATCTCCTTTTCGAACAACCACCTCGTTTATGCGCTCACCTGGGGCGCTCTGGCGCTGATGGCCGCCGCAGGGGCGATCTTTGTCAACATGGACAAGTTGCGGCCCGACTGGTTCGGGCGGCGCGACTCGGACCTGCGCGAGCCACGATAAGAATACTGCGGCTCGACGGGTTCCATATTCCTGCGCCGGCACTGAACGGAAGAACCGCCCGGCCTGCAGGAGAGGACCTCTCACTTTGTCGGCTCGGTCCCGGACTGATCGGACGCAGGAGCCTGGGCCGGGTTG
Organism: Pseudomonadota bacterium; assembly: GCA_023386155.1. Taxonomy (GTDB): domain Bacteria; phylum Pseudomonadota; class Alphaproteobacteria; order Rhizobiales; family Beijerinckiaceae; genus Microvirga. The sequence goes on from JAEWKH010000012.1 coordinate 39,708, forward strand.
CCCGTCTGGCTGCTCAGGCGCTTACGGAGCTCCTCCGACCGCCTCTGAAGCTCTTCCTGCATCTTCTTCTGCTGCTCGGCCAGGACCTGCGGATCGATGGGCGGCCCATCGAAGGCTTTGGTGAATCCGTCCGTCGGCACGGCGAATGTCACCACCACGCCGGCTTGGTTGCGGGCACTCACACTCAAGGCCGTGCCCTTCTTGAGGGCCGCGATGAAGTCCTCCTTCACCTCGGCCTCGGCAAAGCAGCCATGCGCGAGGCAAGTGGCGTATCGACCGGCAACCGGCTTGCCCTTGTCCACGGCGATCCGAACGCCAGTGGGCACGAGGAAACCGAGCGGCGTCAGGATCCGGAGGGTCTTCTGGGCAGCCTTGCCCTTGGCGTCGTAGACGGCCACGGCGAAAATCCGCTGCCCCTTATCGGTGACGAAGTCGCGTGTGGTGTAGCAGACTTCCGCTTGCGTCCGCTCATCCTTCCCGCACACCTTGGTCCAATCCGGCTGGGTAGGTTCCGGCTTCAGCTGGACGGTCATGGACCCGCCATTCTGAGGCTCAGCCGGTTGTGCCTTGGGTGCAGGCTGCTTGGACTTCGTCCCCTGCCCGGATGTCTGAGCCAGTCCGGACAAGGGACTGAGCGCCAACCCCACTGCGATCACGGAACCTGCAAGGCGGGTGCGGAATGCCATGTCGGGATTCTCCTCGGGTTGCAATGCGCGGACGTAGAACCGGTATAAGGGTCCTGCTTACTCCAATGTGGCGTTCGTGTTCGAAGCGGTGAGCTGACGCACTGTTGCCGAATCCGGCTCCCTCGTCATCTGCATTCCGTCTCCGTGCTGGAAGGCATGGAGAGGCTGGCACGTGACAGCCATTCGATACAGCCCAGGGCGAGCAGGCCGGAGCCGCATGCACGACAGCTCGCCATGTCACCGGCACCCTTGGCGCGCTTTCTTCATGGCGACGGTGAAACCCTTAAGAGGAAAGCTGTAGCTCGTCTTGTTGCCGCGCCGTGAGGTCGCCTCGACGATTGCCATGCGCCCCTTCTCGAGGGCGCCGACGAACTCGGCTTCGCGCTCGGTCCGGCGCAGCCACGCATAGGTTCCGCGCGGGATCATGGTGAAACGCTCGCCATCCACTGCAATGCTGATCGCCACCGGGGCGAATTCGTAGCCGGTCTGAAGGCTGGCCTCGGTTCTAACCTTGCCACGATTGAGCCGACGGACGAACAGGCTCACGCGCCCATGATCGAGATGCTCCGGCTTCTTCGATGAAGCGTCGGAATGAACATAGCAGATGACGCTCTTGTTCTCGTAGGCTTTCCAGGCGCTCCAGCTGCTGCTTGTTCCGATCACTCGTGGGGTCTGCGCAAGCGCACAGGTGCTCGAGAGGACAACGATCGCAACAGCCGCGCTTATGCTCTTCATCTACAGGTAACCTCGCCTTCGCGGTTGGGGAGACCGCAACTTTCCAAGACGAGGTTACCTGGGAGTTAATGGCATTCCGCCGTCAGTTTCCGAAATCACACACTCGGGAGATTCCGGCAAAACGCGCAAGGATTTACCGAGAGTTCAAGAAATCGTGATCGCATTGCTGTCTCACGCTTGGCGATTCCACATTTGCTGGCCGCTGCGGCCATCACCGGCTGGCGATCTATTCAGTGCGCTCACCCTGCGCTGCGACGACCCTCGCGGATCGCATCAACGCCTGCAGCGTTTGCGCATGGAGTTCGCCGGTGACGGTGAGACCGGCCACACGTTGAAACTCCTCGATCGCCTGCCGTGTGGTCGGCCCAACGACGCCGTCGGCTTCCAGCTTCCCGAACCCAAGTTGCGTGAGCGCCTCCTGGGCGGCGACCACATCCTGTTTCGTGGGCAATGGCTTGACCCCGCGGAGCGCCGGTGCGCTGTCGAGAGCCGGCGGCGCATGGATCCTCTGGAACGTTGCCAGTTGCTCGTGTGCGGCCGCAAGACCTGCCTCAGTCTCCTGGCCCTTGATCGTAAGGCGCTCGATCTCGGCCTTTGCCGATGCGAGCTGCTCCTGGAGTCTGGAAATCTCCCTAGCCTTATCCTCGTCTTTCCGGCGTTGGGACAGGAATTGGGACTGATATTCCTGAACTGCTGCCGCTTGTCCGCTCAGCTGCCGCTCGAGCTGCGTGGAAGAGAGAGCCGAATGAATATAGGCGCCCCATCCAGCGAGGGCAGCGACGACAATGCCGGAGATCATGAGTCGGTTGACGGGAACGCCTCTGCTTTCTGGCATCTGAGTCACGATGATCCTTTCAACGTTCAGGTCTGCGCCGGTCAGGTGAGGTTCCAGGGAAAGGTGAACAAGAACATGGTCAAATCATGACCTCGCGGATCGTGCGAGACAGTAGATCCGATGTTTCGCACCTGACGATGCGCTTTTCAGAGAGAGGAGAATCGGACCCAAAAAGCGGGTCCACTTTTCGCTTCCGATACTCCAGCTCGGCATTATGGCGACGGCCTGTCGACCGACATGTTGGGGCGAGAGCCCGGCACGGGCCTGGCTCTCCTGTGCCTGCTCCAAGCATCGACGTCCGAAATGAAGTTTCAGGCTTGTGCAGAAGACTTCCTGAATCGCTTTGGCGTCTCCTGCGGCTCGTCTTCCCAGCCGATTTCCCTTGGCAGCTTGGAGACGGCAGCTATCGCCTCCTCCAATCCCGGCACGGCCCGAAGTTGCTCCGCACTGAACTTTTGCGCGATGTCTATCCCATGTGCCCAGAACTGCAGGATCATCATTTCCTCATCCAGGCCCAATATCCTTCCAGATCTCTTCATGGCTTAACTCGCGAGGCGCCGAGCGTGTCTCTCCGGCTCTGCGAGGACGCGTCGCCGGTCGCCACGCATTTCCTGGAGGCGAGCCAGGGTCCGATGATCGAATGAAGCGGTGACGGCCACAACGTCTTCGTCACCGACACGCTGCGGCAGCCCGAGCGGCATGACACGGAAGTGAAGCTGCACCAGACGCAGAAGCCACAGGGGATTCATCTGGATAATGATCGTATTGACGCCGCTCTCCAGGCCCCATTCCACGATTCCGGAGAGCAGTGCATTGGCGACAGGGCTCAGTGTGCGCCCGCGCTCGCGATGCGCCGGTTCGACGCAGTATCGGGTCCACTCCCAGATATGCTCGCCAACAGGCGGCGTATCCTCACACAGGTGCGGCAGGACATCCGAGAGAAGATGAGGGCGTATGGAAGGCAACATGCGCTGATAGCCCAGAACCCTGCCCGCTTCGATGTAGAGCATATGGAGTGCATAGTCATTGTCGAACTGGTCGATTTCTCGACCATCCGGCTTTGCCAGATCCGTCCACTTCTTCTCGTCGACGAATACGCGATGCCGCAGGCGATACGCCTGGTCCATCTCATCTTCATAAAGGTACTGGTTATTAGGGGATACGATATGGATCATAGGTTCCTCCTTGTGGGCGACATTTAAGCACCGCCGAGGAGGCTCATAAGTACGCGATCGCGTACCCCCTATTTGATGAGGCCCAAGCGTATTCCTTCCGCTACGGCATGTGCGCGGGTTCGCGTTCCAAGCTTCTCACGTGCCGAGCGCATATGCTTATCGACGCCGTGTTCCGAAATGCCCATGCGCTCGCCGATCTCCCACTCGGTTTCCCCCTCGGCGGCCCATTGAAGGGCTTCACGCTCCCGAGGGGTAAGCGTGACATTCTCGCGCTGCGCCGTCTCCCGCAGCAGAATCGAGCGGCCAAGAGAATAGGTCGCCAGAAGCGTCAGCACGCCTCTGTCCTCAGGCGCCAGCTCCAGCCGCTCGCCGGCAATCGACAATCCCGTAACCTCGCCTTCCAACGTTGTGAGGGGTATCGTGAAGCCTTGGCGAAGCCTGAAATCGCGAGCCTCTTCCATTACGCGTCGCCCTGCCAGATCCTCTCGGTACAGAGGCTTCAGTTCGCTCCATAGGAAGGGCGCGCTGCTTCTCCTGACGGTCCGTATTGCCGGATCCTGGAAAATGTACCCATGGGAGAAATAGCGGCGGCTCCATTCTTCCGGCCAATGGTCGAGGATGATGCTGGAGATCTGGTGCTGCCGGCTTGCTCCGGGCAGCGGGATGACGCCGGCCAGGATATACTCGGCCCCGTACTGCCGAGCGGTTTCCAACAGCATCCCGCAGACTTCGGACGGTGCCCTGGCGTGGTCGAGCCTGCGGATGGCTTCAATGGTTCTCTCAAAGACTTTGGACGACATCTCTTCTGCCCCAAAGTATCATGTTACTCTGTTTCGCACCCGTCAATCTTACCAATATGATACCAGATGCCCTCCGCTTTGCCCTGCGCGTAGCAGCGATTGGGATTCCTACAGGGCTGAACCCTGTCCGAAAGTGCAGTTTCCATAAGGCTTCAGCTTTGCAATACTGATGCTTCAGGGGCCCTTGCCGTTCGAGGCAGGCGCTCCGACCAAAATGACCGGGGAAAACCTTCGGCATCGGGGGACATCATGAAGAACGCGCCCACTGCGCCCGAGATCGTCGATCCGTATGCGGCGCTCGAAAAAATTCTCAAAGTGGTTGGCCGATCATGGCTGAGCGAGGAATGGCGGCTTGAGGACATTCGCCTCCTGGCCCAGGAAGCGATCACGGCGCGCGGCAAGAGAGCGAATGGGATAAGGACCCGCTCCGCCTCTCCAGCCCCGGAAACGCTTCAGCCCAAGCCCCTCGCAAGCCCCGCTTCCCGCTAAGTCGAGCAGGTCTCTTTCTTCATAGGAACCTGACTTCTGGTCGTGGATCCTCCGCGCAGGCAGGCGCTCTGCTTCATCTTGCGGACGGTGCTGCGCTGCCATGCGGCATGTTGTCGGGAAGGGCAATATCCAGTCGGATCCGCTTTAAGCCCTTCAGAGATTCCTCTATGCCCCTTGGAGCGATGTGGTTCGCGCGAGCGCAATCGCGCCAGGGACGGCTCCAATGCCATGCGACGATCTGTTGTAACGCCTTATGCGGAATTACGTTCGGGCGGCGAGCTTAAGCTTTTTGGAAGAGAAGCTCTTTACTCTCCAACACCAGGCCGCATCCCAACTGCCGGCCAGAGCCTGCGCGAACCTTCACTGACCAATCTCTGCTCTATCCATTGAATGAATCATGCCTGCCATCGAGACATACAGCGCAACAGGGAACGCCTACATCGATGCCGTTCTCGGCAACATCAAGTGGGCGCCGGGTAGCCTGACCTACAGCTTTCCCGCCAATGCCGTCTCCTATGGCTCGGCCTATGGCGACGGTGAGACAGCCAAGGGATTTGGTGCGTTCAACAGCACGCAGCAATTCATTGCGCGTTCGGCGCTCAAGCTCTACTCGGCCGTCAGCAATCTGACCTTCCAGGAATGGAGCGACGCGAGCGCGTCGTCGGCGGATCTGCGTTTCGCACAATCCGACCTGCCCAGCACCGCATGGGCGTATTTCCCGACCACGGATGCGGCGGGTGGCGATGTCTGGGTCAACAATTCCAGCCGCATCTATGCCAGCCCGACGAAAGGCAATTACGCTTATTTCACGATCGTCCATGAGATCGGGCACGCCCTCGGGCTCAGGCACTCGCATGAGGGCAACATGCCGCTCCATCGCGACAGCATGGAATATACCGTGATGAGCTACCGCTCCTATGCGGGCGCCTCGACCGGAGCGGGCTACACCAACGAGACCTGGGGCTATGCCCAGTCTCTCATGATCTACGACATCGCCGCCATCCAGCACATCTACGGTGCGAACTACGGGACGAACGCCGGCAACACGACGTATTCCTGGAGCCCGACAACGGGCGAGATGTTCATCGATGGTGTCGGCCAGGGCGCCCCCGGCGGCAATCAGATCCTGCTGACCGTATGGGATGGGGGTGGATCCGACACCTACAGCTTCTCCAGCTACACCACCGAACTCTCCATCGATCTCCAACCCGGCGCATGGACGATCACCTCTCAGGAGCAGCGCGCCCAGTTGCGTTGGGACGACTCGAAGCTTGCAGTCGGCAACATTGCCAATGCTCTTCTCTACCAGGGCAATACGCTCTCCCTCATCGAGAACGCCTCCGGCGGCTCCGCCAGCGATGTCATCAAAGGCAACGTAGCCAGCAACACCCTTCGCGGCAATGGCGGCGATGACAAGCTTTATGGCCTGAGCGGCAATGACGTGCTGATCGGCGGGAGCGGCAGGGACATGCTCAGCGGCGGGGCCGGCAAGGATACCGCAAGCTACACGACCGCGAAGGCGGCCGTGACGGCCGATCTTCAATCCCCGTCAGGCAATCGGGGCGAGGCCTCGGGCGATACCTATTCGAGCGTCGAGAGCCTTGTCGGCAGTGCCTATGGCGACACGCTCCGAGGGAATGGCGCATCCAACACGATCAAGGGTCAAGGCGGCAGGGACACGCTCTACGGGCGCGGCGGGAACGACGTGCTCGAGGGTGGTTCAGGCAGTGACAAGCTCTACGGCCAAGGCGGGAGCGACACCCTCATCGGCGGAAGCGGAGCCGATGCATTCATTTTCAAGACGCCGAGCGAATCCCGCGGATCGTCCGTCGACACGATCAAGGACTTCCGTCGCGGCTCCGATCATATCGACCTGCGTGGCATGGATGCGAATACGAAGGCCGGAGGCGATCAGGCCTTCAGCTTCATCGGAAAGGCCGCATTTCATGGCAAGGCCGGAGAGCTACGCTTCGCCGACGGCATCGTGTCGGGCAACGTGAACGGCGACAGGTCTGCCGACTTCAAGATCATTGTTGCAGGCCTGACCATGCTGTCCAAGGGCGACTTCTATTTGTGATCAGGTGTTTGTGATCGCCCCCCGGGCGGGCCGGGGTTGCCTGCCGGCAGGCGATGATGCGAGGAGGATGCGGATCATCCGCCGAACAGATTCGACCTCGGGAGTCGCGAATGAAAACATCCATCGCCGCCTGTCTTGCCTTGTTCGTCGGTTCCGCCCTCCCGACTTTTGCCCTCGCGGCCGACAGCAGGCAGCCTCTGGCCGAAACGAATCTCGCTACACCCTTTCACACGGATGAGCGCACCTATTTCCGTGAGCACCGGCTGCGGGCCTATGAAAGGACCCGGGCAGACACCCGCCAGGGTGCCACCTGCGTAACGCCGAAGGGCGTCTGCTGGATTGCGGAGCCCCTGTCCAGCGGCAATGACTGCTCCTGCGAGAACCGTCGTCTCGGAACTGTCCACGGCACAATCGGCGGCTGACGGCTAGCGCATCGTGCGAAAAAGTGGATCCGGTTTTTCGCGAAGAACGATGCGCTATCCAAAGAGTGGAGCTTCGGATCGAACCCAAAAGTGGTGTCCACTTTTCACGTCCGATGCTCTAATGATCCGTTAACCATCTGGACGGCGGCAAGCTGAGGCATTATCCATCCTAAAACCTTTCGGCTTTTGAGGAAGCGCGATGGATAGAACCGAAAAACGTCACCCGGCCAACGACGCTCTGGCTTATCTCATGAACCTGATCGCGATCGCGTTCAGCTTCAGCTGCCTTTGGATTGTGGCATCCGCAGCCAAGATGTAACTCGATATCAACCCGATCTTTCAGCGGGACCGGAACTCTCGGGCCGCATCGCTGGCCTGGTAGCCCCAATAGGTTAGCTGAACCGCAGCTCGGCCGAAGATGCCGCCATTCCATGTCAGGCCGAAAGGTGCGAAAAGGCGATAGCGGTCGCTGTCGCCGAGAATTGCATCCGCAATCACCATCCCCCCGATCGTGGTGGTGTTCATGCCGTGACCGCCGAAGGCCGTACAGTACCAGACACCCGGCTTCCATTGGCCGATCTGGGGCATCAGGTGGCGGGCATAGGACATGAGGCCCGACCAGGCGATCTCCACCTTCACGCCTGACAGCTGCGGATAGGTCGTCACCATCTCGCGCCTGAGCAGGTCTGCAATGTCGCGCGGGTCGGTCGTCCGCGTGGTGATGCGTCCGCCCCACAGGATGCGGCTGCCGTCATCGACGAGCCTGTAATAGTCCCCTGCCCGCCGATCATCGAGAATGGCGGCCCGCGTGCGGATGGCGCTCTGCACCAGTTCCGGCGCCTGCTCGGTCAACAGGACGTAAGTGGCAATGGGGAGATAGGACTTCTTGAGAGCCGGCAACAATGAGGTCGTATAGCCACCTGTTGCGAAGATCACGTGTTCCGCGTGGATCTCCGCAGCCTGAGTCCGCACGAGCTTCCGCGCGCCATCAAGTTCGGCAGATACTGCAGGCGAGCTCTCATGAATAGCTGCACCGAGATATTCGGCCTCAGTCGCCAATGCGCGCGCATAGTTCAACGGGTGAAAGTGAAAAGCATCTTCATCGAGAATCGCTTCCTGGTACTTCGATGAAACAAATAGTTCTCTCACTTCATCGCGAGGAAGGTAGCGAAGCTTCGATCCGAACAAGCGCTGATACCGCTCGCAGGTTACGCGCAAGGAACCTCGCGTATCGTAGCGTACGGCCTTCACGATCCCAGGAACGAGATCCGCTCCTTTGATGGCAAAGTCTTCAACAAGGTCGCGAATGACCGCGACGCCTTCCATCGACAGCCGATAGAGTTCGTGTGCGTGATTGGTACCGACGCGCCGCTCGATGGCAGCGAGGCTCGTTGCGAAACCTGCCGAAACAAAGCCGCCATTGCGGCCGGAGGCACCCCAGGCGATCCTGTTCGCTTCGAGCAGAACCACGGAGCGCCCGCCGCGGGCTAGCGCCCAGGCGGCCGTCAGGCCGGCCAGTCCGCCCCCGACGATGCAGACATCCGCCTCGATGCGGCCCACCGCCTGCGGATAGGTCCCAGACGTGGCCGCGGTACGGCTGTAGTAGGTATCGATATAGGCGGGCTGCATGTCAGAGGATCAAAGTGGGAACTCGGAGGACTTGAGATAGATCCCGGCGAGCGTCTCGCAGCCCTCGCGATCCTCTTCGTCGAACCGGTTCGGGCTGGGGCTGTCGAGATCGAGCACGCCCAGAACTTTGCCGTCCTTGATGAGAGGGACGACGAGTTCGGAGCGGGAGGCGCTGTCGCAGGCGATGTGGCCCGGAAAGGCGAAGACGTCCGGCACCAGGATGGATTCCTTCCGTTCCACCGCCGTGCCGCACACGCCCCGCCCGACCGCGATGCGGACACAGGCCGTCTTGCCCTGGAAAGGACCGAGAACGAGTTCCGGCCCCCGCATGAAGTAGAACCCGGCCCAGTTCAGATCGGGCATGAACTGGTAGATCAGGGCCGACATGTTGGCCGCATTCGCAATCGCATCCGGCTCACCTTCCAGAAGGCCGGAGAGCTGTTGGGCAAGGGAGGCGTAGAAGTCCCGCTTGCTGTCGGAGATGGGAATGTCTTTGACTTCGAACATGGGATTCTCCTTAGGTTTCTCGGGTCCGCTTGTCCAGGCGCCCTACTCGGCGGCCATGCCGGGCCGAGGAGCCTTGGCCAGGTCCAAGCCCTGGTGGTCGCAGAGCCGGCGGTAGAGGCCGCCCTTGCGATAGAGGGTCAGGTGATCGCCTTCCTCCACCATCCGCCCCTTGTCGAAGACAAGGATGCGGTCGAGCGCCCGCACGGTCGAGAGGCGGTGCGCGATCACGATGGATGTACGCCCCACCATGAGCCGCTCCATCGCCTGCTGGATCAGCACCTCCGATTCCGAATCGAGCGCCGAGGTCGCCTCGTCGAGGATCAGGACGGGCGCATCGGCCAGGAAGGCGCGCGCGATGGCGACCCGCTGGCGCTCGCCGCCCGAGAGCTTCACGCCACGCTCGCCTACGAGCGTGGAATAGCCCTTGGGCAGGCTCATGATGAAGTCGTGAGCGTTGGCGAGCCGCGCCGCGCGCTCGATCTCCGCCATGCCCGCGCCGGGCCGCCCATAGGCGATGTTCTCCGCCAATGTGCGATGGAACAGGATCGGCTCCTGCTGCACGATGGCGATCTGGGAACGCAGGGACGCCTGCTCGGCCTGGGCGATGTTCTGCCCGTCGATCAGGATCTGCCCGTCCGTCACATCGTAGAGACGCTGGATCAGCTTGACGAGAGTCGTCTTGCCTGATCCCGAGGGCCCCACGAGGCCGACGCGCTCACCCGCCCGGATCGTGAGGGACAGATCCCGGTAGAGCGGCGTGTCGTGTCCGGCGTAGTGGAAGGTGACACGATCGAATGCGACCTCGCCGCGCGAGATGCGGATCGGCCTCGCACCGGCACGATCCGGCACGCCGATGCGCTCGCGGTGGATCTCGACGAGTTCCTCCATGTCGTTCACCGAACGGCGCAGGTTGTTAATGTGCATGCCGACATCGCGCAGGTAGCCGTGGATCACGAAATAGGTCGTGAGCACGTAGGCAAGATCGCCCGGCGTTGCCCGGTCACGCCACCACAGCCAGATCGCCGTGCCGATGATGGCCGCCCGGATGCCGAGCAGCGCAACGAACTGCACCGTGCCGCTGTTGGTGCCGCGCTGCCAGACGCGCCGCGTGCGGCTCTGCCACTTGCCCAGCACCCAGGTGAGACGCCTGTCCTCGCGGAGTTCGGCACCGAAAGCCTTGACGACCGGATTGCAGCTCAGGGCATCGGCCAGGGTCCCGCCGACCCGCGTGTCCCAGGCGTTGGCCAGCCGGGCCGCAGGCGCCACGTAGAGGGTTGCCAGGAACCCTGTCATGACGATGTAGGCGAGCGCGCTCAATCCGATGACGAGTCCCATCACCGGCCAGCGCAGCCCGAGCACGATCATCGAGCCGGCCAGCACCGTAAGCGAGGGCAGCAGCGCCAAGAGAAGCGTGTCGTGCATGAGGTCGAGCGCCCACATGCCGCGCGTGATCTTGCGCACGGTCGAGCCCGCGAACGAATTGGCATGCCAGTCGGTCGAGAAGCGCTGGACGCGGGCGAAAGCATCCTGCGCCACGCGTCCCATGACCCGCAGCGTCAGCTCCACGATGCCGTAGAAGGCGAGGTGCCGCATGACGATCATGAGCAGGCCGAGACCCGTCATGAAGCCGAAGGCAACGAGCGCGGCATGGAGGGCAGCCTCCCGATCGTCGCCGCCCATCGCGATGGCATCGACGAGGCGTCCCGCGAAAACGGGCATGAACACATCAGCAAGGGTCGAGACCATCATGGTCACAACGATCAGCACCACGTAACGCGGCTCTTCGCGCCAGTGGCCGAACGTGAATTTCAGGACATCGCGGGTGGCGTCCCCGCTCTTCTTCTGCTGGTTCATGTAAGCGAACAGGCAGCGCTCGGAGCGCGTACCTCTCCCGGAATTTTGAGGAGCGACAGGAGGGACGCATACTCACAGCGCCCAATGCCGCTCGAACATCATCGATTGTGAAAGCTTGGTAAGGTTTGCCGGGCCCTGGAGCCCCGCCTGATCCGACCTAAAGTCCGGACACGGGAGGAACGTTCAGCAAGCGCATATAAGCCATGCAGTCCTCCCTCTCTAGAAATTAAACCTAGCGCCAAGGTAATGCAGTTCGCTCAACTTGGCAACCGCAGTTTTGTTACAACCCGGTCCGGGCCTTCATACAACTTCGAGCCGGCGGCGCAGTCCGGACGGCAATTCCATCCGAATAGCATCGCCCAATCTCACTTCTCCGCCTTCGAGGACGATCGCCATGACGCCCGACTTGCGGACGAGATTTCCGTGCTCGTCCTTGCCGAGCACGGCCTTCATGAGACCTTTCTGGAAGCGGTCGATCTGGACGCAGGGGTTGCGCAACCCCGTCACCTCGACCACGGCGCTCTCACCGATATGCAGGCGGGTCCCTGCCGGCAGGCCGAGGAGGTCGATGCCGCGCGTGGTCACGTTCTCGCCCATTTCGCCGGCAGACACATGGAAGCCCGCCTCGCGCAGCTCGTCGTGCAGTTCGGCATGAATCAGGTGGACCTGCCGCAGGTTCGGCTGGCTCGGGTCCTTGGCCACCCGCGAGCGATGCTTGACCGTGGTGCCGAGATGCGCGTCCCCCTCGACGCCGAGACCGGCCAGGAGGCGGATGACGTCCCGATTGGGCTTGCTGAAGCTGTGGCTGGGGCTGCTGCTCACCGCCGTGACGATTGCCTGCATGACTAAGACTGCCCCTCTCCGTCCATGACTGATCTTGTAGCGTCAGAGGACCGTCAGATCCACCGTCTCGAAGCCTCTTTCGGAGAGGCGCTGTGCCAGCACGCGGCGGTGGCAATTGGCCGGGTCGCGCTCGAAACAGAGAAGGCAGACAGGCTCGACCCGCGCCAGCGCCTCCAGTTCCCGAAAGGCCTCCTGGGCCGGTTCGGTCGACAGGACCTCGTCGCAATAGATCCGGCGCATGAGGTCGCCGTCACCGGCCCGTGCCGCCTGGCGCCCCTCCTTCGGCGTGCCGAGCTGGATGAAATGCCGGTAGCCGATGTCCTGGTTCGCCAAGGCGTCGCGCAGGGCCGACTTGGAGAAGCCGCGCTTGCGCGAAAGGGCGACGGCGCGCACGTCCGCGAGGGTCGTGACGCCTGCATCCTTCAAGGTGACGAGGAAGCGGTCCACGTCCGCTCCCTCATATCCGATAGTAAAAACCCGCGGCCTCGCCATGCCGCCAAGTTACATGGACGGTTGAGGATGTCGAGGCGGTTCCGGTTGCGTATAGGGCCGCAGGGCTTCAGGTGTGCGGAAGTCCCTCGGCACCTCGAAATCCCGTGCCGCCCCATGGCTCTGCCCGATCCCGCGCGGATAGCCGGTTCGGTTGGAATAATCCTGCATCGGCGGCAGGGGATGCGGGCTTTCCCGGCTCAGGGTCTGGGCGCAATAGACGTCCAGCGCGGTCACGCCGGCCACGGCCGCCATGGCGATGCCGACATTGCCCTTCTTCGGGTTGTTGCCCTCGAGAGCCGTCGCCAGCGTTGCAAGATCGAGCCCATCGCCGGCGACCCGCCCCCAGATCCACGGGGTCGGATCTCTTGACGCCAGAATGCCGATCCCGGTCGCGATCTCGCGCACGCCATAGCCGGCGATCAGCCCTTCCTGCCCTTTCATGCCGAGAGCTCGGGCCAAGGCGCGAGGCGCCGCGATCTCGGCGATGCCGAGCGCGATGGAAAACAGGCCGAGCCCACGGGCCAGGGTGTCCGTTGCCGTGTCGGCGTGACCACGGCGGCGCGTTCTTTCGGTTTCGTAGCGCATGATCTCACCTATCAGGGTTTGATGACGACCTTGACGCAGCCGTCCTGCTTGTCACGGAAGACCTTGTACATGTCAGGCCCCTCGTCGAGGGACACCGTATGGGTGATGACGAAGGACGGATCGATCTGCCCTTCCTCGATGCGGCGCAGGAGGTCGTCGGTCCAGCGGTTCACATGCGTCTGGCCCGTGCGGATGGTGAGACCCTTGTTCATGATTGCACCGAAGGGGATCTTGTCGAGCAGGCCGCCATAGACGCCTGGAACCGACAGGGTTCCGGCAGGGCGGCAGACATAGGCCATCTCGCGCAGCACATGCGGACGGTCGGTTTCCATCATCGTCGCCTGCTTCACCCGGTCATACATGGCATCCACGGTGCCGGCGGCATGGGCCTCCATGCCGACCGCGTCGATGCACTTCTCCGGGCCTTTCCCGTTGGTCAGTTCGTTGAGGCGCTCGATCACGCTCTCCTCGTCGAAGTTGATCGTGATGGCGCCCCCTGCCTCGGCCATGGCAAGGCGCTCGGGAACCCGATCGATCACGACGACCTGCTTGGCGCCGAGGAGAACGGCGCTGCGGATCGCCATCTGGCCCACGGGTCCCGCACCCCAGATGGCGACCGTGTCGGTCGGCTGGATGTCGCACTGCACCGCCGCCTGCCATCCGGTCGGGAAGATATCGCTCAGGAAGAGAAGCTTTTCATCCGGGATGCCACCCGGCACCTTGATGTGGGTGGCATCGGCGAACGGAACACGCAGGTATTCCGCCTGTCCACCGGCATAGCCGCCCGTCAGGTGCGTATAGCCGAACAAACCTGCCGTCGTATGGCCGAAGGCCTTGGCCGCGATATGGCCGTTGCGGTTCGTCCGCTCGCAGACCGAGAAATTGCCGCGCTTGCACTGGTCGCACTCGCCGCAGATGATGGTGAAGGGGATCACCACCCGGTCTCCGACCTTGAGCTTGCCCTTGGACTCGGCGCCAACCTCGACGACCTCGCCCATGGTCTCGTGACCCATGATGTCACCGGATTTCATGCCGGGCATGAAATGGTCGTAGAGGTGGAGATCCGAGCCGCAGATGGCGCAGCTCGTCACCTTGATGATCGCGTCGCGCGGGTGCTCGATCTGCGGATCGGGAACCGAATCGCAACGGATATCGGTGGTGCCATGCCAAACAAGCGCCTTCATCGAAATCTCCTCACATGCCGGAAAAGGGTCAGGCTCCGCCGCTCGACCGCTTCGTCAGAGGAAAGACTTCTTGAAGGGCCGTGTGTTCCCTCAAGCCGGTAAAAACTGCCCGTTACCCCACCGATTCCAGGGGCTGCACGTGCTCCGGCAGACTTCGGATGAGATCGGCGAGCGCCGGCTCCAGAACCTGATGCGCCGCCTCCTCCACCTCGAACCAGCGGGCCTGGCGCTGTCCTTTCTCGCGCCAGGACTTGAGCTGCTTGGAGACCTCGAGCGGATAGACGTTGACCCGGCACAGATCGAAATGCGCGGCGCGACGCTTCCAGTAATCGTAGGAGCCGAGGGGCTTGTTCCTGATCTCGCCCTTGACGCCGGCCTCCTCCTCAGCCTCCTGCGCGGCCGCCTTGTGGGGCTTCTTGCCCTTCATGGGCCAGCCTTTCGGAATGAGCCAGCGCTTGGTCTCCCGCGATGTGACGAGGAGAACCTCGACCTTTCCATCCTTGATCCGGAAGGGGAGCGCCGCAACCTGGCTGAGTTCTTCTTTTGGGATCCGGGTCATTCGACGAGAGTAGAATTCCTAGCAGGATAGTTTGTAACGTAGATGATTTGAGCCGGCTAAGGAAGAGGGAATTCACAAGGAGGCGGGAAGGCCGATGGCTTCCGGTCTCATACGATTTTCCATCCTCTCAAAAGCCCATGACCGCCGCATAACAGCGCAAGCCCCGATTTTGATCCCGAAGGATGCCCCGACACGATGACGACCGATAGCCTGGATATGAGATTTGCCGCCGCCTGCGCCATCGCCCGGGAGGCGGGCGTGCTGGCGCGCAAGCGCTTCCTGGAAAGGCCGCGCTCGCAGCGGCCGGACTTCAAGGGCCCGCAGGACTTTCTCACGGCCACGGATGCGGAGGTGGAGGAATTGATCCGGACCCGCCTGAGCGGGCTGTTTCCTGCCGACTCCTTCTTCGGCGAGGAGGGCGGCGGCTCCTTCGAGCGGGACGTATGGGTGGTGGACCCCATCGACGGAACGGCAAATTTCGCCCGCGGCATCCCGCATTTCGCCATCTCCATCGCGTTCGTGCGCGAAGGGAGGGTCGAGATCGGGGTGATCTATGATGTGATGCATGCGGAGCTCTACACGGCGCAACGCGGCCGGGGAGCTACCCTCAACGGCGAGGCGATCCGGGTCAGCGGCCTTGGCCATATGAACCAGGCGACCGTGGAAGCGGGCTGGTCCTCGCGGCTGCCGCCCGAGCCCTATATCGCCGTGGTCGACAGGCTGAAGGCAGCGGGCGCCAATGTGCGCCGCGCAGGATCGGGAACGCTCGGCCTGGCTTACGTCGCGGATGGCCGCATCGATGCCTATTGCGAGCTCCACATCAATTCCTGGGATGTCCTGGCCGGTCTCCTGATCATCGAAGAAGCGGGCGGCTGGACCAACAACTTCCTGGCCAAGGACGGCCTCAGGAAGGGCAATCCTGTTCTGGCCTGCACTCCGGAACTGGCCGAGGCCCTCATCCAGGCCACCGGGATCGCGCGAGATCCTTGAAGCCCCATCTTATTCTAAAGATTCGGCTTTGAAGCGCCGGAGAGGCTCTTGACCTGCCGTCGCAATGAGGAGAGCTTAGCCGACCAATCAATAACAGTACTACACCTTGGGAGGATAAAAATGAATCTGAAGAAGACTTTCGTTGCGGCAACCATGCTGGCGGGAACCATGTCGGCCCTGTCCTTCATGTCCGCGGGAGCAGCCCAGGCGCAGGGTGCGCTGGTCATGTATTGCGGCGTGCAGGAAGAATGGTGCCGCGCCATGACGACCGCCTTCGAGCGCGAGACGGGCATCAAGGTCTCCATGACCCGCAAGAGCGCAGGCGAGGTCTACGCCCAGGTCAAGGCGGAGGCTGCCAATCCTCGCGCGGACATCTGGTGGGGCGGCACGGGCGATCCGCACATGCAGGCGGCGGAAGAGGGAATCACCGAGGAATACAAGTCGCCGAAGATGGGCGAGCTGCAGGACTGGGCCGTGCGCCAGTGGGAGCAGTCCAAGGGCCGCACCGTCGGCATCTACTCGGGCGCGCTCGGCTTCGGCTACAACACGGACCTGGTCAAATCCAACAACATCCCAGAGCCGAAGTGCTGGGCGGACCTGCTCAAGCCCGAGCTGAAGGACGAGGTTCAGGTGGCGGATCCGAACTCGTCCGGCACGGCCTACACGCTGCTCGCCACCATCGTGCAGATCATGGGCGAAGACAAAGGCTTCGAGTACCTCAAGGCTCTGCATAAGAACATCAACCAGTACACCAAGTCTGGCGCCGCTCCCGCCAAGGCGATGGCCCTCGGCGAGACGACCGCCGGCATCGCCTTCATGCACGACATCGTAACGATGGTCGTCGACAAGGCTCCGGTGAAGGTGGTCGCACCTTGCGAGGGAACGGGCTACGAGATCGGCTCCATGTCGATCATCAAGGGCGCGAAGAACCTGGACAATGCCAAGAAGTTCTACGACTGGGCGCTTAGCGCCGATGCGCAGAAGCTGGGTGCGGAAGCCAAGTCTTACCAGGTGCCGTCGAACAAGAACACGCCGGTTCCCCCGCAGGCCCCCAAGCTCACCGACATCAAGCTGATCAATTTCGACTTCGCGAAATACGGCTCCTCGGCCGAGCGCAAGCGCCTCCTGTCCAAGTGGGACAACGAGGTCAAGAACCTGCCGAAATAGTCGCTAAGGCTTGAAACATGCGTCGGCGAAGCTGTATTCCGCTTCGCCGACGCGTACCTTTATCCTGATCATAGTGAAGACCGGGCTCTGAACCGGTCGTGAGGCGAGAACAGAAGATGTCACGGGCAACCCTTGGCTGGATCGTTCTGGGCTGGGTCGGCTTTGCCCTCCTCCCCTGGTATGGCTTCGACCGTAACGCCGTCCCTACCCTCGCCGACTATTTCGTCAGCGGATCGGCCCTGGTTCACGGACTCAAAGGCGCCTGGTGGCTTCTGCCGATCCTGGCGCCCCTGTGCATGGCATTGATCCCGGTGATCCGCCCCTCGGCCCGAACCGACGGCAAGTGGCTCATCGCATCGGGCGTGCTCGGCCTCACCCTCATCGTTCTGCAAGGATTCTCCATCGGCCTCAACGGATGGACCACGGACATCCTGAAGACGCTTTTCGGCGAGCCGGGACCGAGTCAGGCCGGCATGGGCTACGGCGCCGCTCTGACCTCGACCGCCTTCCTGATCGTCCTCTGCCACGGCCTTGCTGCACGTGGCTGGTGCCGCGGCGATGCCTTCGTCACCTCCTCCATCGGCGTCGTCATTGCACTGATCATCGTCTTCGTGTTCTTCCCGGTCACGACCATCCTTGCGAGCGCCTTTGCCGATAACAGCGGCAATTTTGCTCCTTACGAATTCTTTGCGAAATTCCTGGACCGGTCGATCTGGGGCCTGGATTGCCTGTCGAGCGACCTGCGCTGCGGCGTGGCGTGGAATACGCTCTTTCTCGGACTGCTGGTCGGCGTCGGCACGACGGCACTCGGCCTCGCCTTCGCCCTGATCGCAACGCGGACGGAATTTCGGCTCAAGAAGCTCCTGCGCGTGATGAGCGTTTTGCCCATCATCACGCCGCCTTTCGTGATCGGCTTGGCCCTGATCCTCCTCTTCGGCCGCTCGGGCGCTCTCTCCGCCGTCCTGTGGGAGTGGTTCGGCGTGCCGCGCTCGCGCTGGATCTACGGGCTGCCCGGCGTCTTCATCGCGCAGCTTCTCGCCTTCACGCCGATTGCCTTCCTCGTGCTCATCGGCGTAGTGCAGGGCATCAGCCCGACGCTCGAGGAAGCCTCGCAGACGCTGCGCGCGAAGAGCTGGACGACCTTCTGGACGGTCACATTGCCGCTCATGCGGCCGGGCCTCGCCAATGCCTTCCTCCTCGGTTTCGTGGAAAGCCTGGCCGATTTCGGCAACCCGCTGGTCCTCGGCGGCAATTACGAAGTGCTCTCCACCAAGATCTTCTTCGCCGTTGTCGGCGCGCAGCAGGACCAGGGACGAGCGGCCGTGCTGTCCATCATCCTGCTCGCGTTCACGCTGGGAGCCTTCTGGCTGCAGCACGCCTGGCTCGGCAAGAAGGTCTATACGACGGTCACCGGCAAGGGCGACGCCGGCATTCCTCTGCCGCTCCCGCGCCGGGTGGCCCTCGCCTCCTACTTCACAGCCATTCCCTGGGCGCTCTTCACGGTCGTCGTCTATGTCATCATCGTGGTCGGCGCCTTCGTCCGCTCCATGGGCCGCGACTACACGCCGACCCTTGAGCACTTCCTGACCGCTTTCCGCGTCGAGCGCGCCGATTGGGGCTTCTATTTCTCCGGCTCGGCCTGGAACTCCTTCTTTGCGACCGTGAAGGTGGCAGCGCTCTCGGCGCCGCTGACTGCAGCCATCGGCCTGCTCACCGCCTATCTTCTCACCCGCCAGCGCTTCTCGGGCCAGCGTGCCTTCGAATTCGGGACGCTCCTGAGCTTCGCGATTCCCGGCACGGTCGTCGGCGTGTCCTACATCCTCGCCTTCAACGTGCCGCCCATCGAGATCACCGGAACCGGGTTTATCCTCGTGATGTGCTTCGTGTTCCGCAACATGCCGGTGGGCGTGCGCTCCGGCATCGCGACCTTGAGCCAGATCGACAAGAGTCTGGACGAAGCCTCGCTGACGCTGGGGGCCGGCTCGTCGACCACCATGCGCCGCGTGGTTCTGCCGCTGCTGCGGCCCGCCATCGTCGCGTCCCTGGTCTATTCCTTCGTGCGCGCCATGACGGCCGTGAGCGCCGTGATCTTTCTCGTCACCGCCGAGTACAACATGGCGACGACCTACATCGTCGGCCGCGTCGAAGCCGGGGAGTTCGGCCTCGCCATTGCCTATTCCACCGTGCTCATCCTCGTCATGCTGATCGCCATCGTAGCGATCCAGCTGGCCGTCGGCGAGCGGCGTCTCGGACGCCGCGGCGCGAGCACCGCTTCCTCACCCATTGCCGTGCAGGCGGTCCCATGAACAAGATGTCCTCCATACACTCCCTGTCGCGCTCCGTTGCATCCAAGAAGCAGGCGGCCTCGGTGCAATTCCGCAACGTGACGAAGCGCTATGGCAACGTCACCGCCGTGGACGACGTGTCCTTCACCATCGAACCGGGCCAGCTCGTGACCCTTCTCGGCCCTTCCGGCTGCGGCAAGACCACGACCCTGCGCATGATCGCAGGGCTCGAGATGGCGAGCGAGGGCCAGATCCTGATCGGTGAGCGCGACGTGACGAACCTGTCCGCCGCGGATCGCGACGTGAGCATGGTATTCCAGTCCTACGCGCTGTTCCCGCATATGTCGGTTCTGGAGAACGTGGCCTATGGCCCGTCCGTGCAGGGCGTCCCGAAGAAGGATGCCTATGAGATGGCCATGGAGAAGCTGTCGCTGATCGGCCTGAAGGGCCTGGAGAAGCGGGCGCCGTCCGAGCTCTCCGGCGGACAGCAGCAGCGCGTCGCCGTGGCCCGTGCGCTCGTGCTCGAACCGCAGGTCCTGCTCTTCGACGAGCCTCTGTCGAACCTCGATGCGAAGCTGCGCCGGCGCGTGCGCGAGGACATCCGCGAGCTTCAGCAGAACCTCAATCTCACCGTCGCCTATGTGACGCACGACCAGGAGGAGGCCCTTGCGGTCTCCGACCATATCATCGTCATGTCGAATGCGCGCATCGCCCAGACCGGCACGCCGCGCGAGCTTTACGAGGAGCCGGCCAACCTGTTCGTCGCGGACTTCATCGGCGATGCCAACATCATCCCGGGCGATCTCGTGAGCGTCGCAGGGCCGATGGCACAGGTGAATATCGGGAATGCCAGTCTCCAGCTCCCCCACAGGAACACCGGGCCGGGCGCTGTCAAACTCGCCGTCAGGCCCGATGCGATCCAGCTCGACGAGTCGGTCGCCGGCGCTCTGACCGGGACGGTCCGGAAAGCCTCCTATCTCGGCACTCAGGTGGAGTACGAGGTAGAGAGCTCCATCGGGAGCCTGTTCGTGGTTCAGTATGGACGCAAGGAGCCGATTGCAGCAGGTACGCCTGTGTCGATCTCGTTCGCGACGGATCGCGGCGTCGCCATCATCCCGAACGCATAGAGCATTTTTCGGCGACGTGGATCCGGCTCGCCGTCGAGAATGCGGCACGACAAGGAACAGAGCCGATTCCGCGCCAGCGGAATCGGCTCCATCGCGTTCAGATCGCTCCTTCGTCCGGAATGTTGAGGACTGTGCCGCAGGCCTTGCAGTGCACAGCATCCCGGTCGTGGCGCTGCAATGAGCAGACCGGACAGGGGAAGCGCACCTTGTCAGGCCTCAGCAGCACCTGCACGAGACGCAAGAACAGCGTGACGCCGAAGATCATGATCACGACCGAGATCAGGTGTCCCAGCGTTCCAGTCAGGGTGATATCGCCGAAACCGGTCGTGGTGAGCGCCGCGATCGTGAAATAGAGTGCGTCGATGTAATTGCCGATTTCCGTATTCGTCCATCGCTGCGTCTCGTAGACGAAGCCTGTCATGACGAAGATGAAGACGCCGAGGTTGACGGAGGCGATGATCAGATCCTCGTTGCGCCGGAAGAAGACGCTGTCGCTCCGCAGGCGGGCGAGCAGCTGGTAGGTGCGCAGCAGGCGCAGAGTCCGGAGGATTCGCAGGAACCCGATGCCCTCCCCGACGACCGGGGCAAGAAACGACGCGATGGCTGCGACATCCGCCCAGGTCGTAGGATGCGCCAGATCCCGCCAGGGCCTTCGGCTGATGGCCAGGCGGGCCGAGAAATCGGCAAGAACGATCAGGCCGATGATCACGTCCATCCACTCGAAAGCCGGGAAGCGGGGCAGGAAGGACGTAAGGACGATGAAAAGGATCGTCGCCATGTCGAAAACCAGAAGCGCATAGCGAAACTGGTGCGCTTGCCGCGTATCGCCCTCGTACAGAAGCCTGAGCTTATCGATCACCCGCATCGGGATGTCTCATAGGAAGGGTGGGAAAGGGTGCGAACCATCGGTGGGAACATACTTTATACGGTTTATCAGCTCCCCGATTATCTATAGAGCAGGGGTGCAATTCCAACGGGGTGCCTTGCAGACCGGGGTGGTCTATGCCCTCACCTCGAGACCCGATATTGTTGAGAGACGTCCTGATGCTCAAAGCTCTGATTTTCGACATGGACGGCACGCTGGTGCACAGCGATCCCGTTCACCTCAAGGCCTTCGCGGAGGTCCTGGGACCGGAGGGGGTCACCATTGACGACGATCTCTACCGCAGCTCGATCATCGGCCATACCAACGAGGCGATCTTCGCCTCCCTTCTGCCTCACCTGCCGGTGGAGGAACACGAAGCTTATGCGGAGCGCAAGGAGGCTGCCTTTCGGCGGCTGGCCCGCGAGCTCAAGCCCCTGGAGGGCCTGGTCGAGCTGCTCGACTGGGCGGACGATCACGGCGTCAGGATCGCGCTGGTGACGAATGCCCCGCTGCTGAATGCGACCCATATCCTGGATATCCTGGGCATCACGGACCGTTTCGAGATCAAGGTCACCATCGAGCAGGTCGAGCGCGGCAAGCCCGATCCCCTGCCCTATCTCACGGCCCTGGAGCGGCTCGGCATCCGGGCCGATGAGGCCGTCGCCTTCGAGGATTCGCCGTCAGGCATGCGGGCCGCCAAGGCGGCGGGCCTGTTCTCCTTCGGCGTGCTGACCGGGCTCACCGCGGACGAGATGAGGGAGATCGGCGCCGACGGGGCCATCGTGACCTTCCACGACCGGGCGCTCTGGGAGATCCTGGAGCACCGGGCCGCCCCTCAGGCTGCATCGGACCGCTGATGACCGACGCTTGGGCCGGCATCGCCCTCGTCGAAGCGCCGCCGCGCCTCAAGAATCTCGTCCCGGTTCTGGATCGCCCATTCTCCTAGGCCCCTCACAGTCTTGAGCAGGGAGCAACCCAGCCCTGTGAGCTGGTAATCCACCCGCGGCGGAATGGTCGGGTAGACGGTGCGCGTGACGAGCCCATCGCGCTCCAGTCCGCGCAGCGTCAGGGTCAGCATGCGCTGCGAAATTCCGGTCACGGAGCGGCGCAACTCATTGAATCTCTTGGGTCCTTCTCCCATCTGGACCACGACCTGAACGCTCCACTTGTCGCCGACGCGCGACAGGATCTCCGTTACCGTCCGGCAGTCAGTGGGAACATGAATGTGACTGGGTGACATGAAAGTGCCTCCTTGCGCGGCGCCCAGGAAGTTACTTAATGAGCCTTGGTTACAAAGCGGAACTTAAGGGTTCCGTCCCTCGATTGCAAACCAAGGACATGTCATGAAGCCCAAGCTTCACATCATCATCGGTAGCACCCGCCCGGGCCGGATCGGCCCCAGCATCGCCCAATGGTTCAGCGATTACACGGCCGAGCATGGCAAGTTCGAACCTCTCCTGGTCGATCTGGCGGAGTTCAGGCTGCCGGTCTTCGACGAGCCCGAGCACCCGATGAAGCAGAACTATCATCACGCCCACACCAAGGCCTGGGCCAAGAGCGTGGCCTCGGCGGACGCCTTCGTGTTCGTGACGCCTGAATACAATTACGCTCCGCCCCCGGCTCTCGTGAACGCGCTCAACTACCTGTCCCGCGAGTGGAACTACGCTCCCGCCGGCTTCGTGAGCTATGGCGGCATTTCGGGCGGGCTGCGCTCGGTTCAGGTGGCGAAGCAGATCGTCACGACCCTGAAGATGATGCCGATTCCGGAAGGCGTTCCCATGCCGATGGTGTTCCAGAACCTGGACGAGGCCGGCAATCTCAATGCTCCCGACATCTACAGGACCTCGGCGGCCACGATGCTCGACGAGCTCTACCGCTGGACCGAGGCACTCAAGTCGCTCCGGGCCGAGCGCAAGACGCCCCTGAAGGCGGCGGCTTAAGGAAGAACCCAATCGAAACAGAAGGCACCGCTGTGGCGAACAGCGGTGCCTTTTCATTCATGGGCGATGAATCAGAGACGTCCTGCCAGCGCATCCTCGAAAAGCTTGCGCGCGCTCTCCTTGTTGATCGGCACCGGATTGCCGCCGGCGGTCGGATCGTTGGGCGCCATCTCGGACATTTCATCGAAACGGGCCGCATCGACCTTCAGGCCTTCCAGCGTGTGCGGCACGCCGAGATCCTTGCGCAGCTTCAGCACCCAATCGAGGAAGGCCTGGAACGAGGGCTCGAGGCCGATATAGGCGGAGAGCCGTTCGATCCTGCCTTCGATGGCCTTGCGGTTGTAGACCAGCACATAGGGCATGAAGACCGCGTTGGTCAGGCCATGATGCGTGTCGTAGAGCGCGCCGGTCGGGTGCGAGAGGGCGTGGATCGCGCCAAGCCCCTTCTGGAACGCCGTGGCGCCCATGGCGGCGGCGGACATCATCTGCGCCCGCGCCTCGATGTCCTTTCCATCCTTGTACGCCCGCGGCAGGTATTCCTTCACGAGGCGGATCCCCTCGACCGCGATTCCATCCGCCATCGGGTGGTAGCCGGGCGCGCAATAAGCCTCGAGGCAATGCGCGAGCGCATCGAGGCCCGTGCCCGCCGTGATGTGCGGGGGCATGCCGACCGTCAGCTCCGGGTCGCAGATCACGATCTTCGGCATCATCAGCGGATGGAAGATCACCTTCTTGGTGTGGGTGGCTTCCTGGGTGATCACCCCGGCGCGCCCCACTTCCGAACCCGTTCCCGCGGTCGTCGGCACGGCGATGATCGGAAGAATGCCCTTCGGGTCGGCCCTGGTCCACCAATCGCCGATATCCTCGAAGTCCCACATGGGGCGGGTCTGGCCCGCCATGAAGGCGATCACCTTGCCGGCATCGAGCGCCGAGCCTCCGCCGAAGGCGACAACGCCGTCATGCCTGCCTGATCTCAATACCTCGAGGCCCTTGTACACATTGGTCTCGATCGGATTCGGCTTGATGTCCGAGAAGATCGCGGCCTTGAGGCCGGCGTCCGTGAGCTGGTCGAGCGCCGCCTTCGTCATGGGCTGGGTCGCGAGAAAGGGGTCCGTGACGATGAGCGGCGCCGACATGCCGACGGCCTTGCAGGCCTCGGCCAGTTCCGCGATCCGGCCTGCGCCGAAGCGGATGGCGGTGGGGTAGTTCCAGTTTGAGCGGGGAGATGTGGTCATGATGGGTGCAATCAGATCTGACGGAGATGGTAGGATTTCGGACGGGTGAGCGACTCGTAGGCCAGGCGCGAAAGGCTTGCGCCGCGGCCCGTATCCTTCACGCCCGTCCAGGCGAGGGCAGGATCGAGATAATCGCAGCGGTTCATGAAGACCGTTCCGGTCTCCAGCCTTTCGCCGATGGCCTCGGCGGCATCGACGTCGGAGGTCCAGATGGCCGCGGAGAGACCGTAGGGCGAGTCGTTCATGAGGCGGATTGCCTCCTCGTCACCCCGGACCTTCATGATGCCGACCGTCGGACCGAAGCTCTCGTCGCGCATCACGCTCATGGAATGATCGACATGGGTGAGCACCTGCGGCGCGAGATAGGCCGTATCGCCCTTGTCGGCGGCAAAGCGCTTCGTGTCGATATGCGCCTTCGCGCCCTTCGCGACGGCTTCCGCGTTCTGCTGGCGCACGAGATCGGCGAAGCGCTTGTGCGCCATCGGGCCGAGCGTGGACGCCTCGTCGAGAGGATTGCCGAGCACGTAGCCGTTCACGAGATCGACCGCGCCCTCGACGAAGCGATCGTAATGCTTCTCGTGCACATAGATGCGCTCGATGCCGCAGCAGCACTGGCCCGAGTTGAAGAAGGCGCCGTCGACGAGGTTCTCGATGGCGTGATCGATGTTCGCATCCTCGCGCACATAGGCCGGGTCCTTGCCGCCGAGCTCGAGGCCGAGCGAGGTGAAGGTGCCTGCGGCGGCGCGCTCGATGGATCGCCCGCCGGACACGGAGCCGGTGAAGTTGCAGTGATCGACGAGGCCGGAGCCGAGAATCCGGCTCGTCTGGTCATGGCTCAGGTGCAGGTTCTGGAACAGGCCCTTGGGCATTCCCGCCCGGTCCATGGCCATCTGGAAGCGTTCGCCGGCCAGCACGGTCTGGGATGCATGCTTCAGCAGCACCGCGTTCCCGGCCATGAGCGCAGGCACGATGGTGTTGATGGCCGTGAGATAGGGATAGTTCCAGGGCGCGATGACGAGCACGAGGCCCACGGGCTCGCGCTTGATCATGCGACGGAAGCCCGGCTTCTCGTCATCGGCGGGAATATTCTGCAGGCTCTTCTCCGCAATCCCGATCATGTAGCGCGCGCGTTCCTCGACCCCGCGGAACTCGCCGCCATAGCGCACCGGTCGGCCCATCGTCTGGGCGATCTCGGGCACCACCTCCTGGTTCATGGCGAGCAGCGCATCGAGGAAGGCCGAAACCTTCGCGGCACGCTCGGCGATCGGCACATTGCGCCACGCCTTCCGCGCCTCGCGAGCTGCCTTCACGGCAGCGTCAATGGCTGCTTCGGACATAATGGGACGGCGGACGAGCTCGCGCCCGTCGATGGGTGAAATGCAGACGATATCAGTATCGGCCATGATGTAATGCCTGATCGACCATGATTCCGGGGACCATGGCCTTCTCCTTATAGTTCGGGTCCGGATGAGTCTTTTAGATGATCTCGAAGTAACGGGCGAGCTGCCAATCGGTGATGGCCTTGCGGGCCTCGCGCTCCTCCCATTCACGGGTGGCCGCATAATGCTCGACGAAAGTATCCCCGAAGAGGTCGCGCGCGGCCCTGGAGCCTTTCAGGCGCTCGGCCGCCTCGCCGAGGGAGCGCGGCAGGGCCCGCTCCTTCGGATGCTCGACCGCATAGGCATTGCCCTCGATGGGCTCGCCCGGATCGATGCGGTTCTCGATGCCCCACAACCCTGAGCCGATGGCCGCGGCCAGGCCAATGTAAGGGTTGATGTCGGCGGCCGCGACCCGGTACTCCACCCGCTGCGACTTCTCGGAGCCTGGAATGACGCGCAAGGCCGTCGTGCGGTTCTCCACGCCCCAGGCGGAATCGGTCGGCGCCCAGAAACCGGGGATGAGCCGCGTGTAGCTGTTCACCGTGCAGGCCACCATCGCGAGGATCTCCGGCATCAGCTTCTGCTGGCCGCCGACGAACCAGCGCATGGTTTCCGACATGCTGTGCTTGCCGTTTGCGTCGTAGAACGCGCCCTTGCCCGTGCGCAGATCCCTGAGCGACGCGTGCAGGTGGCCGGACTGGCCGGGCCAGTCGCGCGACCACTTCGCCATGAAGGTCGCCATCCAGCCGCGGCGCTGGGCGAGGATCTTGGTGTAGGTCTTGAACAGCGCCGCCTTGTCGGCTGCCTTCAGCGCGTCGTCGACCCGGATCGCCGCCTCCAGGACGCCGGGGCCCGTTTCCGTGTGCAGCCCCTCGATCTCGAAATCCATCCTGTTCGCGAGATCGAGGAGCTCGTGATAGAAATCCGCATGAACGCCGGAGCGCAGCACCGAGTAGCCGAAGAAGCCCGGCGTGATGTTCTTGAGGTCCCGGTAGTTCTTCTCGCGCACGGAATGCGGCGTTTCCTCGAACAGGAAGAACTCGAACTCGGCGGCGGCCGACACGGCAAAGCCCATATCCTCCGCCTTCCTCAGCACGCGGCGCAGCACGCCGCGCGGGCAGGCCGCTTCGGCATAGCCGTCGAATTCCGCAAGGAAGAACGGCAGATCGTCCTCGAACGGGATGAGCCGCATCGTCTCCGGCAGGATCCGCACCGATGCATCCGGGTAGGCCGTGTGCCAGCCCGTGAGTTTGGTATTGTCGTAGAGCTGATCGTTGGAGTCCCAACCCAGCACCACGTCGCAGAAGCCGAAGCCTTTCTCGAGAGCGGATTCGAACTTGTCGCGGGCCATGTACTTGCCGCGCATGATGCCGTCGACATCGACGACCCCAACCTTCACGAAGGGAAGATTGCGGCTGCGCACATATTCTGCGGCGTCCGTGGCATTCTTGATCTTGGGAGCGTCCATACGGGAAACCTTCAGCAGAAATGGAGGGAGCGCGCAGGGCGCGCTCCCCTTGGATCGTCAGTGAGTCTTGTATTCGCTCTTGCCCTTGGTGAGCGCGAACTCCTCCTCCGGAGAGAGGATGAGCTTGTGGCGCCCGACGAGCAGGAAATAGGCCATCATCACCGCGTAGTAGATCGCGACGCCGATCACCGCGCCCCGGAACACCGAGTCGGTGAGCTGGAAGTAGAGCGTCACGGCCGCAATCGCCATGCAGATCACCGCGCCCGCAATGCCGAAGGGGCTGCTATAGGGACGATGCAGACCGGGAAACTTCCTTTTCAGCACGATATAGGACATGCCCTGCATGAAATAGGCCAGCATCGCGCCGGCAACCGCCATGTTGAGCAGCGTGCCGCCGATGATGTTCGCCCCCGCCTCGGCTCCCACCGAGAACCAGATGATCATCATCACGAGGAGGCCGAGCACGGCACCCGCGATCAGCGCCATGTGCGGCGTCTTGCGCTCGCCATGGGTCACCGACAGGAATCTCGGGAAGTAGCCGGCCCGGGAGAGCGAGTAGATCTGCCGCCCGAAGGCGAAGATGATGGTGTGGAACGAGGCGATCAGACCGATCACCGCGATTGCCGCCAGGATCTTCGCGATATCCGTGCCGAACAGGGTGCGGAAGCCGTCGAGCAGCGGCTCGCCGGACTTGCCGAGCCCCGCAGCACCCGGCGCGATGCTCGTGTTCAGGAAGAGCACGAGGAAGGCGGAAGCGATCAGCGTCAGGATGCCGGCGATGATGCCCTTGGGCATGTCGGTCTGCGGATCGTGCGATTCCTCCGCCGCGAGGGGCAGCTGCTCGATGGCGAGGAACAGCCAGACCGCGAAGGGCAGCGAGGCGAGGATGCTGCCGATCCCCATCGGCAGGAACGGCCCGCCGCCATTGGGCAGTTCGGCACCGTCGGGGCCGATATTCAAGGCCCAGCGCGAGAAGTCGAACTGACCGGAGAGCAGCACCGACACGTAGAAGAAGGCCAGCACTGCAAGGGCCGCCAGCGTGACGCCCACCGTGACCTTGAACGACAGCTCGACGCCGACGATGTTGAGGCCGACAAAGAGCGCGTAGCACAGGATCCAGTAGACGGGCTGGAAAGCCGGCGCCGTCTCGAAGATCGCCGACAGATACGAGCTGATGAAGAACACGATCACCGCAGGGGTGA
Source organism: Pseudomonadota bacterium (assembly GCA_023386155.1). Taxonomy (GTDB): domain Bacteria; phylum Pseudomonadota; class Alphaproteobacteria; order Rhizobiales; family Beijerinckiaceae; genus Microvirga. Next base: position 68,238 of record JAEWKH010000012.1, read on the forward strand.
GCACGAACTCGATGTTCTCGGCAATGCCCGTGATATATCCCGCCCACGGTCCCATGGAGGTTCGCGCGAACGAATAGGCTCCGCCCGTATGCGGCAGGGCCGGCGACATCTCGGCGATCGAGAAGGTGAGGCCGAGATACATGATGGCGATGATGATCGTTGCGAAGAACATCGACCCGAAGCCATTGGCGAGGCCGAGATTCCAGCCCGAGTAGTGGCCCGAGATCACCGCGCCGACGCCGAGCGCCCAGAGCGACCAGACGCGGGCATGGCGCTTCAGGCGCCGCGCCTCGAAATAGCTTTCATCCACCGTGGTATAGGTTACGCCTGCGGAGCCTTGCGCTCCTGCCGGTGGGGCATGCACACCCGTACTTCCTTGTCCGACTGACATCGAGTTGATCCTCCAAGAAGTTCTGCCTTTCGGGTCACGGCACCTCAGCGCCATGCCCGGCATCAGAGCGTCCGTGCCCCCTCCCTCAAAAGCGGCGCCAGACGGCGAGCCCACGACGCCTGTCCGTCTTGTGTGCGGATCAGGTCGTTGCGGATTTCGATCATCAGCGGCAGGAGGCCGCGCCTCACGGCATGGCGCTCGAGGGTGTGGAACACCCGGTCCGCTGGTGAATAGGGTTCGTTCATGCCGACGATGAGGCCCGGATCCTGCGTGAGCCCGGCCGCAACGCTGCGCGCGTAGCGCTCGTCGCGGTCGAAGATCAGGCCGACCTGCCAGGGGCGCGGCACGTCCCGGTAAACAGGCGTGAAGGAGTGGACGGACACGACCGCAATCAGCTGCCCCGCCGACTTGCGGGCCTCCGCGAAGACGTCGACCGCACCGTGGAAAGCGTCATAGACCTCACGCACCCGGATCGCCCGCTCCGCCTCGTCGAGATCGAGATTGCCCGGGATGGTGGTGCGCTCGCTGAGCGTCCAGATCGAGTCCGAGGCGGTCGGCTCCCGGTTGAGGTCGAGCACGAGGCGCGACACGCTCGCATGGATCAGCGGCGCGTCGAGCAGGCGCGAGAGTTCCTTGGCCACCCCGAGCGCGCCGGGATCCCAGGCGATGTGGCTTTCGAGATCCGAAGGCGCGAGGCCCAGGGTGCCGTAACGGGCCGGGAGGCGGTTGGAGGCATGCTCGCAGATGAGCAGGATCGGGGAGCGGCCCTGTGGATTGTCCACAACGGCAACCGCCTCCGCCAGGGTGGCGGCTTCCTGACCGGCTGCCATCCGACTCGCATGCGCCATGCGGTCCTCCGTTACCTGCGGGATGCAGGCCATAGCCCTTGGTTGAACGATTGGAACGTTTCTTACAGATTTTTCTTGGGTGAAATTTTTGGTACAGCTTTCAAAAGCCGTCAAGGAGGGGGGACGAAACATTCCAACATGAAAAACGACAGCACCGCTCCCCGCGTGGACCCGCCGAGCCTGGCCGAGCGCATCCGGCTCGAGATGGATGCCTTCACCCCCAGCGAGAAGCGCGCCGCGCACCTACTCCTGAGCCATTATCCCTTCGCCGGTCTCGACACGGTGGCCGAGTTCGCCGCCCGGGCCGGCATCTCCGCGCCGTCGGTCCTGCGATTCGTCACACGGCTCGGATTCGGCGGCTTTCCCGATTTCCAGAAACACCTGCGGGAGGAACTGGAAGCCCAGCTCCTGTCGCCCCTGGCCAAGGCAGGCCCCTCCGACAAGAGCCCAGGTGCGCCGGCGCTCGCTTCCTTTGCGGAAGCGGTCATCGGAAATCTCCGGGCGACGGTGGAGAACATCGCTCCGGCCGAGTTCGACGCGGTCGTGGCGCTGCTGTCCGATCCGCGGCGGCATGTTCACTTCACGGGCGGGCGCTTCACCGGCGCGCTGGCGCGCTATGCGGAGAGCCATTTCCGCATCGTGCGCAGCCATGTGGACTTCATCGAAGGCCAGCCCGTCCTCTGGCGAGACCGGATGATCGAGGTCGGGCGCAAGGATGTGGTCGTCGCCTTCGACATCCGGCGCTACCAGGAGGATGTCACGGCCCTGTGCGAAGCGGCGGCCAGGCAGGGCGCGACGGTGGTCCTTCTCACCGATCCCTGGCTCTCGCCCATCGCCCGGGTTGCCCGGCACGTGCTCCCGGCGCACATCGTGGCGCCCTCCAACTGGGACTCGTCCGCCGGTCTCCTGCTCCTGACCGAAGCGCTCGTCGCAGCCGTCACCAAGCGCCTGTGGGAGACCGCCAAGCCGCGCATGGAGGCGATCGAGCGGCTAAGAGACTAAGCATCGGACGTGAGAAATGGCCCATTAGGGCCTCTTCAGCGAAAATCGGGGCCACTTTTCTACAAGCCGCTAGAGCATCGGACGATTACACGGACGCATATCCGGCGTCCTTGAGGTAGTTTCAGCATTCGTCTGGCGCAAACAAGTTGCAGATGTCGCCGAGCGCTCGCCAGAGCGCGTCGAACGTTCGGGCCTCAGCCTTGCGCAAGTGCGCCTTGAGCTTGGCGAAGGCCTGTTCAATGGGATTAAGATCGGGCGAATAAGCCGGTAGAAACAGGAACCAAGCCCCTCGCTGTTTCAGACACTGGGCGGCCTTCTCGCTCTTGTGAACCGCCAGATTATCGAGGATCACCACGTCGCCTGTGTGCAGGGTCGGCGCGAGCTGCGTCTCGATGTAAGCCTCGAACGCCAAGCGGGTGATCGGACCATCAATCACCCACGGGGCGCTCAGCTCGCTGCACCTCAGCCCTGCGATGAACGTGTGGGTTTTCCAGTGTCCAAAGGGCGCTGTCATGTGCAGCCGCTGGCCGCGGCGAGAGCGTCCGCGCAGGCGGGTCATCTTGGTGTTGACGTAAGTCTCATCGAGAAACACCAATCGGTGCGGCTCCCGGCGCATGCGAGGCTGACGGTGGCCTCTCAAGACCCGACGCTCATCCCGCACGTCAGCGCGTGCGCACTCTGCCGCCATCAGGGATTTTTTTATATGAGAAGCCACGCCGGCACAGGAAGCGCGAGAGCATCGCGGGGGCTGCCACAATCCCGTGTTCCGCCCGCAAGCGAGCGGCCAGTTCGGGCATGGTGATGGCGGGTTTGGCCTCGACGGCCTGGATCAGGAAGCTCTCATAGGGCACCAGCTTGCCGCTTCCCGGCGGGCGGCCCTGACGGGCCGGCGCGAGTGAGCCGGAGTGCCGCTGGCGCTGCATCAGCTTGATGGCGCAGCTGTCACTGATCCCGAAGTGGCGGGCCGCCGCCCGGCAGGGATGGCCCGCCTCGACAAAGGCCGCAATCCGCACGCGCAGATCCAAGGAGAAGCTCTGGGTCATGATCCACCTCCTGCTCTCAGAAGGGAATCACATTTCAGCCCAGGCCGAAACCTCTTGAATCTACCTTTCAGTCCGATGCTCTAGAAGAGCTAGAGCTGTTTCCACTGGCGTGGAATCATCTCTTTTCTTTGGTGTGCCGCATTTTTGACGGCGAACCGGATCCACTTCGCCGAAAAATGCTCTAGCCCCCAAACAAGTTCGGCATTTCGGACCTTTATACCATTTCAATGCATTATTATATCGTGATACAGTCGGTATCCGTACAGGCATCACTTCTACAGAAACACTCATTGATGGGACACCGGATTTATCCTCGAGGCTTCGTCCTTTCTCGGGAAAGCACAAAGCCCCCGGCCGGCTTCATTGCAGGACCGATATTCGACAACCTCTTCATCGACGACCTCAATTCTGCCGACTCTGCGTCCAAGGGCGAGGTTGCCGTGGTGGTCTTGGGGACCTGCGTCAGCACTGTAGCCGATGAACCGTCACTCCGCTCGCCGGATAAGCAATCGGAAAGCAAGCGGCCCTTTCCTCTAAACTCTGCACCCGATTCACCCGCACGACACATGCTTGACGCCCTTCTCGTAAGCGAGGAGCGATTCTTCGACACCATCGACCAATACTGTGGCAGACATGTCATTCTTTATGGCAAAAAAGACAAGCCGCGCATCGTCACCGACGCCACTGGAATGCGCACGGTCTTTTATGCGGCTGAAGGGGGCGTTGTTGCATCCCATCCGCGCCTTGTCGAGGAAACTCTTGGCGGAGAAATCATCAGGATTGATCTTCCGTTCCGTTACGGTTTTCCGGGCAATCACACGCCTTACGTTCGGACCCGCCTGCTGACGCCCAATACACTGTACGATTTTGTGAAGGCCAAAGTTGTGCGCTTTTGGCCAAGAGGACCGATTAAGGAACTGACGCCCCAGGAAGCTGCCGAGATCGTTCTTAAGCGCGCAGAAACCGCCCTCAAGAGAGCTGCAATGGGCAGGCGTGTATCCCTGAGCATCACTGCTGGGTTGGACTCTCGGACAGTTCTAGCTCTTGCTCTACATTCAGGGATCCAGTTCGATGGATATACGTATGATCGTGGCAAAAGGACCTCTATTGATTGTGAAGTCGCCCGAGAACTGGCTCGTATCTCTGGCATTACACACAACGTCGTTCCAACACCGACCTCTGCTCCTGAAGAACTAAAAGGGCTGCTTAATCGGACAACGTACTACAATCACCATCATTCGGTGATAACGCCGATGCAACAACACTTCGCGTCCAACGATATCTTGACCGTCACAGCCAATCTATTGGAGATTGGAAGGTTCTTTTACAAAGGGCAAAACTACGCGGATAAGCTGCCGGAAAACCCTGAATCCATGAGTGAACTCGCTCTCGCCGCGACGAACTGGTCGGAGCGTGAAATGGATGAAATGCGTGGATCAAAGAACAAGAATCTAATACCTGAATATTTTTCCGACTTCATCCGGGACACCAATTTCAACGCAGCACGCGGCATCCTGGATTCCCGGGATCAGTTCTATTGGGAGCACAGGATGAGCGCATGGCATGGAATGATCCTCTTAGAGCGGGATTTCTATGCCGATTGTTTTATACCCTTCAACAGCCGATCAATCTTTGAGGTGCTCCTTGGTGTCCCTGAGGCAGATCGCAAGAACTCGACTGTTTTTAAGATGCTCATTGATAAATGCGCCCCTCAACTCCTATCGAACATTCCCATCAATCCCACCCAATGGCCTCTTAGACAGCGTTCGACTGAGCCTTCTAAAGCCTTACCCTGGTTGAAGATGCAGGCATGTCGGTTGGAGAGAGAGCTAAACGCAAACGGATTGGGGTCTCTCCCGCGGCTATATCGCAGAGCTTTGAGGGCGCTTGGGAAATAAAGGTGCCCTGCTCGCCCTTGGGCCGTAGCGGGGCCCAAACGAAGCTCTTGAGAAACAGGGACTTTAATCGCTATTCGGCTGCCACGTCTCTATCTCGCTGCAACCAGCCGATGAAGAACGGCAGGACCAGTCCGATGCCGAGGAAGCGGACGAGGTGGTGGATGCCCACATAGAGAGGGTCGAGCCCGAGCACCAGCGCCAGCACGGTCATCGCCTCCAGCCCGCCGGGCGCGAAGGCGACGAGACCGTTGGCGAAGCTGACCCCAGCGAGCCAGGCCGCAGCACCGGCAAAAAGTGCCGCCACCACCATGCCGACCGTGAAGGAACCGAGCGCGGCCACCAGCGCCCTTCTGAGGGTCGAACGCTGGATATTGCGGAACCGCTCGGCAATGAAGAGCCCGATCAGCACGAGGCCTCCGGTGGCAATCACTGGGGGGATGACGCCTGTCACGAGCTCGGTGCCATGGCTGACGGAACTGACGATTGTGGCGCCGAGCAGGATCGGAGCGGCCACCTTCAGCTGCTTGAACACCGTCCCCAGAGCAAGCCCGCCGAGCAGGATGAAGGCCATGCCTCCCGGGCTCTCGATGGGAAGCCCTTCGCCCACCAAGGCGCCCGCCTGCCGCCCGCCGCCGGTCATCACCACGAGGCTCGGCAGCAGCGCGATCAGCACGAAGAGACGGAAATTCTGCACGATCGCGATGGAGGCCACCTCGGCCTTCCGGTCGGCCGCCACGGCAAGGACCGTGGAGAGCGCGCCCGGAACGGAGGCCAGCACCGCATCGGCCTTGCGCCAGCCCGACATGCGCACGAGCCAGGCGCTGGAGGTGGCGGAAATGACGACGACCCCGATGATCAGCAGGATGAGGCTGCCCGGATAGCGGCTCATCGCATCGATGGCCGCCGGGGTCACGGCCGCCCCCATGGCGGCCCCCGAGGTCAGCATGGCGGCATCGGCGAGCGCCTTCGGCAGAGGAACGGCCCAGCCGGTCAGGCCCCACAAGGTGGCGGCGATCGCCGCGCCGGACAGCCACGCGGCCGGAACGCCGAGCCAGTGGAAAACCAGCCCGCCGAGAGCGGCGACCAGGATTTGGACGAGATGGGCGAGGACGAGACGGATCACGGTTCTGCTCAATGGACGTCCCGGCCTTTTACGTCAAATGCCCATCGTGCGCAGATGCCATGCGGTCACGGTCTGTCCTGTCGGGGCTGAAGCGTTGCGGAGACCGCAAAAGCCTGCTGAGATTGCGCGGATCAAGCAAGACATGGAGGAAACGGTGCTGCACGGAATCGACCCGGCGCTCAATGCCGATCTGCTGTATGTGCTCCGGGCCATGGGCCATGGCGACGACCTGGTGATCTGCGATGCCAACTTTCCCGCCGATGCCATCGCACGCCACACGACCTATGGCCGCTTGATCCGCATGGACAATATCGGTTCGCCCCGGGCCATCCGCGCCGTCCTTTCGCTGATGCCGCTCGACAGCTTCGTCGAGTCCCCGGCGGAGCGCATGGAAGTCGTCGGCAACCCGGAGGAACTCCCGGCCATTCAGCGGGAGGCTCAAGAGGAGATCGACGCCGTCGCCCGGCGCGACGCCGGGCGCGATACTTGGCCGATGGGTTCGGTCGAACGCTTCGCCTTCTATGAGCGCGCGAAGAAGGCCTATGCCGTCGTCGCCACGGGCGAGCGCCGCTTCTATGGCTGCTTCATCCTGAAGAAGGGTGTGATCCCGCCTCCCTAGAGCATCGGCCCCAAAGGTGGACCCACTTTTGGGATTCGATCCGATGCTCAATCCCTCAAGCGGCGCATCGTTGAGTGCGAAAAACCGGGTCCACTTTTTCGCACGATGCTTCTTCTCTCAGCTGGCGCATCGTTGATTGCGAAAAACCGGGTCCACTTTTTCGCACGATGCGCTAGACGAAATCCCTCAGGCCACGAGTCTCGGCAGGGCTTCGCCGATGCGTCGCACCGCCTCTTCCACGTCCTCTTGCCGGCGCAGGTAGCACAGGCGCAGGAAGCCCTCGCCCGCCTCGCCGAAGGCGGAGCCCGGGGCGAGGCCGACATTGGCCTCGTCGATGAGACGGAAGGCGATCTCCTTCGAGTTCGTGGCGCCCCTGATCTTCAGGAAGGCATAGAAGGCGCCGCTCGGCAGCGGCAATTCCACGAGGCCGGTTTCCGCCAGCCGCCCGACCACCTCCCGGCCATAGCGCGCCTTGGCGATCTGCTCGGCCAGGAAGCCCTCGCCCTGCTCGATGGCCGCCACGCCCGCGCGCTGGACGAAGACCGGCGTTCCGGAGGTCTGGTACTGCACGAGGTTCTCGATCACCGGCCCGAGAGCGGGCGGGGCTTCGAGCCAGCCGAGGCGCCAGCCCGTCATGGCCCAGTTCTTGGAAAAGGTCTGGATGAAGAGGATCCTGTCGTCCGGCGCCATCACATCGCGGAAGGAGGGCGCACGTCCCTCGACCGCAAGCGCCGGATCGTGGATGAAGCGGCCGTAGATTTCGTCGGCCACGATCCAGAGCCCATGGCTCCGGGCGAGATCGAGCGCGGCGCGAAGATCCGCCTGGCTGGCGACCCATCCGGTAGGGTTCGAGGGCGAGTTGATGACGAGGACGCGGGTGCGCGGCGTGATCGCCTTTTCGAGCCGCTCGAAGTCGAGATGCCAGCCCTTCCCGTCGATCGTCATCGGCACGGCGACGGGACGCGCGCCGGCAATGGTGATCGCACCGGCGAAGTTCGGCCAGGCCGGTGTCGGGACCAGCACCTCGTCGCCATTCCCGGCCAGCATGCGGAAGGCGATCTGCATCGCGGGCATGCCGCCCGAGGTGACGAAGAAGCGCTCCGGATCGAAGGCCTTGCCGTAGACCTGCTCGTGGTAGCCGGCGATGGCCTGGCGCAACTCGGGAATGCCGCGCTGGTAGGTATAGAAGGTCTCGCCCTTCGCAAGCGACTGGGCGGCCGCCTCGCAGATGAAGGACGGCGTCGGCTGGTCGCCCTCGCCCACCCAGAGCGGGATGATGCCGGACTTGAGCCGGCCGTAGCTGAACACGTCGACGATTCCGCTCGTCGGCGCCTGCTCGGCCTCGGGGCGCAGATTGAGAACAGACGGAATCGACACGGACGCATTCATGGGAGATTTCCTTGGAACGATGCGAACAGGCATGGCCCGTCCGCACGCTCAAGGCAAGCCTCGAATATGTCCCATGACAAAAGGCGAAGGGTCCGATCGAAACCCGTGATGGATCTCAGGTCGTGCGGCCCGTCTTCAGGAGATCCCGGATTTCCGTCAGCAGCTTCACGTCGGCCGGGACTTCCGGCGGCTTGTCGGCCGTGCCGGTCTTGGCATCCTCGGTGCGGCGCAGGCGGTTCATGCCCTTGACCAGCAGGAACAGGATCCAGGCGATGATGATGAAATTGATGGTGACCGTGATGAAGTTGCCCCAGCCGAGCACGGCGCCCTGCTTCTTGGCCTCGTCGAGCGACCCGGCCGTGACGTTGCCGGACAGGGCCGTGAAGTAGTTCGAGAAATCGAGGCCGCCGGTCACGGCCCCGATGATGGGCATGAAGATGTCGCCTACGAGAGAATCGACGATTCTGCCGAAGGCGACACCGATGATGATACCGATGGCCAGATCGACCACATTGCCGCGCAAGGCAAACTGCTTGAATTCATTCCACATAACCGGGCCTCTTTCCTTGTCTCCAAGTTAAAGCTGCCCGACTTGGGAGTTTCGTCAAGCGCCGCGGGCTGCCAGGAGATCCTGCAGGTCGAGGCGCTCCGTCACCATGGCGAGTTCTCCATCGGCCGTTCTCGGCCACTGGTCCTCCGGGCGGTCGACATAGAGTTCGATGCCGTTGCCGTCCGGATCACTCAGGTAAAGCGCCTCGCTGACCCCGTGGTCGCTTGCGCCTTGGAGCGGAATTCCGGCCTCGGCCAGCCGGTAGAGCGCATCGGCGAGGGCTGCCCGCGTCGGATAGAGAATCGCCACATGGTAGAGGCCCGTGGTGCCGGGAGGCGGCGGGGATCCGCCCCTGCTCTCCCAGGTGTTCAGGCCGATGTGATGATGATAGCCCCCTGCCGAGACGAAGGCGGCCTGGGTCCCGTAACGCTGGATCAGCTCGAAGCCGAGCACCCCGCAATAGAAGGCGAGCGAGCGTTCGAGATCGGCCACCTTCAGGTGGACATGGCCGATCCTGACGCCGGGATCGATGGGACGTGCGGCCGGGGTTCCGGTAGCATCGTGGGAAATGGGCTTGACCATGGTGTATGCCTCAGGCTGAACGCGTCGACAACGCGGGAGACGCCTTCGCCGATCCGGCCCGCACCGCAAGGGCGCCATCGCCCAGGAGGGCCTGCGTCACGAGCGCGGCGATCCAGAAGGCCAGGTATTCCCACCCGCCGTTCGGATTGTTGAAGAAGAACCCGGCCGGGCCGTGGACGAAGACTATGGCGCCGAGAAGGATCGGGATCAGGGCGAGCGAGACCCAGCGGGTGAAGAAGCCGAGGATGAGGGCAACGCCGCCGGCGGCTTCGGCCGCAATGGTGAGATAGGCGAGCGCCGGAGGAAGGCCGAGGCTGCCGAAGAACTGGGCCGCGCCGGCCGGCGTGAACACGAAGGCCTTGAGGCCCGCATGGGCGAGGAACAGGACGCCGAGCGTGACGCGCAGGATCAGGGCGGCATAGGGAGCGGTGCGGATATCGATCATGGAGATCTCCTGAATATGGTGCTTCTCTATGACCTCAAACTCACGATATGATAATCCTCCTTATGGAATATCACTTCACACCACCAGAGTGAGATCATCCCAATGCTCGACCGCGTGACGAGTATGCAGGTCTTCGTCCGGGTCGCGGCGCTCGGCAGTTTCTCCGCCGCGGCGCGAGCCCTCGGCCTGTCCCAGACCATGGTGACGAAGCATGTGGCCGCCCTCGAAGACCGGCTCGGCGTGAAGCTTCTGCACCGGTCCACCCGCAGGCTGGCGCTGACCGAAGGAGGCCGGAACTATCTGGCCGCCTGCGAGCGCATTCTCGCCGAGATCGAGGAGGCGGAAGCCTCTGCGAGCCTCGACCGGATCGAGCCCCGGGGGACGCTGCGGCTCAACGTTCCCCTCACCTTCGGCTTCCGGCAGGTCGTTCCGGCCCTCGCCGAGTTCAGCCGGCTTTATCCCGCCGTGTCGTTCGATCTCGGGCTGGCCGACCGCTATGTCGACCTGATGGAGGAAGGCTGGGATCTGGCGATCCGGATCGGGCGGCTGAAGGATTCGAGCCTCGTGGCACGGCGGCTCGCCGCATGCCGGACCATCGTGTGCGCCTCGCCCGCCTATCTGCAGGAGCACGGAACGCCGCAGGCCCTGGACGACCTCGTCCGGCACAACTGCCTCGGCTATACCCTGCCGAGCGCCATCGGGGCGAACCGGTGGGCCTTCGGGGCGGATGGCGACATCGTGGTGCCGATCCAGGGCAATCTGCGCGCCAACAACGGCGACGCCCTGCTGGCGGCCGCCGTCGCCGGACAGGGCCTGATCTATCAGCCGACCTTCATCGTGAGCGACAGCCTGCGCGACGGCAGCCTCGTTCCGGTCCTGCGCACCTGCCCGACCTACGAGCCCTCCATCCATGCGGTCCTGCCATCGGGCCGGCAGGCTCCGGCCAAGGTCCGCGCCTTCGTGGCGTTCCTGGCCGGGCGCTTCGGGCCGGAACCGGAATGGGACCGGGGCCTGTGACGCCTCCCGCGGTGGCGTTCATGGGCTGAACCCGCTAAAGCTATTTCAAGTTTGCTTGCGAGGGTTAAAGCCTATGGTCGCCACCTGGGCCGTCGTGCTGTCGGCACTGGTTTATCTCTGCTTCCTGTTCACGGTGGCCCATTGGGGCGACAATGGGGGGCGGCGCTTCATCCAGGGCCCTGCCCGCTCCACCATCGCGGCCCTTGCACTCGCCGTCTACTGCACGTCCTGGACCTTCTTCGGATCGGTGGGGCTCGCCAGTCATTCCGGCTTCGACTTCCTCGCCATCTATATCGGGCCGATCCTTGTCATCGGCCTGGGCTATCCCCTCGTCGCCCGGATCGTCCGGGTGGCGAAGACGCAGAACATTTCCTCCATCGCCGACTTCGTCGCAGCCCGTTACGGCAAGAGCGAACGGGTCGCCGCCCTCGTCAGCCTGATCGCCCTCGTCGGATCCATTCCTTACATCGCCCTGCAGCTGAAGGCGGTCTCGTCCTCCCTCGACGTCTTTCTGACGGCGGCCGACGAGACGTTCCTGTCCAAGCCCCCCTTCATCGGCGATCTCGCCCTCGTCGTCGCCTTCGTGCTGGCGGGCTTCGCCGTGGCTTTCGGCACGCGCCACACGGATGCGACCGAGCACCAGAACGGCCTGCTTCTCGCAATCTCCCTCGAGTCGGTGGTGAAGCTGATCGCCTTCCTGGTCGTCGGCGGCTACATCACCTTCGTGATGTTCGATGGCTACGACGCCATCGTGCAGCGCCTCCACGCGCAGGGAACCAGCGCGGATCTGATGAGCCGGACCTCGGGGTTCGGCAGCTTCATCACCCTCACCCTGCTCTCGACCTGCGCGGCGCTTCTCCTGCCGCGCCAGTTCCATGTGACGGTGGTCGAGAACCACGACATCGCGGATCTGAAGCGCACCGCCTGGCTGTTCCCGCTCTATCTGGTTCTCATCAATCTCTTCGTGGTCCCGATTGCGCTCGCGGGGCTCGCCTCGTTTCCCGAAGGCACGGTCGACCGGGACATGACCCTGCTGGCCCTGCCGCTCAGCGGCAATGCCGGCGCCGTCGCGGTTCTCGCCTTCCTCGGCGGCTTCTCGGCGGCCACCGCCATGGTGATCGTCGATTCCGTCGCCGTGGCGGTGATGATCTCGAACCATCTCGTCATGCCCATCGTCCTGCGGCGGCGCGCCTTCGCCGGCGTCGATCACGGCAGCTTCGTGATCGGCGTGCGACGCGTCTCGATCGTGCTCGTCATTCTCCTGGGCTACCTCTATTACCGCGCTTCCGGCGAGGCGGCGCTTGCGGCCATCGGCCTGCTCTCCTTCGCGGCCATCGCGCAGGTCGCGCCCGCCTTCCTCGGGGGGCTCATCTGGTCGCGCGGCACGGCGTTCGGCGCCAGCGTCGGGCTCGTGGTCGGCTTCCTCACCTGGGCCTACACGCTTCTTCTCCCGAGCCTCGTCTGGGACGGCGTGTTCTGGTCCGACGTGGTCGTCACTGGCCCGTTCGGCATCTCGGCCCTCAAGCCGACATCCCTGTTCGGCGTCGATCTGCCCCAGCTCACCCACGGCGTCGTCTGGAGCCTGACGCTCAACATCCTCTGCTATATCGGCTTCTCGCTGTGGCGACCGGTGACGGCGATGGAGCAGATCCAGGCCAATCTCTTCCTGGGCGAGGCCGCCGCCTCCGCGGCGCCGAGCTTCCGCCTGTTCCGCGCCAGCGTGACCGTCGGCGAGTTGCGCACCACCGTCGCCCGTTATCTCGGAGAGGAACGGACCACGCGCTCCTTCGAGGGCTTCACCCATAGCCGCGGCCAGAGTCTGGAGCCCCGCGCGGAAGCCGATGTCCATCTCCTGCGCTACGCGGAGCACCTCCTGGCTTCCGCGATCGGCACGGCGTCGTCACGGCTCGCGCTTTCGCTGCTGCTGCGCCGTCGCACGGTGTCGACGGAAGCGGCCCTCAAGCTGCTCGACGATGCCTCCGCGGCGATCCAGCACAGCCGCGATCTTCTCCAGCATGCGCTGAACTACGCCAAGCAGGGCATCACCGTGCTCGACAGCGACCTGCGCGTGCTCGCCTGGAACCAGGCCTTCATCGACCTCTACGACATGCCGCCCAACTTCGTGCATGTGGGCATCAGCATGGAGCGGATCGTTCACTACAACGCCTCCCGCGGATCCTATGGACCGGGCAGGATCGACGAGCTCGTCGAAGCCCGGCTCCACTCCTTCCGTCACGACGTGGAGCCCTTGCGGCTCAAGCTCTTTCCCTCCGGCAAGGTCATCGAGATCCGGTCGAACCAGTTGCCCGACGGCGGCCACGTGACCACCTACACGGACGTGACGGAGACCGTTCTGGCGGAAGAGGCGAGCCGGCGCGCCAACGAGACGCTGGAACAGCGCGTGCGCGAGCGGACCGAGGAGCTGACGCGCCTCAACGAGGCCCTGCGCAGCGCGAAGGCCGAAGCCGACGAGGCGAACATCTCCAAGACGCGCTTCCTCGCGGCCGCTTCGCACGACATTCTCCAGCCGCTCAATGCCGCGCGGCTCTATGCGGTTTCGCTCGTGGAGCGGGACCGCGAGGCCGGCGATGCGACGCTGGCCGAGAACATCGATGCGTCGCTCGACGCGGTCGAGGAAATCCTGACCGCCATCCTGGACATCTCGCGCCTCGACACAGGCGCCATGAAGCCGCAATGGTCGAGCTTCCGCATCGACGAGCTGTTCCGCCAGCTGCAGCGCGAGTTCGAGCCCGTGGCCCGCAACAAAGGGCTGAAGCTCACCTTCGTTCTGTCTTCCCTGACGGTGCGCTCCGACCGGCGCCTCATGCGGCGCCTGCTGCAGAACCTGATCTCCAACGCGATCAAGTACACGCCATCGGGCCGGGTGCTAGTCGGCGGGCGCCGCCGCGGCGGCCATCTCGTGCTGGAGGTATGGGACACGGGCCTCGGCATTCCGTCCTCCAAGCAGCGCGTCGTGTTCCGCGAATTCCAGCGTCTCGATCAGGGCATGAAGGCTGCGCGCGGTCTCGGTCTCGGCCTCTCCATCGTCGAGCGCATCGGCCGCGTGCTCAAGCACCCGATCACGTTGAACTCGGAGGTCGGACGCGGCTCGGTGTTCCGGGTCGAGGTTCCGGTGGTGGCGGCTCTTCCGGCCACGGCCGCCACGCCCGAGCTGCCGAAGCCCGCCGCGACCGTCCTGTCGGGCTTGCGCATCCTCGTCATCGACAACGAGCCAGCCATCCTCGAAGGCATGCGCCTGCTTCTCTCGGGCTGGGGCTGCGATACCTGGACCGCATCCGATCTCGAAGGCGCCTATCAGGCCTTGAGAACGCACAAGGCCCTGCCGGAAGTGATCGTCGCCGATTACCACCTCGACGACACGGACGGCCTTGAGCTCATCAAGGCCCTGCGCTGGAAGACCCAGGTCGACACGCCCGCCGTGCTCGTGACCGCCGACCGCACGCCGGCCGTGCGCGAAGCGGCGGCTGCCATGAGCATCCACGTGCTCAACAAGCCGCTGAAACCCGCGGCCCTGCGAGCCCTGCTGACGCAGTGGCGGGCCACGAAGGTGGCGGCGGAGTAGGCCTTCCGGAGCGACCGTCAATCGTCCTTCAACGCCCGATCCACCGCCGCGAGCGCGTGGATCGTCGTGGTGTCGAACAGCGGCACGGCGCTGTCGTCTTCGGAGACCAGCAGCATGATCTCGGTGCATCCGAGGATCACGGCCTGTGCGCCGCGTTCGATCAGGCGCGCAATGATCTCGCGATAGGCCTGCCGCGATTCCGGCCTGACCTGCCCGAGCACGAGTTCCCTGTAGATGATCTCGTGCACGATCCGCCGGTCGCCTTCGTCTGGCACGATGACCTCGAGTCCATGATGCTGCGCCAGGCGGCCCTTGTAGAAGTCCTGCTCCATGGTGAAGGCGGTGCCGAGCAAGCCGATGCGCGAGAATCCCGCGGCCTTGATCCTGTCGGCCGTGGGATCGGCGATGTGAAGCAACGGAATGCTCACGGCCGATGTTATCGCATCCGCGACGCGGTGCATGGTGTTGGTGCACAGGACGATGAAATCGGCGCCGCCGCGCTCGAGGCGCAGGGCGGCCTCCTGCATCGCCTCCGCGAGGCGCGACCAGTCGCCCTCATGCTGCAGCCGCTTGATGCCTTCGAAATCGACGGAATACATCAGGCATCGGGCCGAATGCACGCCGCCGAGCCGCCGGTTCGCCTCCTGATTGACGATGCGGTAATACTCGGCCGAGCTTTCCCAGCTCATGCCGCCGATGAGCCCTATGGTCCGCATGGCGCGTTTCAGGCTTCCGGCCTGTATGGGGCGCGACCGCTCTTCAGCGCATCGTCGAGGAGGTCGAGCCGGTCCTGTCCCCAGAACACCTCGCCGTCGAGCACATAGGCCGGCGAGCCGAACACGTCGCCTGCCACGGCGTTCTCCAGGTTCAGGGCATAGATCGCCTCGGTGGTGCTGCCGGTCACCACATCCATGAGAGCCGAGGAGTCGAGCCCCGCCTGCTCCGCCAGTTCCGTCAGAACCAGCGGATTGCCCAGATCGCGCTCCTCCTCCCATATGGCCGCGAAGGCCCGGCGCAGGAAGGCATCGGGGCTCCTGCCGGAGGCCGTGATCGCGATGACGAAGCGGTCGGCGAGGTTCACGTCGAAGGGCCAGTGCTTCGGACTGATGTTGAAGTTCAGGCCCCGCCTCTCGCGCCAGCGTTGCAGTTCCACGATCCGGTAGCGCTGCCGCGCCGGGTGGCGCTGGGCCAGCGGCAATCCGCCGGTCTCCGAGAAGACGCGGCCGAGGAAGACGGGCTTGTAATTGACCTCGGCCTCGTGCCTCTGCGCAATCTCCATGAAGGGCGCATGGCCGATATAGGCCCAGGGGCTCACGAGGGAGAAGTAGTAATCGATGGTGCGGGGCATGGATCCGAATCGGGGTTGTTCAGGCCTTGAACGGCGGCGGCCTCACCTTGGACCATCAGGCGGCGCTCTTCAACGTCTCTTCCGCCCGGAGGAAAGCCTCGACCTCGGGCGCAGCCGCCGGCGCCTCGGCCTCGATGCCGATCTCGCCGATCAGGCGGTCCATGAGGACGAAGCGTCTCTCCGTGCGGTCGTAGAGCCCGGCCCGGACGAGGGCGATGGCGTTGAGGATGGGGCTTCCGTCCTTGGATTTCGAGATGAGCCGGTGCTCCATCACCAGGTGGCTGTCGGACCAGGTGAGGATGCGCGTCTCGAGCGTGAAGGACCGGAAGGCCTTGAGTTCCCGCCGGAAACGGATCTGCCCCGCGCCCACCACGGGCATCCACCCGTGCCTGAGGACGGGCCGCCACAGGCCGGAACGGATCATGAGATCGGTGCGGCCGAGATCCATGAGCGTCCAGTAGCGTCCGTTGTTCATGTGGAGCGACGTGTCGAGGTCGTGCGGCCACACCCGGAAGGACAGGCGCGACACGTCGCGCACCGGGTCGAGCCTCGGACGGAACAGCGAGGCGACGATCAGGTGAAGGACGCGCAGCCAGAGATTCACTGAAGGCCTATCCCGGTCTGACGCTGGAACAGGATCAGGTCGAGGGAGGGCGCCTCGAGGCCGAAGCCGGTCATCAGGCAATGGAGCTGCCCGCGATGATGGGTCTGGTGATTGAAGAAATGGGTCAATGCCGGCGCGAGGGGCTGCTCGATCTCGGCCGGGTTCGTAATCGTCCTGTAGCGGACGCGGCCTGCAAGATCGGATTCGGACAGGCTTTCGATATAGGCGACGATCCGCTCGTCCTCCCTTTCCCGCGCCGCCCTCAGCTCGGGGAGGTTCTCGAACAGGATCGCATCGAGGCGGTTCGGCGCCTCCCCCTGCCCGCTGAAGCGCTTCAGCCAGATGCGGTCGGTGACGAGCAGATGGTTCAGCGTGCCGTGCACCGACCTGAAGAACGCCCCGCGATCCGCACGGTAATCCGCATCGGACAATTGAGCGGCCGCATCGTAGATGCGCTCGTTGCACCACGCATTGTAGCCCGCCATCATGGCAAAGTGCGGCTTCATGAAAAGACTCCCCATTTCCCCTCTCCCCTCTGCGGGAGAGGGTGGCGAACGAAAGTGAGCCAGGAGAGGGGAAGTCAACAGGCGAATTCTGTCCCTCTCCCGACCTGCTGCGCAGGTCACCCTCTCCCGTTACGGGGAGAGGGTCAAGGGGCTCATGCCGCCTTCTTCGTTCCCGCCGCGCGGCCGTAGAAGGTCTCCCCGCTCGATGCCATGTCGAGGAGGAGCTTCGGCGGGGCGAAGCGGTCGCCGTGCTTGGCCTGCAGGCTCTTGCACAGATCGACGAAGGCTTTCGCGCCCATGAAGTCGATGTAGGAGAGCGCGCCGCCCGTATAGGGCGCGAAGCCGAAGCCGAGGATGGATCCCACATCCGCCTCGCGCGGATCCGTGACGACGCCCTCTTCGACGGTGCGCGCGGCTTCCAGGGCCTGCGTGACGAGGAGGCGCTGCTTCAGCTCCTGCATGTCGACGAGCTCAGGCTCGACATGCTTCGCCTGAAGATCCTTCAGGCCCGGCCACAGGCGCTTCTGTCCGCCCTCCGGATAATCGTAGAACCCTTTACGGTTCTTGCGGCCGAGGCGCCCTTCCTTCTCCACGAGCGTCGTGAGCAGCTCTTCCTGCTCCGGCACGATAGCCGCGTCGCCGAGCTGCGCTTTCGTGGCCTTGAGGATCTTGAGGCCGAGATCGACGCCGACCTCGTCGTTGAGCGAAAGCGGCCCGACCGGCATGCCGGCCTGCTTGCCCGCCTGCTCGATCATCGCCGCCGGCAGTCCCTCTGTGAACATCAGGTGCCCTTCGAGGATATAGGCGAGCACGCAGCGATTGGCGAAGAACCCGCGGGAATCGTTGACGACGATCGGGGTCTTCCGGATCAAGCGCACATAGTCGAGCGCGGCGGCGAGCGCCTTGTCGCCGGTCTCCTTGCCCATGATGATCTCGACCAGCATCATCTTCTCGACCGGCGAGAAGAAGTGGATGCCGATGAACTGGTCAGGCTTCTTCGACTGCTGGGCGAGGCCCGTGATCGGCAGGGTCGAGGTGTTGGACGCGAAGATGCAATCCGGCCGGATCGCGGCCTCCACCTTCTGGATCACCTCGGCCTTGACCTTGGGATCCTCGAACACGGCCTCGATGACGAGGTCGCAATCCTTGAGGTCGTCGTAATCGGCGGACGGCGTGATGCGGGACAGCAGCGCGTCGCGGTCCGCCGACTTGGCGCGGCCCTTCATGATCTGGTCGGACATGAGCTTGTGCGAATGCGCCTTGCCCTTCTCGGCCGATTCCATGTCGCGGTCGATGAGCACGACCTCGAGGCCCGCATTGGCCGTGACATAGGCGACGCTCGCCCCCATGAAGCCCGCGCCGACGACGCCGACCTTCTTCAGATTCGTCGGCGGCACGTCCTTGGGACGGCGCGCGCCCTTGTTCAGGTCCTGCATGGAGATGAAGAGCGTGCGGATCATCGCCGCCGCCTCCTTCGAGCGCAGGATCTTGGCGAACCAGCGCGACTCCACCTTCAGGGCGAGATCCATCGGCAGCTGCAGGCCCTGGTAGACGGATTCGAGGATCGCGCGGATCGCCGGGTAATTGTCCTGCGTCTCGCGGCGGTAGATGGCATTGGCCGGAGGCCAGATCTGCATGCCGGCTGCGGAATAGACCTTGTTGGAAGGCAGCTTGTAGCCCTTCTGATCCCAGGCTGCTGTGGCCGAGCCGCCATTCTTGATCCAGTCCTTCGCCGTTTGCACGATCTGATCGCGCGGCGCGACCGCATGGGCGAGGCCCATGTTGCGCGCCATGAGCGGGCGGAGCTGCTCGCCCTTGAACAGCATCTGCAGAGCGTCACCCGTCTGCATGAGACGCGCCACGCGCTGCGTGCCGCCCGCGCCGGGGAAGAGCCCGACCTTCACCTCGGGCAGGCCGACGCGGGTGGAATCGACGTCCGACAGCACCCGGAAATGGCAGGCGAGCGCCAGCTCGAAGGCGCCGCCAAGGCACACGCCGTGCACGGCTGCGGCGAACGGCTTTCCGCAAGTTTCGAGGCGGCGGT
Source organism: Pseudomonadota bacterium (assembly GCA_023386155.1). GTDB lineage: Bacteria > Pseudomonadota > Alphaproteobacteria > Rhizobiales > Beijerinckiaceae > Microvirga. The sequence continues at coordinate 87,230 of JAEWKH010000012.1, forward strand.
AGAGCAGCGAGAGCCTGCGCGATTCCTCGAAGAAGAACTGCATCGCAGCTTCTTCGCCCTTCTCTTTTGCAAGACGCGCATATTCCGCGCCGAGCCCCTGGAGCATGGTGAGATCCGCGCCGCCGGAGAAAGCCTCCTTGCCGGAGGTGATGACGCAGCCCTTGATGGCCTCGTCGCCGGCAACCTTCTCGATGATCTGCTCCAGCTCGCCCATCACCTCGGGGGTGATCACGTTCATGGAGCGGCCGGGCATGTCCCATGTCGCGAGCGCGATGCCGTCGGCGTCGATTTCGAGGCGGAAATTGGTGAAGTCGTTCATGGCTGGTCTCCCCTTCCCGCTCTTCTCAAACACGCTCGATGATCGCGGCCGTGCCCATGCCGGCCGCGACGCACAGGGTGATCAGGGCCGTCTGCTTGTCGGTGCGCTCCAGCTCGTCGAGCACGGTCCCCAGGATCATGGCGCCGGTCGCGCCGAGCGGGTGTCCCATGGCGATGGCGCCGCCATTCACGTTGACCTTCGCCGGATCGAGATCCATCGCCTGCATGTAGCGCAGCACCACCGACGAGAAGGCTTCGTTGATCTCGAAGAGATCGATGTCGTCCTTCGTCATGCCGGCCTTGCGCAAGGCAAGCTCCGACACGTCGATGGGCCCGGTGAGCATGAGGGCGAGATCGGACCCGATGGAGGCAAAACCTTTGAGCCGCGCGCGCGGCTTGAGGCCCATTTTCGCGCCGCCCTCCTTCGAGCCGACGAGCACGGCGGCCGCGCCGTCCACGATGCCCGAGGAGTTGCCGGCATGGTGCACGTGGTTGACGAACTCCACATCCGGATGCGCCGCGGTCGCCACCGCGTCGAAGCCGCCCATCTCGCCCATCTGCACGAAGGCCGCCTTGAGCTGGCCGAGCGACTGCATGTCGGTCTGCGGCCGCATGTGCTCGTCCTTCGCGAGGATCGTGAGGCCGTTGACGTCCTTCACCGGAACGACGGACTTGGCGAAGCGCCCCTCGTCCCAGGCCTTCGCGGCACGCTTCTGCGACTCGACCGCAAAGGCGTCCACGTCGTCGCGCGAGAAGCCGTATTTCGTCGCGATCAGGTCCGCCGAGATGCCCTGAGGGAGGAAATAGGTGGGAATGGCAATGCCCGGATCGACCGGCCACGCGCCGCCCGACGCGCCCATGCCGATGCGGCTCATGGATTCGACGCCGCCGCCGATGGCGATGTCCTTCATGCCGGACATCACCTGCGCGGCGGCGAAGTTCACCGCGTCCAAGCCCGAGGCGCAGAAGCGGTTGATCTGCACGCCCGGCACCTCCTTGCCGAAGCCGGCCTTCAGCGCGGCCGCCCGGGCGATGTCGCCGCCGGCCTCGCCGATCGGATCGACGCAGCCGAGCACCACGTCCTCGACCAGCATCGGATCGAGGTCGCTGCGCCGGCGGATGGCATCGAGCGCCGTCACGGCGAGATCGACCGCCGGAACCTCGTGCAGCGAACCGTCCGGCTTGCCGCGTCCGCGCGGGGTGCGGACGGCATCGTAGATATAGGCTTCAGCCATGGAGGCCTCCCAGAAGTATCATGTGCATCCCGGGCCAGCGAAGCGCGTCCCGGGATCGTTTGCAAGTATGGGCTCCCGTCCTGCGGTCAGAACGCTTCCATGGGCAGCGCCATGGTCGTGTCCGCGCCAGCCGTGACGCGGGCCAGACGCATGCCCGTCTCGGGCATCAGGCGTTCCATGTAGAAGCGGCCCGTCAGGAGCTTGGCATCCATCCTGTCGGCGGCGCCGTTGCCTTGAGCCTTCTTCGCCTGCGCGGCCTTTGCCATCCTGGCCCACATGTAGCCCATCGCCACGAGGCCGAAGAGGTGCATGTAGTCGGTGGCGCCGGCGCCGGCGTTGTCGGGCTTCGCCATGGCGTTCTGCATGAACCACATGGTGGCCTGCTGCAGATGGCCGAGGCCCTGCTGCAGGGGCGCGATGAAGGCCTTCAGGCTCTCCTCGCCCGCATTCTCCTGGCAGAAGGCGCCGACCTCGTTGAAGAAGGTCATCACGGCCCGCCCGCCGTCCTTGCCGAGCTTGCGGCCGACGAGGTCCATGGCCTGGATGCCGTTGGCGCCCTCGTAGATCTGCGTGATGCGCGCATCGCGCACGAACTGCGACATGCCCCATTCCTCGATGTAGCCGTGGCCGCCGAACATCTGCTGCGCCTTGACGGCATTGTCGAAGCCGAGATCGGTGAGCACGCCTTTCACCACCGGCGTCATCAGGCCCATGTAGTCTTCGGCCACCTGGCGCTGCGCCTCGTCGGAGGAGCGATGCGCGACGTCGTTGTTCAGTCCCGTCCAGACGATCAGCGCGCGGGCCGCCTCGTTGACGGCCCGGATGGAGAGAAGCGTGCGGCGCACGTCCGGATGCACGATGATCGGGTCGGCCGGCTTGTCGGGGAACTTCGCGCCCGTGAGCGCCCGGCCCTGCAGGCGGTCCTTCGCATAGGCCACGGCGTTCTGATAGGCCACCTCGGACTGGGAGAGCCCCTGCACGCCGACCGCGAGCCGCGCCTCGTTCATCATCACGAACATGGCGTTGAGGCCGCGGTTCTCCTGGCCGACGAGCCAGCCCTTCGCGCCGTCGTAGTTCATCACGCAGGTGGCATTGCCGTGAATGCCCATCTTGTGCTCCAGCGAGCCGCAGGAGACGCCGTTGCGGTCGCCGAGGGATCCGTCTCCGTTGACGACGAACTTCGGCACCACGAAGAGCGAGATGCCCTTGGTGCCCTGCGGCGCTCCCTCGATGCGGGCGAGCACCAGATGGACGATGTTCTCCGCCATGTCGTGCTCGCCGGCCGAGATGAAGATCTTGGTGCCCGAGATGGAATACGAGCCGTCGCCGTTCGGCACCGCCTTGGTCTTGAGCAGCCCCAGATCCGTGCCGCAGTGAGGCTCGGTGAGGTTCATGGTGCCGGTCCAGGCGCCCTCGATCATCCTGGGCAGATAGGTCTTCTTCTGCTCCTCGGTGCCGTGAACCATCAGCGCCGCGATGGCCCCCTGGGTGAGGCCCGGATACATGCCGAGCGCCAGGTTCGCCGAGGAGATGAATTCCTGCATGATCGTGTTGAGGACGGTGGGCAGCCCCTGGCCGCCGTATTCCTCCGGGGCGGCAAGGCCCATCCAGCCGCCCGCAATGTAGGCTTCGTAGGCCTGCTTGAAACCCTTCGGCGTCGTCACCGAACCATCCGGGTGGCGGGTGCAGCCCTCCTGGTCGCCGGAGAGGTTCAGCGGAGCGAAAACCTCCTCGCAGAGCTTGGCGCCCTCGGCGAGGATCGCCTCCACCGTGTCGGGCGTCGCATCGGCAAAGCCCGGCAGGTTGTTGTAACGCTCAATCGGGAACACGTCGTTCAGCAGGAACATGACGTCTTCGACGGGGGCCTTGTAGACCGGCATACGGACTCTCCCAGATCGGACGCCGGCACGATCCTTCCCTAAAGGGATGTCGCCGGCCAAGCAGATAGTTCACATATAAACTATCTCGTCGTTTTGGAAAGAGGTAGGGTGGGAAATCTTTGGTGGAAGCAAGGAGGGACGATTTCGCCCCCTGCGCATCGTTCTTCGCGCAAAGCCGGATCCACTTTTTGACCGATGGGCCGGATTCGATCACATCGTCCGGCAGCTCGTCGTCTTCGAGACCGGGAACGCCCAAACGGCAACGCCCACCCGGCAACAGGCCAGATGCCTGCTGCCGGGTGGGCGTCCTGGAAAGTCGTTCCTTGTAAGGAAAGCGTCGCCGCTCAGGCGGCAGCCGCCAGGCTGGCGCGCCGGGCTCGCAGTTCGGCCAGAGCCTCTTCGATCTCGGCCTTCTGCTGCTCGAGATGCCTGATCTGGTCCTCGACCTGGTCGAGGGAGAGCTTCAGGTTCATGGCCGCGCCATTACCCGACCGCTCCTCAGCCACCATGGCGCGGATCTCGGTCAGGGTGAAGCCAAGCTGCTTCCCTTTGAGGATGACGGAGAGACGCTCGCGGTCCCGGGCATCGTAGATGCGGGCCGTTCCGTCGCGGCGCGGGGACAGAAGCCCGCGGTCCTCATAAAATCGCAGGGTGCGGAGGGTCACTCCGAACTCGCGTGCAAGATCGCCAATCGTAAAAAGTTTCGCACCCTCTCCGGTCTCGCCGGCATGGGTGCCGCCTGCAAATTGATCCATGGAACGCCCCGTTATTTCTTGATGAGAGGGCTGGCGACCAGCGCTTCACCCTCAGTAAAGAAATGATACAACATTCACTGAATGGGTTGCAAGTGTATTGCGTGTTTCATGTGCCGCTGGGGCAAAAGAATGTCCTGTTTGAATATTTACGAAAGGGAAGGCGTTCGGCCTGAGGCTCCCTTCTCCGCTCAACCCCTCTCCGTTTAACGAGTTTTTTACCACGCCGGACAAAAGTTACAGCACGGGGCAAGAGGGTTCGGGAGCGAGGTGATTCGCCTCCCCCGGCTCGGGTCCCGCAAGGCGAGCGTCGGCACGGGGCCGGGTCAGCCTCAGCAGTTCACGCGTATCCCCGCGAGCCCGACCATGAGACGACCCGTCTTCTCAAGAGCCGATGACCTGGACCTCGATGCCGGCGAGCTGATCGCCGCCGCGGCTCGCCGGGCCGGCATGAGCCCCGAGGAATGGGCCGCAGCCGTGCTCGACGGAGCGCAGGACGGCCCGGCCTCCCCGCGCCGGAGGGCCGGCAGCGATCTCGACAGCCTGATTGCCCGGATGTCTCCCCGGTCCCGTCCCCGGCCCAATCGCGACTACGAGGCCCTGATGGCCGCCGTGGCGGCGGAAAGCGAGCGCCAGGCCCAGGACCGGACCTCGCGCACGGCGGTTGCGCTCGAATCCATGGCGAGCTGGATCGAGCAGGCGGAAAACCGCCTGAACGAGGCGGCCCGCAGCTCGGCGGACCAGCAGGACCGGATCGCCGCCGTGCTGTCCCAGGCCCTGTCCTCCCTGAAGGACCGCCTCGACACGGTCGAGCGCCGGGTCGCCGAGGAACGGACGGCCCCGCCGCGCATCGAGTTCCCCATGGAGGAGGCGCTCAAGGCGCTCGCTCCGGTTTCCGAAACGCTCGTCGGCCTGCGGGCCGACATGTCGCGCCTCGCCACCCACCTGGAACAGCCCAATCCCGCCTGGACCGCCGCCGTCGAGGACGTTCGCACGGAGATCGATGGGCTGCGCTCGGGCATCGAGAGGCTGGCGACCCGCGACGAGATCGCGGCCCTCGATGCCGCCCTCGGGTCGATCGCCAAGGATCTCGAGCAGGGGCCGACGACCCGGGACCTGCGCACCCTCGCCGGCTCGATCACGGTTCTCTACGAGCAGATCCAGTCGCTCTCGGGAGAGGTCAGCGAAGGCCTGCACCGTCGCATCGGCCATGAGATCGACCTCATCAAGGGCAAGATCGACGCGATGGCCGCGACGGGCGTGGACCGCTCCGTCGTGGACTTCCTCAGCAGCCAGATCGTCGACATGCGCCAGGACCTGGCGCATCGGGCCGAGCCGCAGCAGATCGCCCGCCTCTCCGGCGAGATCGAGGCTCTCGGCCGCCAGGTATCCGAGCTTCGCCTGCATCAGGTGAGCAAGAGCGACTTCAATGCCCTGAAGACCTCCCTCGACGATGTCTGCTCGGCCCTCTACGTCACCGCCACGGCTCAGGAGGCGAGCAAGCTTCCGGAGCAGCTGGAGAGCCTGGGGCGGCGCATCGACCTCCTCGTCCACCGTCCCGAGCCGGCCTCGGCCGATCTCACGCCGATCAGCGAGCAGCTCGCGCTCCTGACCGACCGGATGGCGTCCCTGTCGGAGAGCCGCGGCGAGGGCGGCGAAACGCTGACCGGGACCATCGAGCGCCTGTCGTCGCGGCTCGATGCCGTCGCCGGACGGGAGGCCTCGTCCCACGAGCCTCTCATGGAGCGCTTCGACCGCATCGAGAAGGAGCTGCGCGAGCTCGGCCGGCAGGCCGACACCGCCGGCATGGCGCAGATGCTGCGCTCCATCGTCGAGAGGCTGGATCGGACGCCGTCGCAGCCCGCCGGGCTCGATGCCCTCGAACGGCAGGTCGCGGCCCTGGCCGAGCGCTTCGACCAGATGCCCTCGGAGGCCCTGCGCAAGGCCCTGGACGAGGCGAGCGCGCAGCTCGGAAGGCTCCAGGACGAGGCGGCCGGCATAGCCGAGCATGCCGCAAGGACCGTGCTGAACGACATCCGCCCCTCCCTGCCGGGCTCGGGCGATCTCGATGCGCTCAAGCACGGCTTCGTCGAGCTCAAGGCGCTGCACAGCCGTTCCGACAGGAAAACGCATGAGACCCTCCGCGCCGTTCACGAGGCGTTGGAATCGCTCTCCTCCCGGCTGGCGGGCGGGAGCATGCCGTCGGGAGCGCCGGAGCCGAAGGCGAACCCCGCTTCCGGTCCCGATCCGGTGCCGCCGGCCGACCGCCTCGAAGCGGCCGTGCGCAGGCTTCATGCCGTCACCCTGTCGCAGATCGAGGAGGCGTCCTCTCCGACCCTGGGCGCGGCCTCTCACGAAACGGCGGCCCCGGTCCCCGAGATAGTGCCGGAAGCCGATCTCGGCACCATGCGCGCAAGCTTCATCGCCGCGGCACGGCGGGCGGCGCAGAGCGCGGCGCTGGAGCCGGCCTTGTCCCTCGCCCCCTCGGACATGAGGCAGGACGATTCTCCCTCCGAGGGCGAGGAGCCGGAGGCGGGCGAATCCGCCTCCCCCGTGTCATCCCTGTTCGAGCGCCTGCGCCGGACCCTGGACAGCCGGCGGCGCCCTCTCCTCTTCGGCCTCGCATTCCTGATCCTGGCCACCGGCGCCTACCAGATCCTGTCCGTCGGACCGAGCCTGCACGACCTGCCCCCGATGGCGGCCAACGCAGAGCCCCAAGAGGCGAAGGCCGTCGAAGCGACCGGCGCCGTTTCTCCGGCCGGCGAGATGACCCCCTTCCAGCCGTCCAGCCTCGGCACGGGGTCCATCCCGGCCGATCTTCCGGCGGCCGGGCAGTTCCTCGTCGATCCCGCGACCATCAAGGACATCCCGGCGGATGCGCCGGCGACGCTGCAGCAGGCAGCCCTCTCCGGCGATGCGGCCGCGCTCTTCGAGATCGCGTCCCGGGCCGCCGAGGGGCGCGGCATGGCGATGAACATGAGCGCCGCCGCCCGTCTCTTCGAGCGCGCCTCCCAGGCCGGACTTCCCCCGGCCCAGGAACGCCTGGCCACGATGTACGAGAAGGGTGACGGCGTTCCGCTCGACCTCAGGCAGGCTGCGTTCTGGTACGAACGGGCGGCCCTGGGCGGCAACATCCGGGCCATGCACAACCTCGCCACCCTTCTCGCCTCGGGCAAGAACGGAAAGCCGGATTACGCCGCGGCCCTGCGCTGGTTCGGCGAGGCGGCCGAATCCGGCCTGCGCGACAGCCAGTACAACGCCGGAATCCTGCTCGCCCTCGGCATGGGCGCCCAGCTCGACCGCTCGAAGGCCTTCCAGTGGTTCTCCCTCGCGGCCGATCAGGGAGACGCGGAAGCCGCCCAGAAGCGGGACGAGATGGCCGGCCGCCTGAGCGCAGCCGAAATGAAGGCCGCCAAGGCCGCTCTCGAACATTGGCGCGCGAGGGTCGTCGATCCCGTGGCCAATCAGCCGCCCGTCTCCTTCCAGGGCACGACCGCAGCGCTGGATCGAACGTCAGGCGATAGGAGTTGAGGGCAGGCGGGCTTTGTCATCTTCCGTTCAGAACGTGACCGCTACACCGCCTGCAACGATGCTGTAACGACGACGTGGCTGCACCGGCCATTGGGGGAACCGGGTTGCAAATCTACCTGCCGATCGCTGAGATGCCTGTGAGCGTTCTTCTCATTCTGGGGATGGGTGCGGCGGTAGGCTTCATATCGGGGCTTTTCGGTATCGGCGGCGGCTTCCTGATGACGCCGCTCCTGATCTTCCTCGGCATCCCTCCGGCGGTCGCGGTGGCGACGCAATCGGCCCAGATCGTCGCCTCCTCCACGACCAGCGTGCTCGGGGCGCTTCGCCGCAACGCCCTCGACCACAAGCTCGGCGCCATCTTGGTGGCGGGAGGCCTCGTCGGCTCGGCGCTCGGCGTATGGTTCTTCGCGGCGGCGCGACGGGCGGGCCAGCTCGACCTCGTCATCGTCATCTCCTACGTGACGCTCTTCACCGTCGTGGGCAGCCTGATGCTCAAGGAAAGCATTCGGGAATTCTGGAGCCGGCGGAAGGGCGGCGCAGTGCGTCCGCGGCGCAGGGCCGGCGAGCACGCGCCCTATCTCGGCTGGCCCCTGCGCATGCGCTTCTACCGGTCCAAGCTCTATGTCAGCATCATCCCGATCATCGGGCTGTCGCTGTTCATCGGCTTCGCGGGCGCCCTGCTCGGCATCGGCGGCGGCTTCATCGTGGTGCCGGCCCTGCTCTACATCTTCCGGGTGCCGACCAACGTGGTCGTGGGGACCTCCCAGTTCCAGATCGTCTGCACCACCCTGGTCTCCCTCATCCTTCATGCGGTGACGAACCAGGCGGTCGACATGGTCCTGGCGATCCTGCTGATCGTCGGCGGCGTGTTCGGGGCCCAGTTCGGGGCGCGCATGGGGCGCCACCTGCGCGCCGAGCTGTTCCGCTTCCTGCTCGCCATCCTGCTGCTCGCGGTCGGCCTGCGCTTCGGCCTCGAACTCGTTCTGAAGCCGGAAGAGCCCTTCTCCATCACGGTGCAGGAGGCGCGCGGATGAGGATCCTCGCCGCCCTCCTGATCCTCGCCGGCACGGCGGTCTGCGCGCGGGCCGAAACCCTGATCACGTCGCTGTCCAACCACCGGGTGCTGATCACTTCCAACTACACGGGAACGCAGATCGCCGTATTCGGCGCCATCGAGCGGGATGCGCAGACGGTCGCCCGCGCCACGGGCTACGACATCGTGGTGACCGTGCGCGGCCCGCGCCAGTTCCTCACCGTGCGCGAGCGGGAGCGGCTCGGTCCCGTCTGGATCAACCGGCAGCAGCAGAAGTTTCCGGCCGCGCCGGCCTACCTCAACGTCCTCAGCTCCCGGCCGATCGAGGAGATCACGACCGAGCAGCTGAGCCGCCGTCAGAAGATCGGCCTGAGCGCCATCATCAACTCCGCCGATTTCACGATCCACCGCGACGGCGCCGACCAGCCGTTCCGGGACGCCCTCTACCGGCTCAAGGCGCAGGAGGGCCTCTATCTGCAGGACGAGCGCGGCGTGACCTTCCTGACGCCCGAGATCTTCCGCGCCAGCATCGCATTGCCGGCCACGGCCCCGCCGGGCAATTACGACGTCGACGTGACGCTCTTTGCCGACACCGTGATCCTGGCCAGGACGCAGACGCATTTCGAGCTGGTCAAGACCGGCTTCGAGGAGGAGATCGGCGTCATCGCCCGCGACTGGTCCCTCGCCTACGGCCTGGCAACGGCCGCCATCGCCCTCTTCTTCGGCTGGCTCGCCAGCACGATCTTCAGAAGGGATTAGGCGAAAAATATCTCCAGCCCAGTGTCATTCCCGGCCGAAGCGAAGCGGAGGGGAAGGGAATCCACTCATGCGCTCGGCGTCATAGATCCCCTTCCCGGCCTTCGGCCGCCGGGGATGACACCAAGCCTCAATCCCTGCACAGCATCGCCCTGGCGATCGCGAAGATGCGCTCGGTGCCGATGAGATGCGCCGTGAAGCCTTTCGGGAAGAGCGGCTTGAAGGCGGCGTCGCAGGCGTTGAGCCCACCCGCATAGGCGCCGAGCGCCGGCATGACGCAGCGCTTGCCGTCGGTGAGGAAGCAACGCCGCCGGGTGGCGCGCCCGCGCATCACCACCTTGCCGACCGGGTGCAGATGACCGGCGATTTCCGCCTGCTCGCCCGCCGCCGGTTCGTGGCGGAGAGCAAGCGACCCGAGCGCCATCTCCTCGACCACCTGCCCGCCGACGCTGTCGGGCAAGATGCGGTCGTGGTTGCCCGTGACCCAGATCCAGTCGCGTCCGGACTGCACCTCCGACAACGTGGTGCGCTCCTCGCCGCCGAGACGATCCGGCCCGCCGATGTCGTGGAAGCTGTCGCCGAGCGCGATGACGGTCTTCGGGTCGAAGCGCGACACCGCGTCCGAGAGCGCGATCAGGGTCTCGCGGGTGTCGTAGGGCGGCAGCATCATGCCGCGCCGGGCGAAGGACGAGCCCTTCTCGAAATGCAGGTCGGCCACGAGCAGGGCATCCTGCGCGGGCAGGTACATCGCGCCCGTCAGGTCGAGGAGAGCGAGTTGGCCCGAAAGCTCGATCTCGTGCGTTGTCTGTTTGTTCTTCCGCAATGCCGTCACGCCAAAGCCTCGTCGAGAAGCGCTGCCTCCGCCTCGGCCAGAATCTCGTCCGCGTTGTCGCTATAGACGCGCTCGCGGCCGATCTCCAGCATGACGGACACGCTCAAAGGAGAAACCCGGTCGAGCGGCTTGTGGATGATTCGCCCCCGGATGCGCTCTAGCATCATGCCGAGGCGCTTCACGTCGAGGAGTCCCGTTGCCGCATCCGCCCGCGCGGCCCGCAGCAGCACGTGGTCGGGCTCGTGCTTGCGCAGCACGTCGTAGACGAGGTCGGTCGAGATCGTGACCTGCCGGCCGGTCTTCTTCTCTCCCGGGAAGCGCCGCTCGATCAGCCCGGCGATCACCGCGCATTGGCGGAAGGTGCGCTTCATGAGGGCGGATTCCGCGAGCCAGTCCTCGAGATCGTCGCCGAGCATATCCTCCGAGAAGAGTTCGTCCATGAAGGCCGGATCGCGGGCGGCGCGGGCTGCGATGTCGCCCGAGGCATAGACCGCGATGCCGTAATCGTTGGCGACGAAGCCCAGGGGCTTGAGCTTCGCCCGCTCCAGGCGGCGGGTGAGCAGCATGCCGAGCGTCTGGTGCGCCAGCCTGCCCTCGAAGGGAAAGCAGGTCATGTAGAAGCGGTTGCCGCGGGGAAAGGTCTCGACCAAAAGGTCGCGCGGTCCCGGCAGAAGAGAGCGCCGCCGCTGCTGCAGCAGCCACTCGGTCATCTGCTCCGGCAGGCGGTCCCACTCGAACGGATCGGCCAGGATCTCGCGCACCCGCGCAGCGAGGAAGGTGGAGAGCGGAAACTTGCCGCCCTCATAGGACGGGATCATGGGATCGGCGCCGGAGCCCGCGCGCGTCACCAGGACCTCGTCCTCCGATATGCCCTCGAAGCGCAGCACCTCGCCGGCGAACAGGAACGTGTCGCCCGGCGTCAGCGTCTCGGCGAAGTATTCCTCGATCTCGCCGAGGATGCGCCCACGCGGCAGGACGGTGCCGGGGCGCGAGCGCAGGCTCTTGCCGAGCCTGACCTTGATCATGCTGGACTCGACGATGGTGCCCACGTTCAGGCGGTATTGCTGAGCGACCTTCGCGTCGCGCACGCGCCACAGGTCGTCCTTGCCCTTCACAATCTTGGCGAAGCGTTCGTAAGCCCGAAGGGCGTAACCGCCCGTCGCGACGAAGGCGACGCAGGCCTCGAAATCCTCCCAGCTCAACCCGGCGTAAGGGGCGGCGGAGCGCACTTCCTCGTAGAGCTCGTCGAGCTTGAACGGACCCGCGCAGGCCATGCCGAGGATGTGCTGGCAGAGCACGTCGAGGGCGCCGATGCGCGCATCCGGCGTATCCTGCGCGGCCTCGTGCACCGCATCGAGCGCCGCCCGGCATTCGAGGATCTCGAAGCGGTTGGCCGGCACGAGATAGGCTTCCGACGGCTCGTCCATGCGGTGGTTCGAGCGGCCGATGCGCTGCATGATGCGCGAGGCGCCCTTCGGCGCGCCGACATTCACCACGAGGTCCACGTCGCCCCAGTCGATGCCGAGATCGAGCGTCGCGGTGCACACCACGGCCTTCAGCTTTCCCGCCGCCATCGCCTCTTCCACGCGGCGGCGCTGCGACACGTCGAGCGAGCCATGATGGAGCGCGATGGCCAGGCCGTCGTCATTGAGCTTCCAGAGTTCCTGGAAGGTGTACTCGGCCTGCAGCCGCGTGTTGACGAAAACGAGCGTGGTCTTGTGCGTTCGGATGAGGTCGTAGATCGCCGGCATCGACAGCGAGGCCGTGTGGCCCGCGAGCGGCAGGCGCTCGTCGAGCTCGAGCATGCGGATGTCGGGCTGCGCGCCGCCTTGGACCACGACGAGGTCGGCGAGCGCGGCCTGCCCTCCTCCCCCTTGTGGGGTGGAGTTGGAGGTGGGGGTGTCGGCGCCTGACCCTGATAGGCTATCGCCCACACCCCCACCCTGGCCCTCCCCACAAGGGGGAGGGGAAAAGGCGTTCCGCTGCCCCACCAGATACCTTCGCAGGTCGTCCGGCTCGCGCACCGTCGCCGAGAGCCCGACCGCCGTCGCCTGCGGGGCGATGGCCATCAGCCGCGCGAGCCCGAGCGACAGCAGGTCGCCGCGCTTCGAGGTGACGAGGGAATGCAGCTCGTCCAGCACCACGCGGCGCAGATTCTGGAAGAACTCCCGCGCCTCCGCATGGGCGAGCAGCAGGGCCAGCTGCTCCGGCGTGGTCAGCAGGATGTCCGGCGGGCGCTCGATCTGCCGCGCGCGCTTGTGGGACGGCGTGTCGCCCGTGCGCGTCTCGACGCGGATCGGCAACCCCATCTCCTGCACCGGCACTTCGAGGTTGCGGGCGATGTCGGTAGCGAGCGCCTTCAGGGGCGAGATGTAGAGGGTGTGAAGCCCCCGACGATCCTTGGCCGTGCCCCGGCCCGGCCCTCTCTCGGCCAGTTCCACGAGGCTCGGCAGGAACCCGGCGAGCGTCTTGCCTGCGCCCGTCGGCGCCACGAGCAGGACGGAGCGGCCCTGTCCGGCCTTGGCGAGCAGGTCCAGCTGGTGCTCCCGAGGCTCCCAGCCGCGTTGCTCGAACCAGTCACGGAAGGTTTTGGGGAGAAGGGAGGAAGAGGCTTGCGACATCTGCTCTCAACATAAGGAGCATCGGCGCTTTCGCCAGAGACTTTCTTGCGGGCTGAAACAGGATTACCATCCCGTTGGGGCAGGAGGGAGAGGCCATGGGCGACGGGCTTCGCGCGGCGGAACAGGATGAGCTGGAAGAGATCGGCCGGCTCTATCATGCGGTCTGGCATGAGACGCAGGCGCCTCTTCACTTGCCGGGCGTCGCGGCCTTCCGCGACGAGGCCTTCTTCATCGAACGGGTGAAGGGCCTTCCCGTGCCGCCGCTCGCCGCCTATTCCCAGGGCAGGCTTCTCGGCTTCGCCGCCTGGGCCGGGAACCATCTGGGGCGGCTCTATCTGGCGCCGGAAGGCCGCGGCCTCGGGCTCGGTCGTGTCCTTCTTCAGGCGAGCGAGCATGCGATCTGGGCGAGCGGATTCGACCGGGCGCATCTTCATTGCCTCGTCGGCAACACGGGAGCCCGCTCCTTCTACGAGCGTTGCGGCTGGCGGCACGCTGCCGATACCGTCCTGGAGGCGCAAACCCGGAGCGGCCCCGTCCCGGTCGCCAGCTGGGACATGGTGAAGGATCTGTCCGGGGCCTGAAGGTGTGAACGCCGGGCGATGCATGCTTGCCATCGGGGCGAAGATCCTTTCAGCTTGGGCCACGCCAACAACGACAAATAGGTCAATCCCATGTCGCACGAATTCCAGTTTCAGAACGCCGTCGCCGTCGTGACCGGAGGCACGCAAGGGCTAGGCGAGGCCATCGCCCGCACCTTCGCCGAGCGCGGCGCCAAGGGCCTCGTGATCTGCGGGCGCAACGCGGAGCGCGGGCACGCCGTGGCGCGCGAGCTTTCGAACCAGGGCTGCCAGACGGAATTCGTGCAGGCCGACCTCGAAAGCGTCGAGGAGGCCCGCCAGGTGACCGCGCGGGCGGACAACGTGTTCGGACGCGTCGACGTGCTGGTGAACGCGGCCGGCATCACGGATCGCGGCACGATCTTCGACACGAGCCCGGAACTGTTCGACCGCATGTTCGCGGTCAACGTGCGTGCGCCCTTCTTCCTGATGCAGGAGGCCGCCAAGATCATGCGGCGCGAGAAGATCGAGGGCGCGATGATCAACATCCTGTCCATGTCGGCCCATGGCGGCCAGCCCTTCATCACCGCCTATAGCGGCTCGAAGGGCGCGCTCGCGACGCTCACCAAGAACGCCGCCTTCAGCCTCATGCCCTGGCGCATCCGCGTGAACGCGCTCAACATCGGCTGGATGAACACGCCGGGCGAGGACCGGATCATGAAGACCTACCACGACGCAAAGGACGGCTGGCTGGAGAAAGCCATGAAGGAGCAGCCCTTCGGCCGCCTGCTGGAGCCATTGGAAGTGGCGCGCGCCGTGGCGTTTCTCGCAAGCTCCGAATCCGGCATGATGACCGGCTCGGTGATCGATTTCGACCAGTCGGTGATGGGCTGCTACGAGAGCGCGCCGCATCCCTCGACGCCGGCGCAGTAAACTTACCCTCCCACCACGACCTCATCCTGAGGAGCAGACGAAGTCTGCGTCTCGAAGGAGCCTCCAGTGCTCTCTGGATCCTCCTTCGAGACGATCGCTCCGCGACCTCCTCAGGATGAGGGTTGAGGCTGGACCAATCGTCAGAAAATCAGCGCTGGAGCACGACGAGAATTCCGGGAACCGGCACGCCGCGATCCTCGCGGGTCGAAACCCGCTCGACGGTGACGGTCGTGAATCCTTCGCGTTCTGCGAGCCCGCGCAGATAGGGCTCGCTGTGCGCGTAGCGAGCGTCCTCGCCGAGGATAAAACCCTCGCCCTCATGCGCCTGAACGGTGAAGGCGAAGAGGCCCTCGCGCCTGAGCACCCGATGCGCTTCGCTGAAGACCGCATCGAGCGCCGCCATGTAGACGAACACGTCCGCCGCCACGACGAGATCGGCCTCGCCTGTCGTGCGCCCGCTCAGAAACCCGACGAGGTCGTTCTCGTGCAGGGCGGCGTAGAGCTTTGTCTTCGCCGCCTTCTCCAGCATGCGGGGCGAGAGGTCGACGCCTTCGATGGACGCGCAATGCCCGGCGAGCTCCTGCGCCATCAGCCCGGTGCCGCAGCCGAGATCGAGGGTCAGCCCGAACCGGTACTCCCGCATCCGTTTGGAGCAGGCCCGGCGCAGGGCATCGGCGATCACCTCCGGGCCGCGATAGGCGAGGCTCTTCGTGAGATGCCGGTCGAATTTGGGCGCGTAATCGTCGAAGAGCGCCCGCACATAGCCGTTCGTGATCGCCTCGCCGGGGGCGAGCGCGCCGAGCCGCGCGAGATCGAGCCGCACGCCGAGCGCATCCTCGGGCTCGAGCGCCAGGGCCCGGCGCAGCGCCGCTATGGCTTCCTCCCGCAAGCCCAGCTCCGCAGCCGAGCGGCCGAGCATGGCTTGGGCGGGGGCGAAGTCCGGGGCAAGCTCGATCACCTGCCGGGCCAGATCGGCGGCAGCCTCGAAGTCCCCCTCGTCGAAGGCGGAACGGGCATATTCATAGCGGCGATCGGCGAGGAAATCGCCGGAGGTTCGAACAGTAGAGGTCTGCGGCATAGCTTTTGGATGCGGGAGAGCGAAAGAGCTGTCAATGGCCGTTCCATCGGCGACCAGTCCGCGCGAACAGGCGCGCCGCCTCTCCCTCTCCCGGGCAGGAGAGGGCCGGGGTGAGGGCAGGCCGATGGCGATGAGGATGGTGTCCGTTCCGCCTGCAACCCTCATCCTCTGTTGCGAGGCGCAGGTGCTGTTTCCCTCCCCACCCCTCTCAGGCCTGCCTGAGAGGGGCATCCTCTTGCGCAAGTCGGGAACACCCGACTTGCGATGGGGAGGGCCAGGGTGGGGGTGTCGGCGCCACTCCTTGATAGGCTATCGCCCACACCCCCACCTCCCCCTCCTCCCCACAAGGGGGAGGAGAGCTCCGGCCCGCCTGCGAACAATGTTCTCACTTTGTTCTTGACAGGCAGGAGAAGCTCGGCTATATCATTGC
>JAEWKH010000037.1 GCA_023386155.1 Pseudomonadota bacterium
GCCCAGTTCAGACCGGCGTTGGACCAGCCGGGCGCGTTGCCGCGGCGGTCGGTGAAGAGATCCCCCTCGAAGAAGGCCTGGGACTGCTCGCCGTAGGAGCCGGTCGTGTCGATCGTCTGGACCTCCACGGCGGTGAACTCCTGGACGCGTCCGGCGGTATCGAGCCTCGCGAGGATGTAGTCGATGAAGAAGTTGGAGGTCTCGTCGCCTTCCTCGCCGCGGGGCTGCGGGATCGGCAGCTCGCCGCTCCAGTACTTCCCGAAGACCGCGACCTCGTTGCCGGTCATCTCGCCCGCTGCCTTACGGCGCGTGATCTCCGCGGCCGGCGTGAGCTCCACACCTTCTCCGAAGGCTTCGACAGCGATCTCGCCGAGCACGCGGTGCGTCCTGGCGTAGAGGCGGTTGGGGCAGACGATGACCGGTTCGCCGGCCCCCTGTTCGACGGAGCACGACCCGTGCCGGGGCTTGATGCATGCGTCGCGGACGAAGGGACATCGCCTGTCCCGGACGAACTCCGCCGCCGCAGGATCCAGCGGCGTGTATCCGAAGAACTCAACTATGCGCAGCGCCATTCCCGAATCGCCCCCGACCCAAACCTTGACCTTGTTAGGACGATGTGCGGCCGCGCTGCAACACAGTGCTTCGGTCCGGGTTCCGCCGCTACGCTGCGGCTTGGATCTCCGCGCCTGTAAGGCTAGTTCCGAAATGGGCGTTCACGAGGGAGGCGAGCGCATTCGCGACGCTGGTGATCGTTCCTAGCCTGGCTGATTCGGTGACGGCTCCGCGCAGATCCGCCTTTACGACCGCAGCCATGGCATCCCTGATCACGTCCTCCGGCTGCGCTCCTGCGAGCCCTTGGGATGTCTTCGCTGCGGTGTCGAGGTGGCCGTCAAAGTTCCTGAGGAGCGATCTGAGCAGTGTGCCGGCGTTCTGCGCCACTGTTGGATCGCTCAAAGACGCGTTGAAGCGCTTATCGCCGGTCAGGATCATCCGTGCCAGGAAGCGAGATGTCGCGTAGTTGGCATCATCCTCGAGGCTGGGTCCGCCTGTCTTCGCCTTTACGAAGTAAAGACTGTAGCTGATGGGGACTTGCCATGTCACCAGAAGGTCAACCCGGTCCTCCTTCGTGGCCCGATGCCAGCGGGTATCATTGCTGGAGAACGTCTGGCATCCGGTCTTGACGCCGGCCCAACGGGCGAGCCGAGGCGGAGCCGACAGGTAACACCGCGCCCCGTTGTGTTTTCCCAGGTCGACGAGCAGCTCGGACACGAGCTCGCTGGGTGGAAAACGTAAGATGTATGGTCCGAACCGGTTGTCAGTCCATGCCTGCGAGCTAAACCAAGTGCACTCGACGCCGCTTCGGTCTAGCGCGGCTAGTGCCGGGTTCTTGAGGTCTTCGCGAGCGAATGGCTGCGGCTCAATGAGGTCTGTCTGAAGCAGCTTCTCCAGCACCGTCCAATGTGTCGAATGATGGAACTCCACTTGCCTCTCCCAGCTGCCTCACAGGGAGCAGGCAGTAAGCCATCAGCAGCGGCGCGCAAGCCTTGTTCTCGCATGCCAAACGAGAGGATAGATCTCCACTAAGAAATGATTTAACATCACGTAAGGAATTTCTCAAACTGGGCATTATTCAAAACAGCGTCACTCCGGCCTACCTCGTGCTCTAATCCCGGATCGATTAGATTAGCCCAAGAGTGAACCAAAGGTGTCAGCGGCGAAGAAGGCCCCCCCGCTTAAGTGGTAGTCTAAGTGATAATCTGCCAACCAGCGCTTCAGCTATGGAAGGAAGCTGCTACCCTGTTAACATTGCAGCTATGCAAGGATCTGCCCCGGCCAATGAAGAAGCTAATCCCCCTGCCAGTTACCTAGATTGGGAGCACGCCTTAGTACGCCATTTCTTGACAGTAGGCGAAAGCGGGGACGCCTCACCGATTCGGTCTTTCGAGGTGACACCTTCCACATTGGCGGAGGCGGGTGGGATCGCAGGAGCTGGGGCCGAAGAGCAGGCGGTCGAATCATTCAAACGCCACGTCTGCCGCACGGGCCTTCGCGACGCCTTGGAACACGGCTGGTACCCGCGACTCGCGGCGACTGACGAAACCCCAGGATACTTTGCCTATTTATGCTTGACACTCCTGATAGCTAGCAGTCCGGACGAGAGGCAGCTTGGCGGCGACTTTCATCAAAAGCTTCGGCGCTTCCTTGGTGTAACTAGCGGGTTTCGAGCACTGCCGGGCGTTGCTAAGATGTGGCGGTGGCTCGATGCATGGCTGAAGGACAGGCTTGTTAGGAGGCTGCCTTTCAGGGAGCTAGAGCTTCCGACGCCTCCGCCTGCTTGGGTGCACATTGGCTATACTCGGAAGCTCGCTTTCCCGGCAAAATCAGATGCGACGTTGCTGCGGACCTTCCTATCTCACAATCCGGACATCCTTGAGCGCCCGCTAGCTTTTATCCGCCGATTCGAGGCTTTCCTGGCCGGCTCGGACAAGGCATCTGACGGAATGGTCGAGAGTTTCAGCGACTTCAGGGCGGCTCGGTTAGGTGGTGATCGCTTCCTCGCGGAGCACCCATTCTGGCGCCTTGCAAAGTTCTGCGCCGAAGCGACGTCAGCTGCCGAGGGAACGGAGACAAAAGTTGTCTGCAGCTTCGATGAGGATGGAGCGCCTCTTTTCACGACGTTCAGCATGGACGGGGAACGGCTAACGCAGGGACTAACGACGTTGTCTGAGGCTGTCGCGGCTATGGGCCTTGGCGCGGCGACCAGGGCACCCACGCTGCGACGTGGCCTTTTGGTTTTTCAGCAGGTGGGGTATGGCCGCTGGCAATCGACACTAGGCTTGGAGACCGCTCCCGGAGCGGTAAGGCTTGGATGCTCTGCTCAAGCCTATTCCAGCCTGCGGGATCACCGATCCCGCTTCGCAGCTTCCGGTAGTTGGTACTTTTCCGTTGAGCCCCTTGCCCGAGGCATAGCGGACGAATGTGCCAGCCTCCTAGGCGTCAGCAACATTGATGATGCCAAGCTTTCGACCGTCTCCATTTTCGGCGGCGTGCGGACGGGCGGGATATGGTTGGGCCGGCCAATTTTCCTGCCCAGGATCGCATCCGGTGCGGATGGTGGAATGGTAAGGCCAGGCGCAGGCGCGGAGGGCGACCTCACCGTCGAAGTCGAAACAGTTGGGGTGATGCGACTAAGGTCCACCCGCCCAGTGTCCGGGGCCTGGTTCATCGAGCCGAGTCTAGGGAGGCTCTGGTCGAGACGGGTCACCTTTTCCTCAGATGCCTTAATTCATGAACGGCTCGGGGAGACAGCTTGCCAATACTCCCCAATCGCAGATTGGGCCGGTTCTGGACCCGGTTCCGTTGAGGGAAGCCGCCATCCGAGAGGCTGGGACAGCGCCAGTGGAAATGTTGATGACCTCGTCGAGGCGGTCTATGCGGGTGGCCGCTCCGGATGGGACGAGTCAGAGCTGATCGCCACGATTCAGGACGCTTTTGGAAAGCAAGTGGATCCCTGGTCAATGCTCAGGGTCCTGGCTGACGCCGCGGTCATCCAGCCCCGTTTGAGATCGCAGTGGAAAGGCCGCGTATGGACGTTACGCCCGCCAGTCCTGCGGCGGGTCGGCAGCATTGCGCTGGCGGAAGGCGCCATCTGTGAGAAGATGGCGCAGGAGTTCAGGCAGGCTTGTGTAGCATCGAACGTTGCCGCCTTCCGTCAGAGCGGTGTTCAGATACTCGCGCCTGCAGTAGTTGGGTGCGACGGTCATGGAGCCGCTCGCGTCGCCGAGCGTCTTGGCTGGAGCTTGGTTTCCGATGCGACGCATCCAGAAGGCCGGCTTGCGTTCAAGCAATCCTCGCTCACGCTCATAGGAAGGCGGCCTGCTTCACGGTGGGATTGGGCAGCCCGGCGGTTCATTGCTGACGAAAGAGAAGGCACTGGGGAGGTCACTCTCACCCGCTGGGCGCAGCCAAGCGGGCGCGATCACGACGTATACACCGTAGAAAGTAAGCGGGACCGCGCGCACCACCACCTGCTTTCTCGGACAGCCGCAGTCCTGCTCGCTCACAGCTTGGCCCGTATCCCATTATTCGCGGCCGAGGATGGATTTCTGGTTGGCCTAACTGCGGAGGCTCACCTCCCTGATAAGCTTGCCGCCTATCTCAGACTGAGGCATGCATCGAACGCGGGCATCTTAGGGGGGCTACGCGTTTATCACGCCGACAGCGTCGACCTTGCGTGGCTCCGCAGATTGCTGCCTGCTGTCATCGATGCGCCGGCTGATAAACATCGCAAAACAGGAGTGGAGGCGGTATCGATTGCACGTCATTCGAACGGCAAGACTCGTTTAGCTTGGCGCGGCGGCGTGCTCGTTGCCTTTGCGCCCGGTGAAATCGTTGTGGGGGAAGACTGATTGATGGCGCGGGGCAAGGAACTGATCGGGCGGGGTGCACATGGGCGAAACGCTGTAGCGTCGATCACGCCTGTTGCCGAACGGCAGGAGGACGGATCCTGGATCCCGATTTCTAGTACGCGGATCCTGTTCCCACCTGATGGCTCAGTCGAGGTGCGTGGCGTGCTTGCTACGTCGATCAGGGATGGCGAATGGTTTCTATTCTCTACTGCTCCGAATGATCGGCACCGCGCTCCGGTGAAATACAGGGCCCTGCATCCTCGCCGCCTCACTCGCTTCCTTGACTTTCCGGCGGGTGAGACCTCGGAGGCGCGCCGCCGCCTCGTTGTGGAGATCGGCCTCGAAGCCGGTGCCCCCGGAGAGTGGGCGGTTAGGATCAATCCCGACGAGATCGTCCGTGTGACCCTTGCCAGCGGGGACGACGGACGCTGGCGGGCTGAGCGGTCAAAATTTCTCGCCCAGCTTCCGGTCAGGCGGTTCGACCCGGATTGCGTGGTGCCGCTGCCCGGTACCCTGGATGCTCCTCTCCTCTACGACTTCGACGCGTCTGTCCAAACTGGGCACGCTGTGAACTGGTCCACCGATGCGGATTACTTGCGGATGGTCTGCTCTGCTTTGGCGGCAGGGGGAAGGCATGACGCCACTAGAGCGCTGGAGGTTTTGGCCGCACAAGCTGAAGCAACCCGTGGCGCGTCGGCGGTCAATGGAGCAGATCCGGCGATCCTGAACGATACGGTACGCACTGGAGCTATAGTCGAGCGCCTCAAGGCGGACGAGGAGGCTCTCAGCATGGCCGCGAACGCCCTCGCATCACAGCCAGAAGTGCAGGAAGTCCTGCGAAATTTGGCTGATGCGAAGGCCAGCGAGGAGATTCCCAAACTGGAGATCGCTGCTCGGGCAAGAATTGAAAGGGAATGGCAGGCTGAGCACGGTGAGAGGCTGGCGAGGGCCAGCACGGAGATTGCTGAGCTGAAGGCCGAGGAACTGGCCTCCCTTGAACGCATGCGCGCCGCCGCCCTGGCTGACATAGAGGCCGCAGCCGTCGCTGAGAGGGCTAAGGCGAGCGCCGAGGCTGAGGCGGAAGCCGAGGAGATTAGGCGGCGTCTGCGCGAGGAGCTTGAAGTGATTCAGGGCCGCATCCGGTTATCTGAGGAGGCTTTGGCGGCCTTCGAAGGGCGCCGCGCTTGCCTCACTGAAACTGTTGCAGCCCTGAGCGAGAGCGAGGCTGCATTGATCGGTCGTGTCGAAGCTCTCTCTCAGGACGCTGACCGACTCTCGCGGTGGTCGCGTTCGGCTCTGGGACATGCCACCTTTCCAGTATTAGAGAAGGAAGGCACAGTCTCCCTAGGTGAGATCGAGGCGTCAGCCCTCAAGCTCAAGGTGCTTACTGCCGAGGGTGTGGAGGCGGTGGCGCGTCTTGCTGTTCTTCTTGCCGCAGGCGAGGTCCCGATCATCAGAGGACACGATGGCCGAAACCTCATTGAGATCGCGACCATCTTGCTCGCCGGCGGGCGAATGGCGCGACTGCATGCGGATCCTACGCTCGTGACATATGATGATTTGTGGTCACGGCCAGGTGGCGGTCCTCTGACGGCTTTCGGATCTGCGGCGGCTTGGACAGCAGAGACAAACAGGCCTGTTTTGGGGTACATTTCTGGCGCCGAACATTCGGCGGCGCGCTTCTGGTACCCTGCACTCGCAGACGCGAAGCGCCGTGGGCTGCTTCCTCGCACTCTGATGCTCTGCGTTGGGCTGGAGGACGCAGCAGTGGAAGAAGCCGCAGCCTTGCCGAAAGATGCTTTCGCTGTTGCCAGTGAAACGCTGCTTAACCCCAAGGCTATTCCGGTTATTCCGCGCGTGCTCTCGGCGACATCGGCAGAACCCAGATCCCTCGATCTATCGCAGCCTGTAGTCGATGAGGCCGCAGCCGCACTGATGCTGGCAAAACACGGGGGCGGCCTCTCAATTGAGGCGACGCTCCGGTTGGTCCGTCTCTATGCCGCCGCGTGTGCGGCATTCGGAGATGAGCGCGGCTTCGCCTTTGCTGCAAATGCGGCACAAGCACTCGCTGCCTCAGTGAATGCCTCCCAACCCTTTGACCCCTCTGTCCAAATGAGCTTGGCCGCTAATGCTTGATCCTATCGGCGGGTTCTCCCGCATACGCGACTTCTTCGTTTCGTACATCGAGTCTGCTTTTCGCATCTCTGACCCGGTCACCGCAGCGGAGCGGCGGCGGCTACTTTTGGAACAGGATGTTCTAGCCACTGAGCCGCTGATCGAGCCGGTACTCCGATATCGCGCCAGCGATCTTGCACTGGAGGATCTGCTTGGATCTGATGTCTTGAATCCGCTCAGTGAGGAAGGACAGGCCGCGTTCGTGGAACTTGCGCTCAGTGGCTTGTTCGATGGCGAAGCGGCGTCCGGGAAGCTTCGCCGGAAGTCAGCCTATGCCCCTTACACGCATCAGATAAAAATGCTGGAGCGCGGAATCCGCCCCGGAATGCCGAGTATTGTCACCTCCGGCACCGGCTCAGGAAAGACCGAGAGTTTTATGCTTCCGATCTTGGCGAGCCTCGCCAATGAGGCAGTGAATTGGCCTGCACCGTCGGAAGATTATCTGGCCAATTTTTGGTGGCGCAACGGCAAGCAGTTCAATGCCAGGAGGCGGCAACGTGCGGGCGAGAGGCGCCCTGCTGCCTTACGGGCGTTGATCCTTTATCCAATGAATGCCCTTGTCGCTGATCAGATGGTCCGTCTTCGGAAGGCCCTTGATTCGGACGAAGCGCGCGAAACAATGGACGGTCGCTTCGCAGGTAACCGAATATTCTTTGGCAACTACACCGGTGAAACACCTGTAACCGGGCACCTGCGGCACCCACGCTTGGGCGACGAGGAGATCGAGAAGAAAAGGAGGGCACGGCGTATCAGCAAGCTGCGCCAGGCGATGCGCCGATTTGACGAGGATCAGAAGGCAGCCCGCGATCACGATGCCCGCATGCGCCTTGAGGCCGCCGAGGAGGGGCGAAAACCGCCGGAGCCAACGTCGTTTATTTTCCCCTCACTAGATGGCGGAGAAATGGTCTCCCGCTGGGACATGCAGGACGCACCGCCAGATATCCTGGTGACGAATGCTTCGATGCTCGGG
Source organism: Pseudomonadota bacterium (assembly GCA_023386155.1). Lineage (GTDB taxonomy): Bacteria > Pseudomonadota > Alphaproteobacteria > Rhizobiales > Beijerinckiaceae > Microvirga. The sequence continues at coordinate 7,555 of JAEWKH010000037.1, forward strand.
GCCATGCTTTCTCGCGAGGTCGAAGATCCGATTTTCCAGAAGACGCGGGATTGGCTCGCCAGCGACCCCGACGCGTACTTCTACCTTGTTTTCGACGAACTCCATCTCGTCCGCGGGTCGGCAGGCACGGAAGTGTCCTTCCTAGTCAAAAGCCTTCTCGTCCGGCTAGGACTCGACCAGCCTGAACACCGGCACAAGTTGCGCATACTTGCCTCCAGTGCTTCGTTACCAATGGACGGAGAGAAGGGCGAACAGAGCCGGCGTTACCTCCGTGATCTGTTCGCCCCATTCGGTACCTTTGCCTCATCGAGATCCGAGGGCGAATTTGACACCCAATTCTGGGATAGCTGCGTGGTCGCTGGCGATCCCGAGTTGCCGCTAGCCCTTACAGGCAAGCTCCCGCCGGAGCCCTTCACCAGTCTGCTCCGGGCGATCGGTGGCCCCGACCAGCTTATCGCAGAGTTTCCCACTACAGCGGAGAGCGAGGAAGCTCTGCGCCGCGTTGGGCGCATCTTTGGATTGTCAGACAGCGATATTGGAACCCTGGCTGGCAAGATTGCTGGAAGTGCTGCGGCGGCGCTCGCAGCGGCGTGTGCAGCTGAGCGCAGTGTGCGAGCAACACCGGTGTCTGCAATCGCGGACTCGGTTTTCGGAGTCAAGGATCCCGATGCAGTGCGCGGCCTCATGCTTGCACGCGCGATCCCAGACAGCGGCGCCTGGAATTCCAAAGCTCCCGCGGGTACCGCGTCATTCAGAGTTCACACCTTTATACGGAACGTCGAGGGACTCTTTGGCGCTCCTGTGCCTGGTGACCGGCAAAAGGTTCGGTTCACCGATCTCACCATTGTGCGCGGGGTGTCCCATGGCAGGCCGCGAGAAGGGAAAACCGAAGGGCCACGCCTTTTCGAGATGCTCTACTGCGAGGCGTGCGGTGACATGTTCCTAGGCGGCCAACGCGGCCAGCCTGCCGAGACGTCGGAAGAATTTGAGCTGCTTCCGTCTGCCGCGGATCTGGAGCGGGCGCCCGATCGGGGAGCGCCTGAGCTATATGATAAGATGACATTCAACCAGTTCGCCGTGTTTTGGCCGGCTGAGGGAGAGGCCGCTAGTTGTGAGAATAGCTGGGACCGATGGGACGAAGCTACGCTTGATACCCTCACAGGTGTGGTTTCGACACGAGAGACAGGTCACCGGCCAAACCTCTTGCGCGGGAAAATCTATTACCAGCTGCCCGGGGCCAACAAGGACCCGATGAAAAGAACAGCACAACCATTCTGCTGTCCTCGATGCGGAACCGACTACGCAACCCGACCGGCCACTATGAGGCGTTCGCCTATTCGCGCCTTCCGCACGGGTTTCACAAAGGCGTCGCAGCTGGTTGCCACCGAACTCTTTGAACTACTGCACGCCATCGGCTCAGAAGCCAAGAGTATAATCTTCTCAGATAGCCGGCAGGATGCAGCAAACCAGGCCCTGGAGATCGAGAGGCTTCACCTGCGTGACCTGCGCCGCGAGATCTTCGTTACCGCCGCCATAAAGCTTCTGGACGAGGCAAGGGAGAGACAGGTCTCCCCGGAGGAGAAGAAGCGGATCACGAAAGAGCTGATGGAAAAGGACGACTTCGAAGGCCTGCAGCGTTTGATGTCTGAGTGGCAGAAGGCTGACGACAAGGACATCATCAACATCGTGACCAGGAAAGTCCGCATCGACCGGCTATTGCAATTCCGGGAAGGGGAAAGCGGATCTGAAAACCCCATTTCCTACGTGGCATCAGAGTATGTTCGCCTTGGCATTCACCCCTTTGACGAACTCGGACGGAAGCGGGTCGGTGACGGTCCATGGCACGAGGCCTTCGTGATCGAGGATGGTAAGGTCAGGTACGCGCCGCACCTGAGCGCAGTAGATCGAGCGCGTTTAGGCTCATCGATCCTTGAGGCTCAGTCCGAACTCGTCGAAGACGTGATTTTCTCCAACACGTTCTTCGCGCTGGAAGAAACCGGCCTAGGATACCCTTCGGTAAGCAGCGACAGTACCCCCGAGACAGATGCCCTAGATGCATGGGTTCGGGTCTTCGCTGGGGTTTACCGTGTTGAAGAGAACAAGTTCTTCAATCCTGAGAACATTAAGCAGTGGCCTGACTACAGCAGCGTCAATCGCAAACGCGTCAAACGCTTCGCTGAGCAGTTATTCGGCGACAGCCATGCCGTTGCGCGCTTCGGCGAGCTAGTTGAAAAGCTGAACAAAATCGGCCACAGGAACTGCATCATTAACGTCGGCAAGCTGTTCATCCGGGTTTCTGAACGCGGCGATCCGTTCTGGCGATGTGTCTCCTGCGAGCGAGTTCACCTGCATCGTGGGGTAGGCCTCTGCACCAGGTGCCGGCGTCCGCTCCCAGACGCTGTGTCCGGACGGGTTGAGGAGCTTTGGGAAAGCAATTTCCTTGGCAAGCGCATCGTTCGAGGTCGCGACGACGCCGTCTCTCGCTTCGGCCTAAAATGTGAAGAACTCACAGGGCAGACCGACGACTTCGGCGAACGTCTACGTCGCTTCAAGGGCGTTCTCGTAGGCACGTCGGACAAGCCGCCAACAGAACTCCAAAAGGCAGCGTCGCAGATCGACCTCCTCTCGGTCACGACAACTATGGAAGTCGGCATTGACATCGGGTCGCTGCAGACCGTGCTCCAAGCGAACATGCCGCCCCAGCGCTTCAATTACCAACAACGTGTCGGTCGCGCCGGGCGCCGCGGTCAGGCGTTCTCGTTTGTGACAACGTTCTGCCGCGGGCGGAGCCACGACGAGTATTATTTCCGGAATCCTCGGGCGATTACAGGGGACCCGCCTCCGCCGCCTTTCCTAGCCGTAGACCACCTTCCAGTTCCGCAGAGGCTCCTTCGGAAGGTGTGGCTTAGGGCAGCGTTCGCAAAGCTGCGGGACCATTGCCAGGCTTCCGGTGAGCTATACCCGGGGGATATGTTGACCCCGCCTGATGTGCATGGCGAGTTTGTTCCTGCAGATGAGTTTTATGCCGCCGGTTCGCCGTGGCCCGCGAGACTTGAGGATGCTCTGAAGGAGACCAGGCCGGCTATGGTGAGGTTCGTCGACGCCTCGATCCTCTCGGATGAGCATCACCGGGAGCTCCTAGCCGGAGCAACGGCCCACGGGATCGTTGAAGAGATATTGGCGCTTGCGACCGACCGACCTCAAGCCCGCACGGGCCTTGCCCAATTCCTTGCCGAACGGGGCAAGCTGCCTATGTACGGAATGCCCACGCGCGTGCGCCTTCTTTACACTGGCCTCACGCCCGAAGCAGGACGGGGGGCACTACAGGATCGCGAGTTCGAGTGGTCGACCATGGACCGTGACGTAGAGCTTGCCGTATTCGAGTACGCACCAGGAGCAGTGCTTACGAAGGACAAGATGAAGCATCGTGTGATCGGCTTCACGGGAACGCTACCGGAGCCCGAGAAGCAGGGTAATCTGATTGACGTAGGCGAGCCGCTGGGGTCGTGGGTGACAGAGGATGCTTACGTCGCGCGTTGCGCCTCGTGCGGCTCCGCCTCTTACAGGCCGCAAGCGCCTGACGATGCCATCCAGTGCGACGACTGCGGTGAGGAGGTGCCCACCGAAACCTTTAACTGGTACGTTACGCCCGCAGCGTTCCGGACGGATTTCAGGCCTGAGGGGACCGAGGTTGACGAAGTTGGGCTTATGTCAACCCGAACTGTTGCGACAGTCCTGCATGAAGGCGAGCACCAGGATTGCGGTCCCGTCCGAGTTTGGAGTGGTGCCGGCGTTACTGTTATGCACCTCAACGACGGTCCCGAAGGCGAGGACGGGACGCCGCAGCGGTTCAGTGTCGATCATCTGACCGATAGTTGGGTCCTTAGGGACTTCAAGTTTGCTAGGGCGACCCCGCTCCCGGGGCAGGCGGTCGAGCCGGCAATGTCGAAGGCCAATGAACCTACACGATGGCGCGATCCTCTGGGCCGTGATGACCCATTTGGTCTCGTCGCGCGGAAGGAGACAGATGCTCTATATCTTGAACTCAGGCAGTTTGATCCAAACCTGAGGCTTGATCTCGTCGCTAAACAAGGTGGAGCTGGTCAATCAGCAACATCCGTTCGCGCAGCGGCTATCAGTGCAACACATCTACTCGTGCAAAAGGCCGCACTGGCTCTTGATGTGGCTCCAGATGAATTCGAAGCCCTCGAGCCCCGCCGCCGGGCAGGGCGGCCCATGCTTCAGATTGCCGACGCCCTCATCAACGGGTCCGGCCTGTGCCGCCGCTTGGGGCAACGCTCAGGCGACGGTCGTCCCGAAATCATGCGTCTGATAGATCGGATCTTATCGGAGGACGGCAAGGAGTCAGCGTTGGGCCAGTTCATGGCCGTTGAACACCGGGGCAATTGTCGGACAGCATGTTATCAGTGCATACAGCAGTATGGAAACCGTCGCGTCCACAACCTTTTGGATTGGCGCCTCGGCCTTTCGTACCTTAGGGCTATGGTCGAATCGGGATATGCCTGTGGCCTCGACGGACGTTTCGAGGATTATCCCGAGCTATCCGGATGGCTGGAGCGCAGCCGGGAACTCGCTGCCTCGGTTGCTGCGATGAGACCTGGCACCCTCAAGGTGGAGTCAGTCGGACCAATGGATCTCGCATGCATCGTGCAGGGTACAGGGAAATCCGCCGTCAGGATGACAGTTGTTCATCCGCTTTGGCGCACCGGCGCCGGGACCGCGCATCGTCTGCTCGGGACGCAAGCAGGCGCAGAGATGAGGTTCGTTGATACATTCGATCTCGAGCGGCGTCCTTTGAAGGCATTGGAGATGGCCCGCGAGCGCGACGCCGTATCGATAGCTGAAGCTCTGTGATCCTTTGGTGCAGGGGAGGTCTCTGCACCAATGGTGCTTGCACCGAGTACCACGATGTATTCAGACTTGACTTGACTGGGCGACCAAAGGCCCGGAGCAAGAAGGTGCGAATGACATATGGATAGGAATCGATTTCGATAGCGCGGAGGGAGAGGAAGCCGTATGCCCCACACCCGCAGGCGAACAAACAAGCGTGGAAAAGGACTGATTCAATCAGGCAAATCAAACGTGTTCTATGTCGTTGATATTGTCGGTTGGAGTTGGAGCGCTGCGTTTGGCTTGTGGGAGGTGCCAGGTACTGCGGGAAAGTCTTATCACGACCTCCGCCACCTTAAAGTTGACGGGCGCTTTATTCAGCCTGCCCAATTTTTCGGAGTCGAGGCAAATTTCACATTTGTACCTGACGAACGTCTCAACCGCGAGAACCGAGGCGAGGCTCAGCCTCGTAGCATTGGTCGCCTACGTCTTAGTGAGCCAGTTAGGGCATTGGTATCGATACCTAGCGATGTCGTCCCGTGCCTCTTGACGATGCTGTGCGCCGAACAGTTTAAGTACCTTGTGTTGAGTGGTGCGCCAGCCCGCAATCGGCAATCAGACCTCCTCTTCTTTTCATTCGAAACGAAGTTCGACATTGAGAGTGTGCCACAGTGACCTATTGGAAAGTTCCAGCGCTAGCGTAGCGCTGCCGCGCGGTCAGGACCGCACAGTGTGAGAGCGCGCTACAGGTTCGAAACTAGCCGCTTCGGCGGGCCAGGTCTTCGATCTGCTTGTCGAAGCTTCCCTCGGGCTGCGGCGCCTGCTGCCGGCGCCGTTCCTTGTACCCTCACCTGCTTCTTCGGCCGGGGGCCTTCCCTGGTGGCTGGGGCGGTCCCGGCGGCGGCATGTTCACCGCGATCCTGAAGCTGCACTCGTCGAAAAAGTCATCGTCGAGCTCCGGCGCCGGTGGCGCCGGCCTGTGCCTCGCAGCCGTCAGGGCCGCGAGCACGTGCTCGGCGTTCGCCCAGGCCTCCGTCAGCCCGTCGTCGCCGTGCATCGTGCGCTCGTGAAACGTCGCGATCGGCAGGGTCTGCCCGCACGGCGTCGTGACGACCAGGTTCGGCCGCCTGTCGGGGCCGGATGTGAGCGCGTAGCGTCCTTGTGTCCGCATGAGCGTGCCCTCCATCAGCCGCGCAGCGAGGCCTCGGCGGCCTTGATCTGGTAGAGGGCGCGGTCGACGACGACCTCGATGCCGTGCGTGAGCTGCCACTGCAGCAGCGCCACGCCGATCTCGGCGGACTGGTGTCCTTCCAGGACCTCGTCGAGGTCGATGTCGTCGAGCGACAGGAGGCAGTCGACCTCGATCTCGCGACCGCCGACGGCGACGCGCTGCGTGTGCTGGGCCCGGACGTAGTCGTCGGTCGGGAAGAAGCCGATCGCGAAGACGACCTCCGCGGCGACCTGCTCCCTGATGACGTCCCTCGTTGCCTGTGCCATGTGATGATCTCTTTCTCTTCGCAGGGGCTGTGCGGGCCCCCGTCCGGACCCTGGCGCCCAGGTCCCGGAGAGGGGCCGGGGCCGAAGCCCCGGGCAGCCAGGAGGCGTCACCCTACGAGGAAGCCCGTCAGCCGCTGGCGGGCGGCCTTGTAGCGGTCGTAGACCGCCTGCTCCGCATGCGTCCAAGTCCCGTCGGGCAGCCCGCGCGCCTTGGCGGCCCAGGCGTTGTTGTCCTCGACGTAGGCCTGGTAGCGCGCCGCAAGCTGGCGCCAGTCGCCCGTGCGGTTCCTGATCCAGAACTTCGCGCCTGTGGCGTCCCGGGCGAGTGCCTCGAACCACTCGTCGCCGCGGGCGAGCGCGGTCATCCGGCCGCGGATCGCGGCCGCCCACTCCTTCTGCTTTGCCGATCCCGTGAGACCGGCCTGGGAGATGCGGAGGTCCGTGCGTGCTGTCGTCATGAGCGTTCTGTCTCCGTTTGTATCCGGCGGGATGCCGGTGGCCGCCTGCGCGGCGGCTGCCTCATCAGGGCCAGCCTCCGCACCTAAGAGGGCGCCGACGGATGGGCGGCGGGTGGCGACCGCCATTGCGAGGTCGTGCGTGCGGAGGTGCGCCTCGACCGTCTCGGCCCACTCGGGGGCCGTCGTGGCGAGCAGGCGCTCGCGGGCGGTGTTGGCGAAGATCCCGTCCAGGATGCTCTCCGGCGAGATGTACAGGTCGCAGGCCGGCTCGATGTCCCGGCGGTCGCTGTCCGACAGCATCGCCGTGTTCGAGACGAGCTCGGTCCGGAGGAGGCCCCAGCTGCGGTAGACGGCCTCGAGGGCGTCGAAGGCGGCCCGGCCGAACGGCTCGGCGGCGCTGACCGCCGGGAGCAGGACCTTGAAGGCCGCGAAGGCCTCCTCGGCGCTTTCGATGTGGACCGGCTGCGGGGTGTCGCTGGCTGTGTTCATGTGATCCTTCCACTCTCTTTCTGCGGCAGGTAGTGGTGACGTGATTCCCGGGTGATAAGGCCACTACCGTCCGGTGCAGAAACAAGGATGATGCAAGAATTCCAGGGCCACAAGCCCCCCTCCGGACGGGTGATGACCCCAAGGTTAAGAGTTCATGCAAGTTTCGAAGGATCTATCCAGGCCTCGCCTGGAATCTTCGTCCCAGCGGCGGGAAGAAAGATATTTTCGGTGCAGCGTAGATACTTGCGCTCTCCGTGTCGGGTATTTCCGACATGGGGCCCGGCGTCGGAAATACCCGACACGGGATCTTTCTTTACGAAATCTTAAGCATCTGCTTCCGATACCCTTGCGGGACGCCGCCGTGCCTCATACGCTACGCGGCATGAAGTACGAGATCATAGTCGATGCCGAGCCTGTGTTCCTGGAGCCGCCCCACGAGGACGTGCCGCTGACGCTGGAGGACGCGTGCCTCCTCCCGGAATTCGGGCTGCAGGTCACGCCCGCCGCGCTGCGGGAGGCGATCGGCCGAGGCGACCTGGAGTACGAGGCGCGGGGCAGGCTCATGTTCGTCTCGCGACGGCTGATCAAGGAGTGGAGGGACAGGTGCCGAGGAAAAAGGGTGCGAGACTCTGGCTCAAGCCGGCCGAGTACGAGGGCGGAAAGGTCCGCAAGAGAGCCGTCTGGTGCATCGTCGACGGCCGGACAGTCGTCGCTCGCTTTCCTGAAGAGTGTCACGCAGAAGCTGAGAAGACCCTAGGGCAGTACCTCGCCTCGAAGCACTCGCCGTCCCACCGGCGCGACCAGGAGCTGCACGAGGTCTTCGTGACCGACGTGCTGGCGATATATGCGGAGGAGGTCGTGACCGGGCTCCTGCGGCCGGAGAAGTACGCCGCGCGCCTGGAGCAGCTCGCCGATTGGTGGGAGGGCAAGACCTTGGCCGACGTCACCGGCAGGACCTGCCGCGAGTACGTGAAGTGGAGGACCTCGCAGGCCTGGAAGAGCGCGAAGCCCTCGCAGACGGGGAACAAGCCGAGGATGGTGACGCCTGCGGGCGTGAGGCGCGAGCTCGAGGACATGCGGGCCGCGATCAACCACCACAGGAAAGAGGGCTACACGCGGTCCCTGGTCGAGGTCTGGATGCCGCCGAAATCGGCGCCCAGGGAAAGGTACCTCGAGAGGTGGGAAGCGGCTCGCCTAGTCCGGTACTGCTACCGGCAGCGCGACGTGCAGGTGATTCCTCGCGGCAAGCGGAAGGGACAGGCGGTCGTGACGGCGAAGCAATCCCAACAGCACATCGCGAGATTCATCCTGATCGGGCTCTACACCGGGACGCGCGCGGGCAGCATCGCCGCCGCCGGCTTCGAGAAGCGCGAGGGCGTCGCGTGGATCGATCTCGAGAAAGGGGTCTTCTACCGCAGGCCAGTGGGAAAGAGAGAGACGAAGAAGCGCCAGCCGCCCGTCCGCCTGCCGCGCGGGCTGCTGCAGCACCTGCGCCGGTGGAAGCGGTTGGGAATATCGCGCGACTACGTGGTGGAGTGGCGCGGGAAGCCGGTGCAGGAGGTCTCGAAGGGCTTCCGGTCAGCCTGCCGGGCGGTCGGGCTGCCCGACACCGTGACGCCTCACACCCTCCGGCACACGGCGGCGACGTGGCTCATGCAGCGCGGCGCGGACCTCTGGGACGCTGCGGGCTACCTGGGCATGTCGGTCAAAATCCTCGAGGAGGTCTACGGCCACCACCGCCCGGACTTCCAAGAGGATGTCGCCTCAAGGATCCGGGGCGACGGCAAGAAGGACAGGAAGAAGGACGAGGCGGCTTGATTGAAACCATAAGGGACTTGGTGGGCGACGACCGATGTAGGTAATTCATCGGTCGTCGCCCTCGCGGCTGGGCTCCACCTCACGGGCTGACGAGACCAGAATCTTCCTTCGAAACTTTCAGAACAGCCGCTGCTGCTGAGTGTCGTCCTGGCGCGCGTTGTTAACAGATCGCGACCTGAGGAAATTCAGAAACGCCTCCTGCGATGATGTCGCCTTCTCTAGGAGGTTCCCTCTCTGCAGCGCCACAAACAAAGCTACAGAATACGCTTGGCAGTTGATGGACTTCTCAGGATTGAACTCAATGTCAGTGAAGGCAGAGTACCCAGCGAGACGGTCGGCGAGATCCTTCCTTCCTTTCAGGGCGGAGATGTAAAGCCAGTCGTAGAATGCAGTTTGCGGCTCAAGGCCCCAATCGCGTCCCATGAACCGGAAGCCGGTTAGCCGGCCAGACGTTTGCAGGCGCTCATCCCTTTTGGCATCTCGTGGGGCCATGGCGAACATGTCTGTGAATGGGCCAGCCTTCTCGAAGACCTTGCTGCCCTGAAAAGCACATTCCACGCTGAGCCATCGGTCGAGAGCCGCGTCCATGAACGTGAGGTTGAAAGCGCTTAGTGAGACGCCGAGCTTATCCTGGGACTTGCTGGATATCTCCAAAACGCGATCGACGCCCGACAGAGTTCGGGCCGCCTCGTGAAGCGAATCGATGGACTTCTGCTTCTGCGAAACGGCAAGGCCGGGGTGCCACTGGAAGTCCACGTACTGCGTGCGGACGGGACATGGCCCTGAAGTATCTGGAATGAATATTGGTCTTTTCGCCATGAGTCGCTCGGTGTTTAGAATGGGACATCCGTCAATTTAATTTTTCCCCTTTCAAGGGCGCTTAGTGGCTCATCCACTCGGGCGCCTTGTTGCCATTGGACAGCTCGCCCGCTAGCTACGGCGCTATAAGTCCACCCTGATTTTCGCACATAGGAGCGCGGGGAAAAGAAGCCGCTGCCTTCGGCGTGAATAGAAATAGGCTTAGCCCCACAGCAACTCTTGTACTTTTCAGCGACGTGAGCGCTGCCGACGACCAGGCTGCGGATGAGTTCTGGCGATATTCTATCGAAAACAAGCAGTTCCGCCTGAACATCTGTTGGATCGTACGATTTTAGATATTGCTTCTCACGAGAGGGTAGGTCATCGGAAGGCGGGAACATGGCCTCGAACGCTGAAACCCGCTTGCGTTCAGCTAGAGGCAGCCTGCTCATGCGTCGGTCCGCTGCATTATTCCGGCAGAAGGCAACGGCATGGGTCCATAGAGTCGATGCATCCAGAACAAGGATCACCCAATCCTGGCCGGGATTCTCTGATCGATACTTGAAGAACATTTTGTCATTCGGGTGCGCGATTGAAAGGCAGATCGCGTCAGGATGGCCATCATAGCGGCTGTGGTCATTCACAAGAGGGCGAATGCCCTTGTCTTTCAGCGCCGTCAGCGAACCAAGTCCGTGCTCCATGATCGAGCCCAGGTTCTCCGCCCTGGTGAAATGGACAAGGAACGGAATCCCTAGGGTTTCTGCCCTGTTCCTGATCTCGGAGGCAGTCTCGTCGAGAGGGACAGTCGTAACGGGATTAAAAGGATCCGTCTGTGACTGGCGAGTTCCAACAGGACCAAATGAAGTCTCAGCATATATCTCATAGGCATCGGGCCTACGTAGTTCCTCCTCGACACGCTTTCTGATGGGGCCGAGAACACCACCAGACGGCAACCCAACATAGTTTTCCCAGACCCGCGCAAGTAGAAGCCTTTTGTAGATCTCAAAGGCGCCAAGTTTACGCAGCTTCTCCTCGACCTTCCTCCGAAGCTTTTCACTGGCCCAGATTTCTTGGACGACCTCGGAAAGAAAGAGGTCTCGCTCATTCTTGAGCGACAAGATCTTATTCTGGATGGCGTCAGCAATCTTTGAATTAGGATGCCTAAGCGGATAATCGAAACTAGGAAGTTCCGGTATAGAAGGGGCAGGTCTACTTCCCCCCTTTGTGCTCTCAATGTTTTCCTTCAACCTTAGGGCAATCTCATCATACTTGCGCTGGGACTCATTGAAGTGTTTTCTGAGCACTGGATCGCTCTCAAGCCGATTCTCCAGATCGACAGCCGTCTTCGATGCCTCTACGGCTGCTTTGATTAGGGCTCGCTCCTTGTAGATTGTTAAGGAGAGTTCGCTAGTCGCCCGATCGACCTCCTTTTGGAGGGTCATAAAGTCATCGAGATCATCCAGTGCCTTTGCGACCTTATGGGTTGCAAGGGTTGCACGTTCCAGCAGCCCGGATTTCTTTTCGCTGTCCTGAGGTTTAGCATCATGGGTCGCAAGGGTTGTACGTTCCAGCAACCCGGATCTCTTTGCGCTGTCCTGAGATTTAGCATCTCCAGAGAGGGGTACGATTGCGCCCTTACCCACCGACTCGTGTGAGGGTGCCGGTGCCGTACTCCTTTCTGGTGTCTCGTCCGGACCGAACAAGTCTTTGATTAATTTGTAGCCTCCAACGATGGGGACTATTATCATCGCTAGAGCGACCGCAGCACCAAGAAGCAATTCTAGATCGAGCATCGCCATCTGCCCCCGTCCCAACCACCTCATCTCTGGGCTGTCAGCCCGAGGCGGTAGATTTCTGTTCTCGACCTAAGCTTCCGCCGGATCGCTTATTTTATCCGGAACAGTATGAAAATTATCTGCCCGTTAGCAAGCGCGGCGACACCAGGCGGGCCTGGGCTTGCCTTCATCAAGAAGAGTCACATGCCCGTGTCATGGAATGGGCCAGGGAAGCTGGGCCGCTTGACGTGAACCGCTGGGGCCGCCAGACTCGCCCCCGGTTCCTACGAAAACCACCGAGGCCGGTCGGGTTCGCCCGCCGGCCTAATCCGTTCCGGGGAGAACAGACGTTCTACGGGGAGCTAAGGGGGAGCAAACGGGGGTGAACAAAGCATGTCGGGGGGTGACGAACGGCTCCCCGTCGGATAGAGAAACCCTTGTTTCCCCTAAGGGGGCCTGTAGCTCAATGGTTAGAGCCGGCCGCTCATAACGGTCTGGTTGCAGGTTCGAGTCCTGCCGGGCCCACCAATCTTTTCAATGGCTTAGGCAGTGGTCTTTCGCCTCTCCCGCTCCTCAACCAATGAAATAACCAATTTTTCCTTCGGCTTTTCGGGTCGAAGACGATAGCCGAGCGCTGTGGCCGCGCCTTTCAGGTGGTCTGGATGATGGTGGCCGTACACACGATCCAGCATCTCGACGCTCATCCCAAGGAAGCCGGCCGCTTCCCACTTGTCGACGCCGAGCTGCATCAACCAAGTCGCTGCGGTGTGGCGCAACGTGTGCGGGGTGACTCGACCTTCCAGCTTGGTAAGTCGGACGGCCGTTCCGAATCCGGTCTTCACTGATGACACGCCCTTACCGTTCCACTCGACGAAATGCTCGTTGGCGATGCCCCTGTCTTTCCAGCGCCGAAGGTGCGCCAGGAGGCGCGGTGGGATCGGGACAGGAGGTTGCCGCTTCTTCGTCGCGCGTTTTCCGCTCGCGAGGCGGTAGAAGATCCCATTCTCCAGGTCGATGAATGATTTGCCCTCGGCTCTGAAGGGAGAGGCCGTCGCAATCGCGCCGGCCCGCGTTCCGGTATAGAGACCGATCAGGATAAATCGAGCCACATGACGGAGGGGGCGCTTGTCTGTTTCGATCTTCTGACCTTTCAGAAGGCCGCGGTGCACCGTCTGGACTTCGCGATATCGCCACGCCCTCCATAGCAGGGCCGCGGCTTCCTTGCGCGTAAGCCACCGATCCCGAGGTGTCCCCTTCTCAGGCAGAACAACCCGAACGATGCCCCGATGCAATCCTTCTTTGGCGTGGTAGTTGATGGCAGAGCGCAGGTCTTCGAGATCTCGCCGGGCACCACCATCGGAGCCGCGCTCCTTGGTATAGGCGCGGCAGCTCTTGCCGTTGACCTCGGACAGCTTCTTGTCGCCCCAAAAGTCATTTAGGCGTTGGATCCGTTCCTCTAATGCCTTTGGGTCTGCCTGCCGCTCCGCTCTATCATCCAAGTAGATCGAAAGGACATCCGCGATATCGATGTCCTCTATGTCCCGCTCTTTGCGCTTCGGCTGATACTTCTCGGCTATGTATTCAGCGAGTTTTCTTTCCGCATCTGCAGTTTCGCCCTCAAGGCATCCTGTGGAGATATGCTTGCTGCCGTCGATGATGATCCAGACAGCCTGACCGACGAACTTCCCGTCGCGCCATCTCGCCGGCCTGAGCCAGAGCCTTGCGCCTTTGGCACCCCTTGGCATAGCAGCCTCATCTCCTCGATGCGCCGCAAGGTGGTATAATCCCTGCCGGCGGTGCGCTCGATTACGAGCCGTCCTTTCGCCGCTTCCTTCCTCAGGCCGCTGGCTGTCATTGAGCCGTCAGGATAAGCGATGGCCGCGGCCACCGCGAGACGGAGAGGATCATCGGGCCCGATTTGATCGCGTCTGGGGATAACAGAGCTGTGCTTCATGCTTCAGACCTCCGCAGCCATCCCAAAGCAGGTGCGTCTACCGATGGCGCCGTCCTGTCCCAGACGGCCCAACACCAGTCCGCCGTGCCGCCGCCCGCCTTGTTACCCTCTGCCAGCCATTCGCCCGGCGGGCAGGATACACGGGGCGTGATGATCCAGATCCGGTGCGGCGGCAGTTCGGTCCAAAGGCCATTGGCGCGCCCGGAGCCCGCCAGGAACTTCAGGTCGCAGAAGGCGGCCACCTTCCCATTGACCAGTGTCAGGGCCTTCCGGATGAAAGCCTCAGTGCCCTTTCCTCTGAAGAAGGGTGGGTTCATGACGATGTTCTGGGCTCGAGGCTGGGTCACCTCCATGAAGTTGACGCCGCCTTCGATGAAGTAGCGGTTCCGGCGCTTGATTAGATCCGTGCCGACGACGTCGTAGCCGGCCGCGAGAGCCACTTCGAGAATGTTGCCTTGCCCGCAGCTCGGATCCCAGATGGTACCGATGAAGCGCTCTGCCTCGAGTAATTGCTCAGTAGCGCGGAGCTCCTCGACATACCAGTCGTGCGGATCCCGGGCCCAGGTGTGGGCTTGCTTGACAGCGGCCGTCATCATTCCAGCCCTCGCTTCAGGATCTCGTCGATGGCGGTCCCAGCCACACCAGAGGCGTTGCCGAGCTCATCGCGCGTCATGGCGCCTGCAAGGGTTTGGAGGCAGCAGCCGTGCTGTAGGGCGAGGCTGATGCTGACAGCGGCGTCCCGGGCGAGAGCGGTCAGGTCGCTGGACACCTGATGGCAGTCTATGAAAACCTCCATCGGTCTGCCCTCCGTGTCGTAGCCAACGTCGACCGTGTAGCCTGTGCCGCGGAACTCGCAGTCGAAGATGATAGACGGTCGGCGGTTGGGAAGGATCATCCTACTCATGCAGCTCAACACTTATGGTTCTATAAGAACCACCGATATCAGTGGCTCGCTTGTGTATGATGAAGGTTTAGGGTTGTATTTCTCTCAGAAGCGAAATGCATTGCTATCGATGCGCTCACCCAAAGTGGTTGGGCCGTCGTCGAATAGCTGGGCATCGAGGGATTGATGCGCGCCCTTCTCGGGGAACATCGCGTAAGCTTTTGTGCGGTGGGTCTTCACTGCATCTTTGATGCCCTCGAATGGCACCTTGCCGTCGAGCACATCGAGCGTAAGACTCGAAACGATTTCCTCGCGAATATGGGGGCGATCCCGAAGCCCCTTCATGGCCTCTTGCACGAGTGCTGGTACGGCCTCGCGCTGTTCTCGCGTCAGCTTGGTCTTCACGGCGCAGCCCCTGTAATCTGGATTTTTCCTTAATCCCAAGTACCAACCGCGCCTCACCAGGGCTCGTACGTTTCGTCCGGGGAAGTGTTCGGCCAACTCGGCATTCTTCATTGTCGGATAAAGCCGCACGAAAAGCTTATTCTCTTCCTTCGACCATCGCACATGATCCGGTCGCTTGAGGCAATCCGCAATACGGCGGCGAGTCTTGATGGCGGATTTTGTGCGACCGGGTACATCTTTGCCTTCTGCCAACAAGGCCAACTCTTCCTTCGACCATGGCGGCGCGGCTGTGCGTGGCTTGCGCTTCTTCGCTATAGCTTCCCGGTTCGCCTTGGTTCGACAGGCGTTGCATGTCCGGTTACTCCTAAGCAATGCCGCCAATGTCGGATGGTGAATCCCGCCGCAGCGCGGGCACTCAATTTGGAATTCTGCCTTCTCTCCACGCATTCTCATGCTGCCACTCCATCTGCAGGATCGCGCGGCAGTAACGCGACTTCACATTCCCGGTACAGGACCGCGTCCCCGAACAAAGCCGATGCGGCTGAGATCTGCCAGTCCCAGCCTTCAAGGGCTTTGAGCTTCTCCAGTACCTTTCTCTGGCGCTGCACACTGTGGGCAAGCACCAAAGAGATCTTCTCCATGGCGGCAAGGTGTTCTTCGAGTACCGCGACAGCGACTTCGCGCTTCTGCTTGGTTTCTAGCTGGTTGCCGGATTCTTGTTGGCTTGGTTCTGTTACTGCTTCCGCATGACTTGGGCCGGAAAGTCCATCTAAGTTTTGGAACGCACTCGCCATGCATGTCTCCGTTGATTAACGAAAACACACTAAATGCGTTAAATGCGTTTAGTCAACACACTAATGCATATTTATTTTAACGCCCTGGTCTGCGACCCACGACACGGTGGCATATGGGCCAGTCTACACGGGATACCATGAACTCGGCATCCTCACCCTCAGGCGGGTTCCACTGCCTCAGGTGCCATTCCGTACGGGCAATCTTCTCGAGGCGCTTGATCATTGCACGGTCGTCATGCGCGTCGTTCGTGTAGAAAATGCAGGTCGTGCCGGCTAGCGGCGGCAACCGAGGATTCACTTCGGCGGTATCGCCCGGCTCGTATTCCGGGAACATCGAATCACCTGAAATATAGACGGTATAGGCACCCTCCACGTTGGCCAGATGCTCCGGCGCCGGCACATAGTCGAGAGCTGTCTTTTCGATGATCATGACGCCCGGTCCGCCCTCCACAGCGGCATAGCGAGGAATCATGACCCGTCCTAATGAAGACAAAGAAGGGGCGGGACCATTGTAGGTGGCTTCGGTCCGGCCAACAGATCTCCGTATATTTCGGTCGAGCCGCTCTTCAAGCTCGGGAGAATCAATTCCGAGCGCTTTTAGAATGGCCGGAGTTTTCCTGGACCAACTAGTCAGGCCACGCTCAATGCGGTCGACTGTCGACTGATTTGTCCCGGCCATCTCGGCCACTTTTTGCTGGGACCATCCTCTTTTCTCACGCTCGGCTCTGATCAGTTCGCCTAACTCACTCATGTTAACCCCCTAGAATGCAAACGCGTTTCTCAAGTTTCTACACGAAAATGCGTAGAAACACAAACCTACTTGCGCAAGTGTGTAAAATGGGTTAACAAGTGGGTTATGAAGAAGAAGCACCCACTGATCGCTAAAGCTATTCGCCTCGCGGGGTCGCAGGTCAAGCTCTCCAGCATGACCGGGATCAAGCAGCAGGTGATCTCGCGCATCCTGGCCTGCATCACGCCTGTTCAGGCGGACCATGCTGCCAAGATCGAAATAGCGACCGGTGGAAAGGTGACGCGCCGCGAACTGCGTCCGGATCTCTTCTTCCCTGAGATCATCCCACCTGATTCAGACACCCGCCCTCCAAAGCCTTCGCTCTCGACCCAGGACAACGGGGAGACCGGTGAGAGGCCGGAAAAAGGATCGGCTGCTTGCGCGGCTGGAGAAGCGGGTCACATCATTGCCGCCGCGCAAGCCGATCAAGTCGTCGCGACAGCAGGCAGGATAAAACGGCGCCCCCACGCTGCCCTGCCTGCGTCGGACGCCGCGCTTAACAGCCCCGCAGGGAGGCTATGATGTCTCTCATGACCCCACGCAACCATATCATTCTTGGAATCGATCCCGGCCTGACGGGAGCCATCGCATTCTCTTACCCTGAGAATCCCGGCAGCATCGTCGTCTACGATATCCCCGTCGCGGACGGTGAAGTCGATACGGATACGTTGACCGACATCATTCGAGGCATTGCGCCGACGGTGGCGATTATCGAGCGCGTCAGTGCCATGCCGGGGCAGGGCGTCTCGTCGACCTTCAAGTTCGGTTCGACCTATGGAGCCCTGCGAGCGGTCGTGAGCGTGCTCGGCATTCCGCAGCACCTCGTCACCCCGCAGAAATGGAAATCTCACTTCCGGCTGTCCAAGGACAAGGAAGAGGCGCGAGCACGCGCCCTGCAGCTCTGGCCGGGTGCCGGTTATTTCGCTCGCAAGAAAGACCATGGCCGTGCCGAGGCTGCGTTGATCGCGCGGTACGGTGCGGAGCGCATTCTGAATTCCCATACGTCCATCGATCCGCATCGGTCCGGTGGCGTGGCGACGGGCGGGGGCGTGGTGGCCTCCGCCCAACCACCAATCACAGTTCAGCCGGGAGCGGGAGACCAGTCGGCATAGCCGAACAGGTACGCCATCCCTGTCTCCGGTCCACCCGCTCCCGGTGCCCGGAAACGATGGCGAGGAGAGAAGCATGGCAATGCAACAGACCATTCCGCCTTAAGGCCTCTGTGCCCGCCGCGCCGCGTGGCGCGTCAGTTCCTCAAAGTTCCGCTCGAAAATTAAGCGCGCGTGGCCGTTGGCCGCGAAGGATGAAACATGCCTATTCAAATCGTCACCGCTGAGCAGCGCCTATCGGCTGCCAACAACAAGACATCGGCCCTGGTCGTGGGTCCGTCCGGCGTCGGAAAGACGATGCTCCTCAAGACACTTCCCGCGGACAAGACGCTCTGCATCGATCTCGAGGCCGGCATGAAGTCGGTCCAGGATTGGCCCGGCACTAGCATGCCCATCCGCTCCTATCCGGACTTCCGCGATCTCGTCGTCCTCATTGGCGGCCCGAACCCTGCCGTGTCATCCAACGACAGCTACAGTGAGGCGCATTATCAGTACGCCCTGCAGCAGTATCAGGGCTCTGGCGTTATCGAGCTGCTGGACAGCAAGCCGATCGTCTTCGTTGATTCCATCACGGATCTGACGCGACAGGTCATGGCCTATGCCAAGCAGCAGCCGGAGGCCTTTTCCGACCGGACAGGGAAGCCGGACACCCGTGGCGCTTACGGCCTTCTCGGCCGCGAGGTCATTCAATCGCTCAAGCACCTCCAACACGCGCGTGGGAAGACAGTCATCTTCGTCGGCATACTCGAAAAGGTCACCGACGAGTTCAACGTCACGACATGGCAGCCGCAGATGGAGGGATCCAAGGTAGGTCGCGAACTGCCCGGCATCGTGGATCAAGTCATCTCGATGCACCTATTCTCCCGTGACAGCGATGGGAACTACCTGCTCGACGAAAAAGCCAGCGAGCGCCGCCTCGTTTGCACGTCCGGCAATCCCTATGGCCTCCCAGCCAAAGACCGGTCTGGCCGGCTCGATGTGACCGAGCCGCCGAATCTGGGGGCGCTTCTCGCCAAGATCAACGGCGGGCCGAACCCTGCCGCTCCCGCAGCCCTTGCAGCCTGATTTCCAACCGCAGTGAAAGGACTATCCATGTTTGATCTTAATGACGCCCAGCCGCAGATGGGTCCCCTGGGGGACCTGATCCCCGACGGCACGTTTGCCCGTGTGCAGATGAACATCCGCCCAGGTGGTTCGAATGGCTCCGTTCCCATGGATGCCGGGCTCTTGAAGCAATCCAGCTCCAGTGACGCCCTGATGCTCGACTGCGAGTTCACCGTCGTCAACGGTCCCTACGCCAAACGCAAGTTCTGGCAGATGCTCACCGTCTCCGGCGGCAAGCTAGACGATAAAGGTGTGTCCAAGGGCTGGAACATCACCAAGAGCACATTGCGAGCAATGATCGATAGCGCAACCGGCCTGGATCCGAAGGACATGAGCGATGAGGCCAAGAAAAAGCGCGTCATCAACGGGCTGAAGGAGTTCGACGGTATCCAGTTTGCGGCGCGCATCATGATCGAGCCGGCGTCGAACCCACAGTATAACGATCAGAACAAGCTGGCGAATGTCGTGCTTGCAAATGAGCCTCAGTACCAATCGGTCATGAAGGGCGAGACGGTTCCGCCGGAGCCAGTCAATCAGAAGGCCCGCAAGCCTAAGGATAATTCTTCGCAGGCAAGCGGCGGCCTGGCATGGCAATCAGGCACGCAGCAATCCGCCGGAGCTGGCGGGCAGCAGGGCGGCCAGAGCATGCCACCTGCCAACAACGGCGGCCCGGCCTGGCTGAACGGCTGATGCGCCGCCCCTCGGATCAACGCGCCTGCCGGGACGAGGCTGTCATGCAGTCCGACGCCTGGCAGGCGCATACGACCCGGGAAGCGGCGAAGGCCATCGGCAATTGGCTCGAGGAGCGCGGGCGTCTGCACATGCCTATTCAGACGCTCACCATGCCAGAGCTTGAAGCCATGGCCGTCAATGCCATCAGCCGCTGGATCGTCCTGAACACCAATCGAGCGAAGGGCGATCCGGATCATGCCGAGGCATTCAAGTGGCTGATGCTGTGACCGGGCCTTGTCCGATCTGTAGCCGGTCGTCGCGAGGGTTCGGATATCAGCACAACGTGATCGGCTCCGCCCCTCGATATCATTTTTGTTCAAAACGCTGCCTCGACGCAGGGGCAGCCATCGCAAGAAAGAAGCGCGGCGTGATTGACAAAACCGATATGGAACAGCGCGCGATCAAGGATGCGCGTCGGTTCCTCGCAGAAACCCTGACCGAGCTCGGCTTGATGGAGCCGTTCTACTGCCGCTCTCCGGAAGACATCGACCGGATCATCGAATCCTGCGTCGACGGCTTCCAGGATTCGATGCAGCGGCAGTCCGACAAAGGCGACGTTCCGTATTAGGGCTGCATCATGATCGACCTCAACCACGGCTCCGGTGCCAGCTATGCGCCGATCAAGCCGGAGATGGCGCTTTCCGGCCCGATCAATGACGCGATCAATGTCTTTCTGACTCGACAGAACCGCGCGCAGCGGGCCCGCTCCTATGTCAGCACATCCGGCATTGGTCGCGACTGCCTACGACAGATCCAATATGACTTCGTCGCTGCCCCAAAGGATCCCGGTGGCGAGTTCCAGCCTGGGACGCTCCGCATCTTTCAAGCCGGGCACATGCTCGAGGATGTGGTCGCCGATTGGCTGAAATCCGCAGGGTTCGACCTGCGCACGGCGCGCCCCGATGGCAGCCAGTTCGGATTCACCACCCTGAATGGCCGGTTCAAGGGCCATATCGATGGCTGCCTCGTCGCCGGTCCCGTCGCAATGTCATACCCCGCACTCTGGGAAAACAAGGCTCTTGGGGTCAGCTCCTGGAACGATACCGTCAAGCGCGGCGTGCGCCTGTCTAAGCCGGTCTATGCAGCCCAGATTGCGCTCTACCAAGCCTACATGGATCTGCCGAATCCGGCACTGTTCACGGCGCTGAACCGGGACACCTGGGAACTCTACTGCGAGCTGGTGCCGTTCGATGCCGCTCTTGCCCAGGAAATGAGTGATCGCGCGGTGCAGGTTATCCAAGCCACCGATGCGCAGGAGCTCCTCCCTCGTGCCTCATCGTCACCGACCGCCGCAATGTGCAAGGGCGGGTTCAGCGGTGGCAAGTTTCATTCTCTCTGCCCATGGGCCGACCGATGCTGGAGCACAAAAGAATGAGCGACGTTCGCCCTTCCGACAACCAGATGAGGGCTATAGCCGCCATCAAGGACTGGTTCCTCAACCGGACCGAGGCGCAGCAGGTTTTTCGACTGTTCGGCTATGCCGGTACCGGCAAGTCGACGGTCTTGAAGTTCGCACTGGACGAGCTCGGCATCGATCCGCACCGCAGCAACAATGACGGCGGCAACTGCGTGCCGGGCGTCGTCACCGCGACATTCACCGGCAAGGCCGCGCTCGTGCTACGGCGCAAGGGCACACCAGCCCGGACGATCCATAGCCTGATCTACAGCGTCCTCGAGGCGACTGAGGAAGAGGTGAAGGAAGCCCAGAAGGCTATCGAGAAAGCAGAGCAGGACGCCCTATCTCTGTCCGGCTTCGAGCGAACCACGGCGGAGGCTGGAATTGAGGCGATGCGCCAAGCCCTTTCCGGCATGAAGAAGCCCAGGTTCGCCCTCAATCCTCAGAGCGATGCGGCGGAATGCAAGCTGATCGTGCTCGACGAGGTGTCGATGGTCGGTGAGGAGATGGCCCGCGATCTGCTCTCGTTCAAAAAGCCCATCCTCGTGCTTGGCGATCCCGGTCAGCTTCCGCCCATCAAAGGAGAGGGGGCGTTTACGCAGCAAGAGCCGGACATCATGCTGACAGATATCCATCGGCAGGCAGGCGAAAGCGCCATCATCCGTCTCGCCACCATGGCTCGCGAGGGCGTGCCGATCGGCTTCGGTCAGTACGACACCTACGTCTGGAAGATGAATAAGAACGACGTGACTCCAGAACAGGCGCTACGCGGCGGTCAGGTCATCTGCGGCAAGAACGCAACCCGTTTCCAGCTCAACAACGCCATGCGGCACGCTGCAGGCTTTGGTGGCGGTTATCTGCCGACGGGCGGCGGGGAGAAGATCATCTGCCTGAAGAACCAGAATGATCTGGGGCTGATCAACGGCATGTTCCTGACCCTCGACGACATCGTCGACGAGGGCAGCCATTACTTCTCCGCCGTCGTCACCGACGAGGACGGTAACCGCATCGGCCCGCCGGATATCAAAGCCGAGCGCAGCCGCCTGCGGATCTACAAGGGGCATTTCGAGGATCACATAGCATTCGATAAGAACCGTGGCGACCGGGACTGGAAAATCAAGAAGCCTCTGATCGAAGCGACGTTCGGATGGGCCATTACGTGCCACAAGGCGCAAGGCTCGCAGTGGGAGAACGTCATCGTTTGGGATGACGGCCTGGGCCAGACGGACCAGGACCGGCGGCGATGGCTCTACACGGCAATTACGCGCGCTGAACAAGGGCTTGTCCTGCTCTCATGATGGTGGCGATGTTCGATTTCAATGACGTATTCACCCCGCCCGAACGCTACGACCTTCAGGAGGTCAAGGCCCGCCTTGCTGCCACGGCTGAATCATGGCTCCCCAGGCTGTTCCCTCAGGCGCGCCTGTCCCGCGACAAGCAATCCCTGCGATGCGCCGACCTCTCCGGGCGCGCCCCGCGCAAGGAAGGTTCGTGCACCCTTTATCTGACCGGCCCGCGCGCCGGATGGGGCTTCGACTGGTCGACGAACGAGAACGCCGGCCCTATCGATCTGATCTATCACGCCACGGGCTACAGCGGCCCTAAGCTCTTCGAGGAAGCCGCGCGCCTGGCGCGCATGGACGTGCCAGCGCCGCCGCGCCCTGCTGCCACGCCCAAGCCCGATCATTCGCTCGAGATCGTGCGCATTAAAAACGGATGCGAACCCATCGCCGGAACGGTTGGTGAAGCTTATCTGGTTTCGCGCGGCTTGGCAGATCCGGCTTGCCCGGATCTCCTCTTTCATCCGGACCTGACGGATTATGACAGCAAGCGGGGATGGCCTGGGCTCGTTGCTGTGCCTCGCAATGCCGACGGCGCGCTTACAGGCGGCATTCACCGCACCTTCCTGTTGGACGATGGTTCCGGCAAGGCGCCCGTCGAAAAGAAGATGCTGGGCACCATCGGTGGCGGATCCGTGCGCTTGCTGCCCGTCGCAGATGATAGCCTCGGCATTGCCGAGGGCATTGAGACCGCGCTGTCGGCACACGCGATCTTCGGCATTCCGACCTGGGCAGCACTTTCGGCCGGCAACCTGAAGGATTGGCAATGGCCGGACGGCGTGCGCGAGGTGACGATATTCCGCGATGCCGGGGAGGCAGGGGAGCGGAGTGCCGCTGACCTTTCCGCGCGCCTCGCAGCGGCGGGCATCGCCCATCGCATCGTCGCGCCGATCCATGGCGACGACTTCAACGATGACCTGAGAAGGGGCGCGACCGCCGACAGCTACCAGAAGGCGGAACAGCCCAAGCCGACGACCCTCCGCACCTTGGAGGAATTCGACGCCGCTGCCCGCGCGCTGACGAAGCCGCCGGACGTCCTGGAGGTTGGGCGCATCCTTGGCCAGATCGTCCTCAGTGATATGGATCCGCTATCGGAACGTCAGGTGTTGGCGATCCTAAAGCAATCGACAGGCATTCCGACCGCCACGCTCTCAAAGCAGATCGAGGAGCTGAAGCGCCGACGAAGCGCGTCCGGCAGCATGGATCATCGGACGATCCAGCCACGGTGGTATGTCCAATTGAGGCTCGACATGGCGGGTACCCCAGAACGCAACGAGGCCAACATCCTGACGGCCCTGGAGAACGATGAAGTCTTCGCGGGCGCAATTGCCTTCAACGAGTTCGCTCAGGAAATCGAGGCTGTAGCTCCGCTGCCATGGGATGACCGGCCAACCTTCAGCGTCCGCCCCTGGATCGGGAACGATGACGTCCATTGTGCGGTATGGCTCCAGCGCCGCAACATCAATGTATCTCCGAACCTCGTCAGCCGGTCCGTTGCCACTGTGGCGAAGCGCAACTCCTATCATCCGGTCAGGGACTACCTGAAAAGCTTGGTCTGGGATGGAACACCGCGCCTTGAACGATGGGCTGTTACCCACCTTGGAGCCGAGGACACGCGTCTCCATTGCGCATTCGGTGCTCTATGGATGATTTCCGCCGTGGCGCGCATCATGGACCCGGGCGCAAAGACCGACCACATAATCGTTCTGGAAGGTGAGCAGGGCGCCGGTAAATCGACCGCGCTGCGCATCCTCGCTGGGGACGAATGGTTCACCGACGATCTGGCGGATATCAGCTCCAAGGATGCCGCGCAGCAGCTCCAAGGGGTCTGGATCATCGAAATCGGAGAGTTGGACGTCATCAGCCGTGCTGAGGTATCCCGGATCAAGGCCTTTGCCACGCGGACGGTTGACCGCTACCGCCCGCCCTATGAACGCTATGTGATCGAAGTGCCGAGGCAGTGCGTTTTCGCTGGCACGGTCAACCACGAGACCTACCTGCGCGATGAGACCGGCAACCGCCGTTTTTGGCCGCTCAAGTGCGGGACCATTGATCTGGCCGCACTGCGGCGGGATCGGGACCAGCTTTGGGCTGAAGCCCGCGCGCGGCATGGCGAGGGCGCGGTTTGGTGGCTTGAAGATGAGGAAGACATCCGTGAGGCCAGCGCCGCGCAGGACGAGCGATTCCAGTCGGACGCTTGGGAGGACCTGATCGACCGGTGGCTCGCTGTCGAGCGAAAGCGGGTCAACTATGGATATGGCTTCAGCGAGGATTGGAGAGAGGAAGACGTGCCGCGAGAGACCCCGCTGACCGACGTGTCTGTGAGCGAGATCCTGCGCGATGCCATTGGGCTCGAGCCGGGACGATGGACTCGCGCGGACCAGTTACGTGTGAGCGCATATCTGAAGCGCGGCAAGTGGGTGCGGTATCAAAAGCGCCTGGGCATCGCCCGTGAATGGCGGTATCGGCGGCCTTAACGCGCCGCCGGAGCCACGCGGTCGAGATCCGTACGTGAAGCCCTGTCCAGCACTTCCTCAGCCCATTGGTTGAGGCTCTTGCCGGTGAGCTCTGCCGCCAGTGCGGAGCGGGCGTGCACCTCAGGATCCACACGAAACATCACCTTCCCTGAATAGGGCTTCTCCGGCGTCTTGCCGGCCTTCTCACAGGTCTCGATATAATCGTCGACGGCCTCCTGGAAGGCTGCCGTCAGCTCGTCGACAGATGTGCCGTGGAATCCGATCACATCATTGATGTTGGCGATGCGACCGACGAGGATGCCGTCGTCGGCATCGAATTCGATGCGGGCCGAGTAGCCCTTGTAGGTCATCACGTTCATGGCCGTACTCCTAACTTGATGAGGTAGTCGCGAGCGTCGCGCACCTGATAACGCTTGGCTTCCTTTGCCGGGTGAGGGCGGTGGAACGAGGCCACGACGCCCTTGCACTCGAAGCGGACGCGCGAGCCCGAGCCTTCGATCACCTTGCAACCAGCCGCAACCAGCAGGCTTTCGATGGCGGCCCATTCAATCGACGGGCTGACCGGGTCCTTGAAGATCGCCTGAAGCGTTTTGGTGTGCTTGCTGTTCATGCAAGCAATGTAGCAAGGCTGCTGGATAATGCAAGCACAAAACGCTAGCAGATTTGAAAATTCGTCACCTATCTACGATTGTCACCATATCTGTCACCGGCATGAATCCTCGGTTGGTGTCTGCAAAAATCTTGTATAGTAAGGATTTTAACTCTGTCACCAATGTCACCAACTAATTCTATAACAATGTATGTAAGCAAAAACAGTAATGATGAGAGAATATGTATTTTATATATAAATATGTTGGGACGCGATCAGTGACATGGTGACGGGGGACAGAACTCATTAAGTTATTGAAAATGCATGATATTGTCCCGTCACCTGATTAGTGACAGGAAATGTAGTTAGTGACAGCGTATTCGGACTTGCTTCTCTGACAACTCGCGCAATATTGGACACAGCCACGTCACCGAATCGATGCGGGTCTCACACCACGGAGACCCCATGCTCGCCTTCGAAGGCCGCCACTGGTTCGTCGTTCATACCAAGCACCAAGCCGAGCGTCTGACCGCTGACACGTTGGCCCGTAAGGGCTTTCAGGTGTATCTGCCGATGCTCACCAAGGAGGTGAAGCACGCGCGGGCAACGCAGGTTGTCGCTCGCCCGCTCTTTGTCCGGTATCTTTTTGTCGGTCTATCCAAGCCGGAAGGGCATTTCTCAGAGGTGCGGAAATCCTTTGGTGTCGAGTGGCTCGTCGCCAGTGCCGGTAAGCCTGCCGAGATCCCGTACAAGATCCTGGAGCAGCTCGAAGAGGCTGAGCGTAATGGCGACTTCGACGAAACCAAACCCAAGGCTCGCAAGGCATCGAAGTTCAAGCCCGGTGATCGCGTGCTGGTCTGTGACGGCAATCTCGATATTGCAGCCGAGATCATGGCGACACCATCGGACCAGCGCATCCACGTGATCCTGAACTTGTTCGGGCGGAAGACAAAAGCAACAGTAGCACTTGCCAAAGTCCGGGCGCTGGGCTAAATGGAACGGATCAGCGGGGCAGGTGATTTTCACCATGTCCCGCGCTAGCAATGGTGGCACGGTTCCGACAAGCGATTGTCCGGGGCCTTTTTTATGGGCGGGCTACGCGTCCACTGGGATATTGCAGTTCTCGCAATAGACTCGTTGCGACGATGAGTTCGAGCCTTCCTGGACGATCAGGAAGCCTTTAGGTGCGCGACCGCTTCGATTGAAATCACCGCGTACCCATGGATGATCATCCTCTGACCAATGCACGGTTCCGGAGGCGCCACAGATCGGGCACTCTACATTCTCAGTCCAGCGGTCACGGGCTGCCATAAACGAATCTCCGATGAGATCCCGACGATAGCACGAATGCCCAAGCCCCTAGACCACAGAGCAAGGCAGAGAGAGCACGACGCCAAGCGTAGGGAAGAGAAGCCTTGGCGGGCTTGGTACAACACCCCTGAGTGGAAGGCCGTCAGGAAGGGCCAGCTCGAACGCCAGCCCTATTGCGAGCGGCACCTCAAGAGAGGTGAGAGGGTAAGGGCCTCAGTGGTCAACCACGTAGGCAGGCACGGCGGCAATTGGCATTGCTTCATCAACGGCCCGTTCGAGAGCGTCTGCAAGGGATGCCATGACAGCGCAATCCAGCGGGAAGAGAAGCGAGGGCTGAACTGCATGGGTGTGGATGCGTCAGGTAGACCGACGAGCCCAGATCATCCGTGGAACAGACGCAATATTAGGTGATCATCGATTAGGGCAAAGGAGACTGTTCAGCTCCTGCTGAAGCGAAATCGACCGCGCCACATCTTTCCCGTTCACTTCGCGTAGTTGGTCGCTCAATTGATAACACCTCTGAATATCGACGTTTCTGGGGGCATTGGAACCCACAGTAGCCGCGATGCTCTTGGTGTAATTTACGAGACTAGTGTAACCGGCTTCCAAGGCATGGGTACGCTCTATGGAGTTAGATAGCGAGCGTTTCAGCGTTTGTATTTCTTCTTCATGGGCCCTTACTTGCTGCTCCATTTTCTCAAAGCGCTGCTTGATCTCCGAGTATTGATTAAACCCTGCCCAAATGCCTGCTATGATTGCTCCAACCGCGAGCAATGCAGACAAGATAACCTCAAGTGATTTGAAACTGCTCATGTGGCTCCCCCCGGAAAGAGCGATCTATATGCTGAGGGCGGGGGGAGTCAAAAGTTTGGGAGCCGAGCGCCTATGCACCGCCGCCCCCCCTCCATTCGCACTGAGATGAAATTTTGGAAGGGGGGTTTCGGCATCCCCTTCGGGGATGAACAGTGACTTTGACGCCAATTCAGGGCGGAGACGGCGTACCGGCCGAACCGGATTGGTCGCAGCTCTTCTCCGACGAACTCGATATCGCTCTTGCTCGAACCGAGTGGGGGCTCGTGATCCGCAGTCTGCAGGACGCGCAGACGTTGGCGATCGAGAACGGCCACATGATTGAGCGCCTGGTGATGTACCGGGTGCAGTTCACCCGGGCGGCGCGCGAGGTTGCCGAGCACGGGACGATCATGAAGGCAAAGCGGACGAAGGTTCCGCAGGTGAATCCGTACTGGGGCATCATGCGCCAAGCGGGTGAGGAAATCAGGGTGCTCGAGGTAGAGCTCGGCATCCCACCGGTTCGCCGGAACAAGGCCGGCAAGGTGCAGCGTGCCAAGAAAGCAGCCCGGGCGGCGGACAGCTACCTCAAATCGGTACCCAAGTGACCCGACGACCGCGTGGGCGGTCGATGTGGTCGATGGCCGGATCATCGCAGGGGAGATCGTCCGACATGCGGCCGAGCGGCACCTCAAGGATCTCACCGACGGCGCGGCCCGAGGCCTCCACTGGTCGCCGGAGCGGGCCGCTCATGCGCTAGGGTTCTTCCCAGCCGTGCTGTCGGTGACGGCCGGCGCCAAGGCGGGCGATCCATTCCATCCGCTGCCGTGGCACACCTTCTGCATCGGCTCGCTCTTCGGGTGGCGCAAGGACAGCGGCAGGATGCGGTTTCGCGCCGGCTGGCTGGAGACAGGAAAGGGGCAGGCCAAGTCGCCGCTGATGGCCGCCATCGGGCTCTACCTGATGGGCTTTTACGGCGTCCCGCGATCCGAGATCTATTCGATCGGGCAAGACCGGGCCACGGCAAACGTGCTCTTCAAGGACGCGGTTGCCATGTGCCGGGCACCTATCCCTGGCGGGGAGGAAGATGACACACTCGAGCAGCGGGGCGAGGTCGTCATCCGCGGTGAGGGCGACAACGCCTGGAAGATCGAGCATCCGGAGACGAGCAGTAAGTTCCAGTCCCTCGCCAATGGCGAGGCCATCTCAGGCCCGCGCCCGACGGCAGTGCTGGCAGACGAGATCCACGAGTTCAAGCACGGCACATCGATCGAGACCTGGCGGCGGGCCATCGCGAAGATGCCGGGTGACGCGATCATGCTGCTGGGCACCAACACCCCGGCATCAACTCAGATTGTAGGGACCGAGTACAGCGAGTTTTTCCAGAAGGTTGCCAAGGGCGAGATCATGGATGATGAGGCTTTTGCCTTCATCGCCCGGGTCGACAAGGCGGACCGCGAGACGATCTTCGACAACGAGAAGGTATGGGCCAAGGCATTGCCGGCGCTCGGCGTCACGTTTCCGATCGAGAACATCCGGGGGGAGGTCAACACCGCCCGTCAGCTGCTCTCGACGGCAATGTCGGTCAAGCGCCTGTACTTCGGCATCCCGATCGGCGCAATCGATTTCTGGATTGCGGAGGAATCCTGGGCAGCCGTTCAGGGTGTCGTCGATCCAGAGAAGTTGAGGGGTTGCAGGTGCTGGCTGTCACTGGACCTGTCGCAGAAGAATGACCTGACAGCCATGACGGCGGTCTGGATCGGACAGGATGGGCATCTCTACGCCAAGACCTGGTATTGGACGACAAAGCAAGGACTAGCTGAACGGGCGCGCGCTGATCAGGCGCCGTACGAGCAGTGGGTGGAAGCAGGTCACCTAACAGCAGTCGACGGCGCGGTGATCGACAAGACGTTCATCGCGGCTGAGGTGGCGAAGCTGGTTGCCGAGCATGATGTTCAGTTCCTGGCCTTCGACGTGGCCGGCATGGCGGATTTCATTCGGGCATGTGAGGAAATTGGCTTCGACGTCTGGAAGTACGAAGGACCGGACAAGCCTGAAGGGCATGGGCTCAAACTTGTGAGCCATGCTCAGGGTACGCGGGTCCTGTTCGAGGATCGTCAGCTTTGCATGCCGCGTTCCATCGAACGGCTTGAGGACCGGATTCTGACCGCTGGTATCTCCATCGATGCATCGCCGGTAACTTATTCGTGCGCGGCGAATGCGGCGCTAGTGAGCGATGGGCAGAAGAACCGGGCTTTCGACAAGAAGCGCTCCCGCGGGCGCATTGACGGACTTGTGACGATCGCGATGGCGACAGGTGGCGCGGATGCCGATCTGCAAGGGAACGGACCGTCCATCTATGAGACACGTGGCATACTGATGGTGTAGCGGATGAGTTTTTGGGATCTATTCCGCCGTGCACCGGATGTGGCAGGGCAGGGCGGCCCTCGCGCTGACGTCAGCGGTGGAGCTGTCGTCTATTCTCTCGATGACCCCCGCGTGATTGAGATCCTGCGTGACGGGTTTCTTTCGTCGGCAGGGTTCACCGTCAACCCCGAGACCGCTCTCCGCAACCCGGCCTTTTTTCGTGCCGTTAGCCTGATTTCCAACTCCATCGGCATGCTGCCGCTGAACCTGATTGAGAAGGAGTCAAAGAAGAAGGCGACTGAGCACCCTCTGCACCGCCTTCTTCACCGCAAGCCGAATGATTGGCAGTCCGCCTACGACTTCCGGGGGCTGATGCAGCTTCGGGCGCTGGTTTACCGGAATTCATATGCTCTGATTGTCCGTTCTCGCGACATCCGCGCCGGGCGGGACAAGATCATTCGCCTCGTGCCTCTGTGTCCGAAGCGAATGGAGGCCACCCTTAACGACGACTGGACGGTCTCTTACAAGTACCAGCCCAAGACCGGAGGTAGGATTGTCTATAGGGCGAGCGATATTTTTCACCTTCGTGGTCTGTCGCTTGACGGCCTCAATGGTTTCTCTCTGGTGGAGCAAGCGAAGGAGGCTATCGGCCTCGCGCTGACAGCGGAACTCGCGGCCGGGCGCCTTTTCAAGAACGGTGCTCTCGTTGGCGGGGCACTTTCGCATAAGGGCAAGCTCTCCGACCAGGCCTTTGATCGGTTGAAGCAGAGCCTTGCCGAGAAAGAGGGCGCTGAGAACGCCGGCAAGAACCTCATCCTTGAAGAGGGTATGGAGTTCAAGACATTCAGCCATAGCGCGCGCGACGCTCAGATGACCGAGTTGCGAAAGCTGCAGGTTGAGGAGATTGGGCGCGTTTCAGGTGTTCCACGCCCACTGTTGATGGTCGACGAGACCTCTTGGGGGTCAGGTATTGAGGCTCTAGGGCAATTCTTTGTCGCCTACGCCCTGAACCCCTGGTTCGAGGCATGGCAGCAGGCCATAGAGCGGTCGTTGCTGTCGGATGACGAAGCGGATCATTACGAGGCCAAGTTCAATCCCGGCGCGCTGCTGCGAGGATCCCTTAAGGATCAAGCAGATTTCCTTGCAAAGGCGCTTGGATCGGGCGGACATCAGCCCTGGATGCACGTTGATGAGGTCCGCGATGTCATGGACCTACCGGAGCGCGAAGCTCCTCCATCTCTCATGGGCCACAAGGGCGGCCCGGCTCTCGATGACGGGAAACCCGATGACAAAGCAGCGTAACCTTCGCGTCTTCGCCATGGCGCGCCCGGCCGCGATGCCTCAGCCGGTTCGGCAGGACGTCCATGCGTTCACGAAACCGGAAGTCTTCGACCGCTGGAGTGACGATGCCGCCGGAATCCGCGCTATCGAGCGCGGTGACAACGTGATTACGATGTTCGACATCATCGGAGAGGATTTCTGGAGCGGCGGCGGTGTCACGGCGAAAAAGGTATCATCGCAACTTCGAGCGATTGGCGACCGCCCGGTCGAAGTGCAGATCAATTCGCCCGGCGGCGACATGTTCGAGGGCATCGCGATCTATAATGTCCTGCGGGAGCATCCACACCCGATCACCATCAAAGTGATGGGCATGGCGGCCTCGGCCGCCTCCATCATCGCCATGGCTGGCGACACCATTGAGATCGGTGCTGCTTCTTTCTTGATGATCCATAATTGTTGGGTGGTCGCGATCGGCAACCGCCACGATATGGCCGAAACTGCTGAATGGTTGCAACCCTTCGACCAGGCGATGGTTGATCTATATGCCGCCCGCTCAGGGCAGGATCCCAAGGACATCGCGAAGTGGATGGATGCCGAGACCTTCATGTCCGGATCCCAGGCCATCGATCGCGGCTTTGCTGACGCCCTGCTGGCGGCTGATACAATGACCACGGACGAGGAAACGAAAGCCTCTGATCGTCAGGTCAACGAGCTCCGCGCCATGGAGCGTCAATTGGTTTCCGCAGGTCTGTCGCGTTCCGACGCGCGGGCCCGCATCAACAAGATCAAGGGCACGCCCGGCGCTGCCATTGAGCCCGCTGTCACGCCAGGCGCTG
Organism: Pseudomonadota bacterium; assembly: GCA_023386155.1. Lineage (GTDB taxonomy): Bacteria > Pseudomonadota > Alphaproteobacteria > Rhizobiales > Beijerinckiaceae > Microvirga. The sequence goes on from JAEWKH010000037.1 coordinate 39,398, forward strand.
ACAGTGAAGACTACACCGGCCTAGCCGGGCTTATTGCATCCCTGAAATCGTAAGGAGCTTCACATGAAGCACGTTCGTCCAGGCGCTTTCGCGCTCGCCAACCCCCTTATGCCCGTTCCGCGGGCCGTCGTCGGCAAGGTCCGTGCCGATGTCACCGATCCGAAGGCCATGATCGCCGCTCTTCAGAGCGCTTTCGAGGACTTCAAGAAAACTCACGAGGAAAAGCTCAACAGCAAGGCTGACGTGGTTCTGGACGAGAAGGTCCAGCGCATCGACGCCGCTGTCGGCAATTTCCAGACGGCCATCGATGAGATGAACGCCAAGCTCGCCGCGGCCAGCATCGGCTCCGGGGTCATTGGCGACATGCCGGCCACCGATCCTGAGTATGTGAAGTCCTTCAAGGCTCACATGCGCAAAGGCGATGTGCAGGCGGCCATGACCAAGGGATCGGACGCCGATGGCGGCTATCTCGCTCCGGTCGAGTGGGATCGCACCATCACGGGCAAGCTCAAGTTGATCTCCCCGATTCGGGCGAACGCTCGTGTCATCACCATCTCTACGGCGGGCTTCAAGAAGCTCTTCACGGACCGCGCAGTCGGCTCCGGCTGGGTCGGAGAGACAGCAGCCCGGCCCGAGACCAGCACGCCGCAGATCGGCACGCTGGACTTCCCGCTGGGGGAGATCTACGCCAATCCGGCAATCTCGCAGCAGCTCTTGGACGATTCTGCGATCGATCTCGAGCAGTGGCTGGCCGATGAAGTGCAGACCGAGTTCTCCCGTCAGGAGGGTATCGCCTTCCTGTCCGGCAATGGCACCAACAAGCCGCATGGCATCCTGACCTACGTCACGGGCGCAGCAAGTGCGGCTCGTCATCCCTGGGGCGCCATCCCGGTGGTGAACAGCGGTGCGGCTGCGGCCTTAACGTCGGACGGCTTCATCGACCTGTTCTACAGCTTGCCGAGTGAGTTCCGGGCCAATGCGAAACTCTACACGAGCCGCGGAGCCCAGTCAGCCATGCGTAAGCTGAAGGATGGGCAGGGCAATTACCTCTGGCAGCCTTCCTTCGCTGCCGGTCAGCCGGCGACCCTGGCAGGTGAATCCATCGTCGACATCCCGGATATGCCGGCGGTTGCGGCAAACGCCATCGCCGCGCTCTATGGCGATATGGATGCCACCTACCTGGTGGTGGATCGCATCGGCATCCGGGTCCTGCGGGACCCCTTCACCAACAAGCCGTTCGTGCACTTCTATACCACGAAGCGCGTCGGTGGCGGCGTCTACAACCCGGAGCCCATGCGGGCACTCAAGGTTGCTGCCAACAGCTAAAGCCTCCCTTCGAGAGGTAGCGATCAGGGCCCCTTCCGGGGCCCTTTTTGTAGGTGGACTTCTCACCCGTTGGAAGGAGACTGACCATGGTTGCCAAGAAGACACAGACCGCTGCGGGTCAGAATATCAAGGAGGCTGCGAATATCCCACCTGCGACGGAATTCGATCCGTCCGGTGCGCCTCGCCAGATCGTTCCGGATGTCGATCCCGACCATTCCGCGGTTGACAGTAATCCCCGCAAGAACACGACGGCGGATCAGAACCGCATCGACTTCAACGATCCGACGCTGATCGGATCGGAGGCTGTCGCCAAGAACCTCGGATATGAGGTCGACGAGGAGGGCGAATAATCATGGCGAACGTCGTCATCACCGAACTTGGGCCGCTCTACACCTTGGACGAGGTGAAGGCGTATCTGCGCGTCGAGCACGATGATGACGACGCCCTCATCCAGTCGATCATGGATTCGGCGGAAAAGCAGGTGCTGCAGTACTGCAACATCAGCCTTGTGCCGCCGGATGCCGAGGCCGTGTTCAAGGAAGCGGCCATGATGGTTGTGGCCTCCGGCTTTGATCTGCGGGGCGGTGCTGCCGTGACCATTCCGCTCGGCGCCCGGGAGAAGATCGAACCCTACCGCTGGCTGAGGGTGTGATATGCCGATTCAACCGGGTCAGCTTCGCGACCGCCTCATCTTCCAGCGCCGTGGCGCCGTGAAGGACCAATACGGCAACGATCAAATCGGTCCCTGGGAGGACGTGGTCACGGTCGCGGCCCGCGTGACGGTTTCGCCTGGTCGGGAGACGGTGGCAGCATCGAGGCTGCAGGGCGTCAATCCCGTCGATGTCTGGGTTCGGTATTCATCTGACACCGCTGGCATCAGGACCGAATGGCGCGCGCTCGATGCGCGTGACTCATGCCGCGTGTTCGCTATCCTCAGCATCACGGATCCGGAAGAATACAGAGGGCAATACCGCCTCCTGTCCTGCACCCTTGGAGGAGCGAGCTGATGCCCCGCGTCACCTTCACCCGCGATTTCGATTTCCGGGCCGCCCCGGGCGTGATCATCGAGCACAAGGCGGGGCAAACCTACATGACGACAACCCCAGCCGCTAAGGCCGCCGTTGAGGCAGGAGCTGCAACCTATGACAAAGGTTCAGAACAAGGTTCGTCTGGCGAAGCGGCTCGCAGCGATCCAGGGCGCCCCTCGAAAAGCCATCCACGAAGCGCTCAAGCAAGGCGCGGAGGAGTTGACGGCAATGCAGAGGCGCCTGGCGCCGGTCAAGAGCGGGGATCTGAAGAATAGCATCGGCTATACCTTCGGCGCCTACCGGCTGGACAATGCCAATGTCCGCGGCGTGAGCGCCGGCGGCGGGGCAGCAGATCCGGATTTGAGCGTCACGATCCATGCCGGGGACAAGAAGGCATGGTATGCCGCGCTGGTCGAGTTCGGCACGTCAGCCCATATGATCAAGCCGAAGCGGCCTGGCGGCCTTCTGAACATCTATGGCCGGCTCATCCCGAGCGTGAACCATCCCGGCGCCAGTGCGCAGCCATTCTTTTACCCGGCGTGGCGGGCGATCCGGAAGCGGATTAGATCCCGCATCAGCCGGGCCACCACGAGATCGGTCAAACAGGCTGCTGGCCAATGAGTGATCCATCGCTCCCTTTGCAGAATGCCTATTGGTCACGCCTGCAAGATCAGGTGGCCGAGGTGCAGGATCGTGTCTATGACCGCGTCCCGGCGACGGCAATCTTTCCATATCTCGAGATTGGGGAGATTCAGACGATCTCAGATGGCGCCGATTGCCTCGACTCCACGGAGGTATTTGTGACGCTTCACGTTTGGTCCCGTGCGGTCGGCCAGGTGGAGGCTCGCAGGCTGGCCGCCGCGGCGCGCACGGCTCTGCATGGCTGGCTTCCCGCTCTCGAGGGCTTCCGGGTCGTGGAGCACGAGCACCGCGACACCCGTACCCTGGATGATCCTGATGGCGTTACTTCGCATGCCGTCCTGAGCTTTAGGGCGCTGATCGATCCACTTTAAACCGCGCTTCCCGGCTGGAAGCACTTCACTTGAGGATAAAGCTATGGCCGCTCCGCAAACCCTGCGATTTGGCGCGGGTGCACTTTACATTGGCGATGGCGCTACGCCAGAGGTCTTCACCAAGGTCTGCGGTTTCACCGAAATGGAACTGACGATCGACAAGGAGACGAACGACACGACCGTGCCGGATTGTGACGATCCGGACGCTGCGGCTTGGACCGAGCGCGATGTCGTCTCTCTGTCCTGGTCGTTCTCGGCCTCCGGTGTCGTCGCCGTTGAGGCAGTCCCGCTCCTGGAGGATGCAACGCTGAGCTCGGCACCCAGCAACATCCGCCTTGATCTTGCCGGGGCAGGATCGGGAGGCAGCACGCCTGTGCGTCGTTACGCCGGGCGGGCCCATGTGACCCAAAGCCTTTCCGCATCGCGCGGCGAAAAATGGCAGACCGAGGTCTCAGGCGAAGGCGATGGTGCGCTGACGGTCACCAGCGTGGCGGCTGCCTGATGTCGCGTGACGCCTCGATTTCATTCGATTGGGCTGACGGCCCTCAGACCTTCCGCCTACCGATCGGTCAGCTTCGGGAGCTGCAGGAAAAGACCGGCGTCGGTCCCCTGCGGCTTTTCCAGAGACTCATGGATGGTTCTTGGATGGTCGATGACGCCAGGGAGATCATCCGTCTGGGCCTGATCGGCGGCGGGATGGAACCGGCAAAGGCTTTGAGCCTGGTCAAGCGCTATGTGGACGATCGTCCGCTTGTGGAAACGCGGGCGCCGGCCATGCTGGTGCTTGGCGCGGCGCTCCACGGAACGGACCAAGAAGATCAACCGGGAAAAGAGGAAGCGCCCGAAGCGGCGACGAGCGCAGCCTCATCGGATACGCCGCCCTCTACGGAACGGGAGCCGTGATGGGCTTCCCGCCCCGTGAGGTGGATGCCATGAGCCTGTGGCAGTTCTTCGCCTGTCTCGACGGCTGGAATGCGGCTCACGGTGGCGAAAAGAACAAGGAAATGACGGATGCGGAGTTCGAAGCTGCAAGCCGTGCCTATGACGCCTTCCCGGATCAGACGACATAAGGGGCGATCAGGCGCGCTGGCGCTCAAACAGCACTAGGTATCCGGCTCCCCACGTCCACATGCCCAGCGTCAGGACAAGTACCGCCAATCTGAGCAGGAAAACCAGCAGGTTCGTGTCCTTATGATCCGAGAAATAGATAGCGTTCCAGCCATCCTGGTTATGCTTCTCGATTGTGGCGTCCAAGGTTCGTCGGGGGTTGGTCGTGAGAAGCCCAATTAGGCCGCCCGAAAGGCTGACCCGAACTACCTTATTCATTTTCATGATCTCTCCTGACCTTACGTGAGGTGTTTCTTGTGGCTACCGACATCGAACGACTGACAGTCGTCCTCGAGGCGAACATCAAGAAATATGAAAAAGAAATGGCGCGCACGCGTCAAGTCGTAGACAAAGCCATGCGCGATGTGGAGCAGCGAACCCAGCAAGCGGCCAGCCGCATTGAAAAGATGATGGGGACAGCCGCTTCTCGGGTAGCAATGGGCTTTCGGCAGGTTGGGGCGGCTGCTGGCGCTTATCTCTCTCTCGGAGCACTGAAGTTATATGCCGATGCCTGGACGGAGTCGGCCAATAAGATTGCCGCCGCCGGCGAGGCGACGGGCAGCGTTGCGCAGCGCCAGAAGGAGCTTGCAGACCTCGCCATCCGCACGAGGTCCGAGTTCGGCGCGACCGTGGAGCTCTATACAGGTTTGAGCCGATCGACGGCGGAGCTTGGGGCAACCCAGGCCCAAGTCGCTCAGGCCACGGAAACCATCAACAAGGCCTTTTCTGTCGGCGGGCAGTCGGCATCGGCTGCATCAGGTGCGATCCTTCAGCTGAACCAAGCCATGGCGGCCGGCGCGTTGCGCGGCGATGAACTGAACTCCATCCTGGAAGGTGCGCCGCCGCTTGCCCGGCTCATCGCCAAGGAGTTCGGTGTCTCCATAGGGCAGCTCAAAAAGCTCGGTGAGGACGGGAAGCTCACTGCCGACCGCATCTTCAAAGCGATACTCAACGGTTCGAAGGAAATCGATGCGCAGTTTGCAAAGACCAATTCGACGATTGGGCAGAGCCTCACGAACCTCAACACGGCGCTCACGGCCTATGTCGGGCAGGCCGATAAGGCCAATGGATCATCCGCCAAGATTGCCGGTCTCATCAATGGCATTGCGAACAATGCCGAAGTTGCAATCCCCGCTTTGGTTGCCTTCGGCGTTGCCCTTGCGGTCGCGACAGGTGGGTTGAGCCTCGTCGGCTCGGCGGTCGCCGGCGGCGCGACGGCCCTCTATCTGTTCAGCGATGCCCTGAGGCCGATCTCAGGCGAGCTTGCGACCTTGGCGGATTATGCTGCCGTCGCTTTCGATATGGCCACAAGACTAGGCGGTGAAGCCGCAAAAGCCATCCAAGCGGCCTTTGCGCAAGCGGCTGATTACATCACGACGGCACTGTCATCGGTCGGCATCGATGGCGGTCAGACGATGGAGTTCCTTGTCAGGGCCATCAAGGCACAGGTGAATGGCATCATCGGAACGTTCGTGTTCATGGCGAAGACCGTTCTTGCGACATGGAACAATCTCGGAGCGGCTCTGGCAGAGACGATCGTCAACGCCATGAATGGCGTCATTGCAACCATACAGTCCGCCGTGCAGGCGATCGTCGGCGCCATCAACGGAATCATTCAGAAGGCAAATAGCCTTTCCGCAATCGTCAGTGGACCTCAATTCGACCTCATGGGAGGGGTGGACCTCGGAAGGATTGAGAACCGCTTTGCCGGGGCAGGAGAGACCGCCGGAAAGGCTTATGGAGAAGCCTTCAAGGCTCTGACCGCCGATTACATAGGCCAGGCGGCTTCCGCGGTTGGTGACGCGCTGCAGGAAATCCGGAACCAAGCCAACATCCGCGCACAGGACAGTGCCGAGCAGAGCCGCCGCAACAATCAAGCGGGGTACACTCCTCAATCTACCTTCTCGGGAAACACCAGCAACCTTCACGCGGCTCCAGGCAGCGGCGATGGCAAGAAGGGCAAGAAGAACGAGTACGAGCGCGAAATCGCCAATATGGAGAAGCGCATCGGCCTGATGAACACCGAGCGCGAGACCCTCGGGAGGTCGGCATTCGAAGCCACGAAAGCCGAGGCTGCTTTCAGGCTTCTGGAAGCCGCAAAGCAGGCCAACGTTCCCGTGACCGACGCTCTGCGGGCCAATGTGGACAAGCTCGCCACGGCATACGCGCTCGCATCGACCCAACTCGAGGAAGCGAAAGCCGCTCAGGAACGCTACCAGCAGACCATGCAGGAGCTCGGCGGCGTCGCCAAGGATGCGCTCGGCGGGTTCATCAGCGATCTGCGAGAGGGTAAAGATGCAGCCGCGGCACTTGAGAACATGCTTTCCCGTGTGGCTGATCGGCTGCTCGACATGGCCATCAACAGCATCTTCGACAGCAAGGGCGGTGGCGGTCTTTTGGGTTCGCTCCTCGGCGGCCTGACAGGCGGCGGAGGTGGTCTCTCGTTCAATCCGACAGGTCGCGCCGGCGGCGGCCCGGTCAAGGCCGGTGTCGGCTACACCGTCGGTGAGAGCGGCCGCGAAACCTTCGTGCCTACGACGCCAGGGCGGATCGTCCCGAACGGAAAGGGAGGCGGACTTCAGGTCGTCGTCAACAACATGGCTGGAGCGCAGGTCGGTACGAGGCAGGAGCGGGCTCCAAACGGCGATATGAGGGTCATGCTCGACGTCGTGAAGGCGGACATGATGCGCGAAACCACACGAAACGGCACCTTCTCCAAAGCTCTTGGTGCGCCGGCTCAAGTGAGGGGCTAAATGGCATATCCCCTTTGGCCGACGACGCTTCCCGTCATTCCCCTTCGTGACGGCTCGGGCCCGGAATCGCTCTTTCAGCCTCCGATCGAAACCGAGATGGAGGACGGGCCGCGGCGCGCCCGCCGCAGCTCCTCCACCACATGGGCGATCGTCAATCTGAGGTTCCGCATGACGAACGCGCAGTTTGCGGTCTTCCAGGCCTTCGTGCGGGATACGCTCAATCACGGCGCTTCTCGATTCACCATGCCGGTCTGGAGGCCTGGAGCAACCCTGCCGTTTCCGTCCAAGACGGTGCGCCTGAAGGATCATCCATCCATCCAAGCGCTCGGTTCCTTCAATCTCGTGGGAATGACCTTGTTCGTGAGGGACTACTGATGGTGAGCCGCCTCTCTGCCGCCATGGAGGAGGCCTATGCCTCGGCTCCGGCGAATGTCGTCATTCTTCACACACTGGAACTCTATCATCCAAGCTGGGGTACTCCTGTCCGGCTCGTCACGGGTGATGATGGTCTCGATGCTGCCGAGGTCGTGGCTCTGACGCTTGAGAACGGGACGGTCGCCAATTTTACCGCCATGGCGTTCGATGTCACGCCTCCAGGGTTCGACGAAGACGGCCCAACGCCGGGAAAAATCCGCGTCGATGGGGTTTCGGCCATGCTGGTCCCGTATCTGGAAGCTGTCGCGGTGTCGGCGGGCACCATCTCCGTCACCTACCGTGCATACCGTTCCGATGCTCGGTTCGAGCCCGGTGATGTGATTACGGGGCTGCGCATGCGCCAAGTCAGCGTCTCGGCCACGGCGGTTGAAGGCGAGGTCGGCTTCGAAGAGGTCGGAGGTCAGGCTTTCCCGCGCGCCACCTACGACATCGACAACTATCCTGGCCTCTTCCTCGCGTCATGATGAACCGGGACGCCACTCTCGACGCTCTGGTCTCCAAGTCGTGGGATCGGGCCGCATTCAACTGCTGGATCTTCGTCCGGACCGTGCGGCGGGATCTCTTCGGCTGCGAGGCCTTGCCGTTCTTCGATGTCGATCTCGTGGACGACCTGCCGAGGCGCCTTGAGACCTTCGCATCGCATCCGGCGCGGAGAGCCTGGTCCGAGGTCTTCGACCCACAGGATGGCGATATCGTCATCATGACCCGTGCTGGCCTGCTTCACGCGGGAATCTACCTTGTGACGGATCGGCGCGGCCGCGTCTGGCACTGCGATGAGCCGCATGGCGTCATCTTCGAAACTCTGACGGAGCTGAAAGAGCTTCGCCGCTGGAAACCTCGATTCTTTCGTCATCATCCATGACCCTGATCGCTCAACGCACCGTGACCGGTGCGGAGGTTCGTCCGACGCTAAGGACGGACCGCCGCCGCCGTCGGCTCTCTTCCGTCATAGCTCGCTATGCGGATCGTTCGCGTCCACACATCGTTTCCGTGCATCGGCTGGGAGAGGCGCTTGCACCGTCCGACATCACAGTCGTGCTTCGGGAGGAGTGGAAAGACCGGCTTGTCGGGCCGGAAGATGTGATCGTCATCGTCTACCTCCCGCTCGGTGGAGCGGGGGGCTCGGGTTCCTCGATCGCCCTTGCCGTCGGCGCAATCGCGTTGGCGGTGGTTGCTCCTTATCTCGTGGGAGCGCTCGGCGCGGCCGGTATCCCGGGCCTCGTCGGGGCCGGTGGCGCGCTGACCTTGGGCGGGCAGGTGCTCGCGTCTGGTATCGTCATGGGCGGCATGGCCCTGATGTCCATGGCGTTCAAGCCTAAGGCCAACAAGCAGCAGGACACCGACGACCGACCTGTTTATGGCGTGTCCGGCGGCGGCAATCTGCCGAGACCGGGAGATCGCATCCCGCGTCTTTACGGTCGCTGCTGGACCACGCCCGACCTCTCTCAGCCGGACTATTTTCGGTACGAGGGCGAAGACCAGATTCTCTTCAAGCGGATGACCATCACTCTGGGCGGATGCCAGATCCACAGGATCCGGGTCGGCAACCAGATCATGGCAACGAGCTCGGACGGGGTGAATTTCAGCATCCGGTCGGCCTTCGAGGGCAGTCAGGTCGAAGTGGTGAACCCTGGCGAAGCCTGCAGTCTCGTGCCGCGCGACGTGGTCTCGTCATCGGCCGTACAAGGCAACGCGTTGCCACGGCCCGATGACCCGAATGGTCAATGGTCGCCCGCTTTCACAATCACGGGACCTGGTGTCACGATCAACAGGATCCAGGTGGACATCTCTGCGCCGCAGGGCTCGATTCTGAATTTCACGAACAGCAAAGGCGCACAAGAGGCAGGGGCTCCCCTGGGCTGGGAATTCCAGTATCGCAAAGTCGATGACAACGGCAGCTACATTGGCGATTGGAAGCTTCTGACCAGCGAGGGCCAAGACCGCCTGTCCCGGCGACCGTTGCGCTTCACTCGCATCGTCAGCGTGCCGGAGGGACGATATGCCGTGCGGGGCCGAAATCTTTACAACAACACGCCGCGCAACGCGCGTGAGACGAACATCACCAATACTCTGCAGTGGGACGGGTTGCGGGGCTACGTGCCGGATACCCGGCGCCGCTATCACGTCACCGAACTCGCCATCAAGGTTCGCTCGAGCCCAGCGCTTGCCGTCAACTCCTTTGCGGAGGTTCAGGTCGAGGCGACCGGAAAGGTTCCAGTGTGGAACGGTTCTGCCTGGACCGCACCGCAGGCGACCCGGAAAGCTGTTTGGATCTATGCCGATGTGATGCGCAACGCCAGCTACGGCGGTGCGATCTCCGATAGCGCCTTCGATGCGGAAACGGCGAAGTGGTATGCCGACACGGTCGGACAATTCGACACCTTTGACGGGGTCATCCGTGGCCCGGACAGCATCTGGAACGTGGCAGGCGCCGTCCTCTTCCCCTTGCGGGCAGAGCCGGTGCAACTCGGCCGCTTGTGGTCGCTCGTGCGCGACGAGCCGCATACCGGCCGCCGGCACGTCATAACGCCGCGGCAGATCGTCCACGGGACTTCGGGACTTATCTTCGATACCGATCCCGACCGGGGCGATGCTCATCTCCTGGCGGAATACGAGGAGAAGGCCGATCCGAGGAGGCCGCTGCAGCTTCCGGCGGTGATCTACGGTAACCCGTCGATCACGCCGACACGCCGAAAGATGTTCGGGGTGTCCTCCTGGGACCATGCCGTGCATCTGGCGCGCTGGCTGGCGGCCGGCGCCTTCTTCCGTCGCCAGGTCGCTCGATTCAGTACCGAGCATGACGGCCGCATCTACAAGCGCGGTGACCGGATTGCGGTCGATATCTGGTTCTCAAGTAATGCGAAGATCGCAAGCATTCTGTCCGTAAGCGGACAGACCCTCACGCTCGACCGGCCCGTTGCCTATACGGCGGGCGACCATATCGTGCTCCGCGATCGGTCCGGCCGGGAATGGGGACCTGTCCTTCTCAATGGCCAGGGTGCTCAGGCGGACAAGCTCGTCTTGAACGCCTCATCCCGCGCGACCGTCGAAGCCCAAACCGGCCTTCCCCTCACATCCGTGCTGGCCATCGGCCTCATGGAGGAGACGACGGTGCTGATTGGCCCCGGCACCACCTTCCAGCGCAATTACCTCGTGCGCAGTGCCAAGCCATCGGGGCGCGATCGGGTCGATGTCGAGGCCGTCATCGATCGACAGGAGGTGTGGGATGCCATCGGTGCCGTGCCGGTGCCGAATCCGCACGACGATTATGATCCTGACGTCGATATCCTGCCCCCAACCAATCTGAGCGTGACCGAGCGGCTCTTCAACGATGGCGGTACGGTGCGCAGCGCCGTCACGTTCCGGTGGGTGCGCGCTCTCGATCAGCGCGCTCTTCTGACGGAGGTGGAATACAGAATTGTCCCGAACACGATCCCGGATGTTGGCAATACCGATCCGGACACTGTCCTCGTGCCGCCGATCAGCGACGGCTCCTGGCATAATATGGGAGGAACGGAAGGCACGTCGTTCGAGGAATACGACCTTCCCGCCTGCTACATCGACATGCGGGCCCGGTCAGTGTACACGGCCTTGTCGGGATCCGTGTGGGTCTATTTACGCAACGTGCCTGTCCTCGGGCTGATGGCGCCACCATCGGACGTCACGGGCTTCATGGCATCGATCCTGAACGACGCCATGCGCCTGACCTGGAATCCGGTGCCGGATTTGCATTTCTCGCACTATGAGATCCGCTTCTCGCCCAAGATGACCGGAGCAACCTGGGGTACGGCGGTGCCGCTGGTCCTGCGCACGACGCTGACGACCGAACAGGTGCCAGCCCGGGTCGGGACCTATCTCATCAAGGCCGTGTCGATCACGGGCATCGCGAGCCGGAATGCGGCTCTGATCGTCTCGGATGTGGAGGCACTGCACGATTTGAACGCTGTCGAGAACCTGGTTCAGCAGCCTGGCTTCGTTGGCGCCAAGACGAACGTCTTCGTCAATTCGGAACTCGCAGGTCTCCAGCTCGACTATACCGACGATTTCTTCTCCCGAACCAATGTATTCGGCGTAGCGGACTGGTTTTTGGGTAACGGCGGGCTTGCTCCCGAAGGCACTTACGTGTTCGCGGAAACCCTCGATCTTGGAGATATATACACGTCACGTCTCACGGCTGCGGTTGAAGCTTTCGGCCTGAACGTGACCGACGATTTCTTCGCGCGGCCCGATGTATTCTCAGTGGAAGACTTCTTCATGCTTGAGGATCCGTCCGTCTGGGATGTCGATATCGAATACAGGACTACGAACGACAACCCTTCCGGTGCGCCGAAATGGAGTGATTGGCAGCCCTTCGTGATCGGCGATGTTTCGGCGCGGGCCTTCCAATTCCGGGCGCGCCTTTACTCATTCGAGTTTGCCGTGACGCCCGTGGTCACGCGCTTGGAGGTACAAATCGACATGCCGGATCGCATCTTGTCGGGCGAGGATCTTGCCATTCCAGCAGCTGGCCGGCGGGTCATCTTCTCGCCCGCTTATAAAGTTCTCAAGGGGCTTGGCATCACGGCTCAGGGACTTCTTACAGGCGATACCTATTCGATAACCAGTAAGGACGCCACCGGATTCAATATCCGGTTCTTCAGCTCGTCAGGGACACCTGTTGCACGCACGCTCGATTACGTTGCCGTCGGCTATGGGCGCTCCGGAAACTAACCAAGGGATAGAAACATGAGCCAAGCAGCAAACTTTGGCGTTCCCGCAACGGGGCCGTCCACACCGACCAATTACGCCGCCAGAGACAACGCCTCATTCAGCGCTCTGCTGTCCTCTCATAGCGGGCCGGCCGAGCCTTCTTACAGGGTTCGCGGTACCATCTGGGAGGATACATCCACGGGCCAATTCAAGCGCTACACGGGTTCGGCTTGGCGCGTCATCGACGGGGATATGCCCCAGGCCACCGTGAGGGGCCGCAATGCCGGGGCCGGCACAGGCGCGCCCCAGGACCTCACCATGTCCCAGCTAGCGAGCATGCTGAAGTTCTCTGGCACGGGGCAGTACCAGAAGTTCCCGAGCGGGATGATAGTGCAGTGGGGCAGTCAGGATGCCGGTACCATATCTGGCACCAACGTATACATCAATGTGGTGTTTCCCATAGCCTTCCCGAGCGGCGTGATCATGGTGCTGGCAGGAGGTTGGGATTTGGCATCAGCTTGGAATGCGAGCTACTACTCCGTGCCCTTGGTGTATGCGAAGTCTGCCACAGGCTGCCAGATATATTTCAGAGGCAATGAGTTTCAAGGCATAGGCAGCACCGGGCCGGCATGGATCGCCATCGGCGCCTGAGACTAGGAGAAGATAATGACAATGTACGCGGTATTCGATGAAGTCGGGTTGCCGACCGCCTTCTATGACGACGAGATCCATGTCGCTGAGGGCGCCATACCCGAAGAGGCTATCCAGATCTCAAACGAGCAATGGCAGGAGTTCATCGACCATCCCGGTCAGCGGAGGTGGACCGGCCTCACCATCGCAACCATCGCGCCGTCGGTCGACCTCAAGATGTACGCAGTGATGAAACTCGCAAGAGTTCGGAATGGTGGCATCTCCGTCACGCTATCAGAAGCCGAAGCGGCTGCAAATGTGGGGACGGACGAAGAGGCCATCCGTGTGCTCGGCGTTGCCATCAAGGCCATAGCGGCAGGCGGCCGCGGCGACACGTCGTATTTTCGCTTGTTGGATGGAAGCCTGGTTCAGATGTCGAATGCCGACGTTCAGCGGATCGATGATGTCGTGTCGATCCATTTCCAGGCTTGCTTGGATGCGGAGGCCTCGCTTCTCTCCGACATCGACGATGATACCGTCACGACCACGGCCGAGATCGATTCCCGGGTCGCCGCCATCACGACGGCCTACTGATCACTACGCCATATTCCGATGTATGCAGCGCCGCCGTCAGGCGGCTTTTTGGCATTCAGGCACGGCGATCCGGTTTCCCGGTCAGGAGTTCTCTTCATGACGACAGAATTCGACAGGCTTCGGCCTATAGAATTCCCGCCTTTCACCAATCTCGAAGGCTGGGAAGACGGCTTCACGCTCAAGGTCGATGGAATTCCTGTCGATTTCACCGAATCCGGGATCGAGCTGACCGTCACTCTGTGGTCACGGTTGCCAAGAACGAAGATGCTGACGGCCGATCAAGATGAGCCGATATTGACGCTCTCGAATGGGCGCGTCGATTGGGTCTTCCCTGAATCGCTGACGGCTTCGCTGAAGCCTGGAACTCACGATATAGGCGTGCTCTTGAAAAGGCCGGACGATATCCGTCGGCAACTCTTCATCGGCTTCGTTAAAGTCAAGCAGGGGCTCTAAGATGGTGATGGAAGTCGAGCGCACTGCGCGCAGGGTTCTGGAAGTAGAGTTCAATGGTGGATTGAATACCGACTATTCCACTATCGAAGAAGGACTCATCAACGAGCCTACGTT